>JAJYPP010000025.1 GCA_021795235.1 bacterium
ACCGCCTGGCCCGGATGAACGCGGAGCTGGTCGAGGCATCCCTGCTCGCCCATGGGCGCCGGCTGGTGGTGCTGGACTCGGGTGAGGTGGAGGACGACCTGGTCCGGGACATGGTGGAGGTGCTGACTGGCTTCTGCGCCCATTTGTACGGCAGGCGCTCGGCAAGAAACCGGGCTCTGAAGGCCCTGAACTGTGCCAAGCATGATGTGGGGCCGACCGCCCTGGGGGTCCCGATGACCCATTCGCGACAGCCGAAGCGATGACCAGGCGGCTCCGCCATCCGGTCGCGGGCACCGAGGAGGCGCCCGCCGCGACATCGATGTCCATGCGCACCAGACTGCGGGTCTCGGCTGCGGACCAGGCGGTGATCAACTCCCTGGGCCGGCAGCTGGCGCACCTGGCCGGCTCCGACCTGAAGGCCCGGGTGGCCGATGGCGGGCTGCACTCGGCCGATACCTGGGCCAAGCGCAAGCGGGGCATCGCCCGAGAGTCATCCTCGCGCTGAGCCGGCACCCTCAGCAAGGCGTCCAACGCCGCCTACGACACCGCCTGTCGCAACCAGCAGCGCCATCTGGCGGAGCTGGAGAAGGCGGTCCGCGCCATATCTGAGAAGCTGGGGCGCCCGATCCACTCGGGAGCTGAGCGGGAGGCGGTCCTGGCGCGGGAGCAGAAGTGGGCCAAAGCCGAGGGCCGCAAGCCCCAGCACCTCGACTTCGGCTATCGCTCGGCGTCGGAGCATGCCATGAAGCGCTCCCGGCTCCAGCACCTCTTGGCCGCCCGAGACGACCTCGCCAGGAGGGCCCGCCTGGGCGCCCTGGGAGAGGAGATCGAGCAGACCGCGAGAAGGCTCGCGCTCCCGATCGTCTCGGCCGAGGAACGAGTCGGACTGCGGGCCGCCGAAAGGGAACGGGCCGCGTCGGCGGGCACACGGCGGCGGCCGTCGTGCTCGGCCGCAGAGCACTCGGGCATTCCGCCCGGCGCAGGACCCAGGCAAGTCCAGGTGTGACCGCATCCAACCGGAGGATCGAAGCGGCGGGGCAACCTGCTGGTGCGGAGAGCTACTCAGGGGTCGAGCGCCGCCCAGGCGGGTGACCGCTGCTAGGAGCTCTGCCAGGGCCGAAGGCGCGAGGGCGTCCGTCGTGTTCCACCGCGGTCCCCGGCGAGTGCAAGACCCGAAGCGGCCAAGGCGCCAAGGCAGCGCTCCAGGCCAGGGAAGACCGTCCGTCCCGGCCAGGTGTCACTCGTGGGCATTCAGTAGGAATGGTGGGCGCTGATGAGCACGGTTGCATGAAGGCTTGACTTGTGGCTACAATTGGCGGAGTTGTGGCGCTATAGGAGGCGGTCATGAAGGTCGGGGTACGTGAACTGCGGAACAGCCTGAGTCGGTACTTGGTGCGGGTCCATGCTGGTGACGAGGTCGTCGTGACCGATCACGGCCGCGAGATTGCGAGGATCGTGCCGATGGCGAATCGTGAGCGGAAGCCCAGTATGCTCGACCGGCTCGTCGCTGAAGGGCTAGTGGCCCCACCGATGAAGGCGAGACGCCCTCTGCCGTCTCGGGGTATCCCGACCTCCGAGGCGGTAAGTCCGCTGGTCACTGAACAGCGCGGATGACGACCGCCTATTTCGACACTTCGGCGATCGTGCCCCTGATCGTTGAGGAGGCGGGCTCGGATGATGCCAAACGTCTGTGGCGGGACGCTGAGCGCGTCACGAGCGCGAGAGTCGTCTACGCCGAGTGCCATGCAGCACTGGCGGCGGCTGCTCGCCTCGGCCGTCTCCCAGCCGATCGGCTGGGAGACGCCATCGGCCAACTCGTAGGTCACTACGAGGAGCTTCACCTCGTTGAAATCTCCGACCGGTTGGTGCGACGCGCCGGCGCGCTCGCTGAGGAGCACGCCCTCCGCGGCTACGACTCGATCCACCTGGCTGCGGCCGAGCTCTCCCGAGGCGACGATGCGTTCGTGTTCGTGGCCGGCGACGGGGACCTCTGCGCAGCCGCCGAACGAGTCGGCATGGAGGTCGTCCGCACGGGTCGCGAGTAGTTGAGCGCGCTGTTGGCCACTATCGGCCAACGCGCAGGTGGGCACAGCATGAGGTCACCGGTGAGGACGAGGACAGCTCTCGCTCCGGGGAGTCCGATCAGGTTCGGGACATGCTCTCGGTGATGATCAGCTTCCCGGAGCGCCTATGTGGTCATCGCTAAGCCCGACCCCCAAACCCGTGTTCCGGGCGGACTGAAGCAGCGTGAGTGACGAGGTCACGGCGGAGGCGCGGGTCGCGGACCCCGGGATCTTCCCGCTGCTCTGGGCTTTGGGGGAGGAGTGGTCCACCGCCATGCGTGAGGTTTACCGGCGGGTGGTGATCCGGGGCGAGCCGTGGTTCACACAGGGCCAGGGCGGGGTCAGGAGTGAGCTGATCGTCCGCGGCTGGTCCCAGCGGGAGGCCACTTCGATGCTGGTGGCGGCCAGGGGCGCCCAGGACTCGGCGGTCGAGGCCACCAAGTTCTCGTTGGCTCGCTGCCGGGAACAGCTGGTGGAGACGGCCACGCAGCTGGCCAGAGCCCAGCGCGGCACCTCAAAGCGGGCGGTCGGCAAGCGCCATGGCCTGGCCAGCAGGAGATCCCGGCTGACGGAGCCAACCCCGACAACGGGTGGCGCCGCCCAGGGCCGCCGCCCGGAGCGCCTCCCCCCCGTCGCACGCGGGCCCGGAGGGGGACGGGTCCAGCCCAGGAGCAGGGAGAGCGGCACGAGCAGCCCCCGTCATCAGCCAGACGGGACACTCCAGCATGTTGCAGATGGCGTCGGAGTTGCGGTCGCGGAGAGGGAGCGGCGCTTTCGGAGGCGCATCGGACGAGGGGGCTCACCTACTCGTTGGGTTGTCCTCCCACGTTCATGGCGCACCGAGAGATCCTGGAATCGTTCAGACCACACCGGGGAGGAGACGCGGTTCGATCCTAGTCTCCTCGACCTGACCGTCCGGGCCGCGCCGAACGTGATAGGCGCCAGGGCCAGCCACCTCGGTCACCGCCTCCACCATCTCAGTTCCCCGGTAGACCAGACCCGCGCCGTTGTCGGTCGCGTAACCTGCTGGCAAGACGCCCTCAGCCACCAGCCGGTGGAAGAGAGGCCGCCGTTGCTCCTCGGCGTCGTAGTGGACGGCGTTGGAGAACGGCAGGAACCCGAGGGCGTCGGTGACAGGGCGTAACTCGGGTCCAAAGGAATCGGTGGTGCCGCCAACGTGCCAGCAGATGGAGCCGGCCGACACCCCAGCCAGCACCACGCCCGCCTCCCAGCAGTCCCGCAGGATCCGGTCGAGGCCGTGAAGCCGCCACAAGACGAGCAGGTTCGCCGTGCTCCCGCCTCCGACCCACACCGCGTCCTGGGCGAGAAGGTGGGCAGCGGCATCGGTCAGGTTCGGCATGGGGAACAGATTGAGGCACGACACCACCAGGTCCCGCTCGTAGTAGGCGGCGTGCATGGTCGCGTTCCACCACGCCTGGTCGCCACCGGCCGTGTTGATGAAGCACAACCTCGGCGTGGCCTTCGGCTGGGCCAGCTCCACGGCGTAGTCGAGCAGCGGCCCGGGCCGCACGAGCGTCCGGGGATCAGGGAACAGGCCCCCGCTGGTGGCAAGGATGGTCGGCATCTCCGCTGACATGAACCAGATGATGTCAGGTCTCGACGGGTCCGCGCCGCTGGGGCTTGGGGGGGACCGGCTGGCAACGCCCAGCACCGCCGTCTTACCGGCTCCACCCTGCGCTTTCGCCAGGCGCCGCGAGGGATATGCCCGGTCGTGCGCGCCCAGATCAGCTGAGCTGGAGCTTCGCCTCAGTTCCCCGCTGGGCGGAGTGCCACGTGCAGATCGAGGGTGCTCCCTCCAGCGTGGGCGAGGGGTCCGGCAGTGCCACCCGGGCCGGCAACTCCCCGCGATCAAGCGCCCTCTCAGCATGCTCGGTTTGTGAGCTGTTCACGGCAAGCGGCCCAGCTCGACCGGGGCGGTCCCCTGGCGCCCGTCCATGCTCTCGCGACCCAGCGGCCTCCGGCCAGGCATGACTTCCTGCCAAGAAGCGCGCGGCCCTGGCGATGCGTTGTTACCGATTTGATGTTCCGGCGCGACGCAATCGCTGAGCGTATGGGCCAGACTGGCGAGCTGATGGCAGTCGACGGCGGTTCCTTCAGGGCCAGGAGTCCCAGAACTCCAGGACTCGCCGACCTGGCTCAGGCCTGGGTCCACTTGGCTCGGCAGACGGCCCCTGACATCCCGGAACTTCCGGCTGTCATTCAGCAGGAGGTGGGCCTGCTCAGCGGGCTCCAGATCACCGAGGAGCGGCTCACTCAGGTGGCGCGGGTGATCGCCAAGCGAGTGCATGACGCTGGTTTTCCGAACCAGGCCGCCGACCTGCTTCACCGGATGGGCCGGCCCATTTACGAAATGTTGTTTCTCCTCGCGACCGAGGAGGAGTTGCGCACGGCGCGGCTGTTGAGGGAAGCGACCGCTGGGGCCGGCGGCCAGCCCCAGGCCGCGGCGCCAGTTGCCCAGAACCCCGGGCCCCGGGCCGTATCTCCCACTCCGCAGGTGGCGGGCAACACTGGCAGCCCAGGCCCGAACCCAGCCGCCGCCAGGCCCCGGCCCGTCGAGCCTGCTGCCGAACGGCCGCCCGCGGTGATGGCCAGCTGGGTGGCAAGCCCGCCATCCTCCGCAACCCCAACCATTCCCACCTCGAGCCAGGCCGGGGCCGCAGTGGCGTTGCCTGCTCAAGCCGGGGCGGCCAAGTTCGCGGTGCCGCCGCCTCCGACATCCGGTACCGCGGTTCCCCGGGTGGTGGAGCGGCATGCCGGGCAAGCGCCCGCCGCCGCAGGGTCGGGTGCGAGCATTCCCGCCGCCGCGAACGTCAGCGTCGGCTCGGGATGGAAGGAGAGGATCTCTCCGAGAGCGGCCGAGGAGCGCGCTCGCCAAGAGCAGGAGCGCCAGTTCCTGCTCCAAGAGCGCGCGCGCCAAGTTAAGGATCGGCAGCAACTGATGCAGGAGCGCCTTCTCGAAATGCCCGCCCTGGTGGCGGAGATCGTGGCCCAGGCCCTCAGTCAGCGGCGAGCGGTGTCCGACCGGGGCCTGGCTCGGAAGGCGGTCCGCGCCGCCGCCAAGCGGTCGGCTCCCTGGGACCTCGGGTCGGCAACCGAGCGGGTCTCGGAGCTGATCCAGGCCCGTAAGCTGACCGACGCGACGGCAATCGTGGTGCGCTTGACCGAGTCTCTTCCAGGCGAGGCTTCCGCGGAGCTGGCCTGCAGCGCTGGAGACGCGTGCCGCCAGGCTGCAGAGGATGATCTGGCGACCGTCTGCCTCACCAGCGCGGTGTTGGCATCTCCGCCCTGCGAGCCGGCCTGCCGCCAGCTTGCCGAAATGGCCCTGGCTTGGAGGGAGCCACGTCGGGCTCCGAGCCGGGCGATCCTCTATGCGCCGGCGCGGATCGACCTGGAGGAAGAGGAGAGAGATCCACGCCTCGCCCCGATCTGGCTCGAGTTCTTGGCACGTGTGATGCGGGTGCGAGGCGCCGATGGCGATGCTCTGATGGTCTACCGGCAGCTGCTGGCCCTGGCCCCGGGACGCGAGGACGTGAGGGCGATAGTGGACGTGGCATCACTCACCGGGAGTCTGCCTGACTGAACGCCTGCCCCGGAGGAGTGGTGGGGCGGGGACTCGGAACGGCCTGGCGGGTTGCGAGCAGTTGAGCGCGCTGTTGGCCAGTATCGGCCAACGCGGGGGTGGGCACAGCATGAGGTCACCCGTGAGGACGAGGACAGCTCTCGCTCCGGGGAGTCCGATCACGTCCGGGACATGCTCTCGAATGAAAGCTCGATGCGGAGCACGGCTCCAGCCCTAGGACTTCGGGGTAGGTCGGCATCGAGCGGCATGGAACCCACGAGTCAGCTGCTGTGCGGCGGTACCGGAAGCGGGGCTCCCGGACAGAGTGGGTCGGCTTCAACCCGGTACAACCCCGGCCTACGGCGGGGACGGTGAAAGCCGCCCACGAGACAGCCGAGGCGAGACGGGAATCCCCCGGATTTATCCGTGGGGAGGGGTCAAGAAATCTGCCGCCTGGTCAGCTCGTCCCGTCACCGGGGTCTCGGCACCGCGCGCGCCGGAGAGGGCGCGCCGCCGACTCTTGGATCAGAGCCGGTCGAAGGCCCCGCTGCGCCGCCCCGCCCGCTCGAAGTGGGCGAACAACAGGTAGGCGACGGTGGCCCAGACCGCCCCGATCAGGAGCTCCAGCAGGATGTCCGGGAGGGCTGCCCCGAAGGCACCCCCCGCCGCCAGCGTCCTGCCCGCCTCTATCCCATGGGTCAGCGGCAGGATCTGCCCCAGGGCGCGCACAAAGAGCGGCAGCTGCCGCAGCGGGACCTCGACCCCGCAGACCAGCAGCATCAGGAAGTAGGCGATGTTGGAGATGAGGAAGACATCGCGCACCCTAAGCCCCACCGAGCCCAGCGCCATGCCGAACCCGGTGCAGGACGCGGCGGTGACCACCACCGCCAGCGCGAGCCCGGGAATCTCGGCGGGCGAGGGCCGGAATCCCAGCAACAGAGCCGAGGCCAGAAAGCCGAACAGGCAGGTTTGCAGGGAGCTGATCAGGACCGGCAGCCCGCGCCCCAGAAAGAGGGCGAGGCGGTTGCTGGGGGTCGCCAGGATGGGGCTCAGGGTCTGAAAGTTGCGCTCGTTGGCGATCGCCATGGTCATGCCGTAGATCCCGGCCATGCTGCAGATCTGGATGGAGTTGCCGACCACGAAGAAGCTGGTCGACCCGACCCCGGCGGCCCGGCCCAGGTACACGAAGAAGAGGATCTGAAAGAGCGGTGCCGCCAGCATGGTGGGGATGTACTGCCACGGCGAGATCCAGTAGAAGAGCGCCCGATAGGAGATCAGGCCGCCGATGAAGAAGACCCGCCAGAAGTGCCCCCGGTGGCTCATCGCGGGCAGCGCCGAGGTGGTCATTGGAAGTTCAAGGTGGCGTGGCGGCGGGCCTTGCCCTCGACCACGTGGACCAGCCAGATTCCCAGCATCAGGTAGCCGACAGAAGCTACCAGACACCAGAGGATGGGCCGACCGGCGTCGCCGCCCAGGGCCGCCGCCCGCAGCGCCTCGACCCCCCAGGTCGGAGCCAGCACGTAGGCCAGGGGATGGGTCCAGCCCGGGAGCAGGGAGAGCGGCACCAGCAGCCCCGTGATCAGCCAGACCGGGTACTCCAGCATGTTGGAGATGGCGTTGGAGTTGCGGTAGAGGACGAAGCTGGAGCCCATGACCAGACCCAGCAACCCCAGGCTCACTACCGTCTCCACCACCCCCACAACGAAAAGGGCGGGGTTGGCGAAGTGGAGATGCGCCCCGAAGACCAGCCAGCCCCAGAGCAGGGTCGCCCCCATCGAGTACAGCCCGACCGTGGCCGTGCCCAGAGTTATCCCCAGCAGGATGAGCACGAATGGAGCTGGGGCCATCACCAAAGGCTCCAGCATTCCCTGGTGGCGCTGCCAGGAGATGACCCCGCCGCAGCCGAACACCACCGTGGACCAGATCCCCATGATCCCCGCGCCGAGGGCGTAGTAGAGCAGGGGCAGGGTGCGCGCTCCGGCCTGCTGGTCGGCCATTGCGATGCTGGCGAAGATGAGCGGCTGGATGAGGGCGGTCATGACCATGAAGCCGGACTGGGCCTGCATCTTCAGCTGATAGAACCAACCGGTGAGCAGCATCCTGGGCCAGCGGAACGGCTCCGGCCCGGAGCGGAACACCGGCCGGCCCAGCTGAGCCAGGGCGCTCACGGCGCGGTCACCAGGGCTACGTAGGCGTCCTCCAGGGTCGGCTCCCGGGTGGCAATCCGCGCCACCCGGATCCCCTCCAACAGCTGCAGCAGCCGGGCCGTCAGCTGGTCGGACTCAAGGGCCTGCACCAGCAGCAGCTGGGCCTGGTCGCGCACCTCCATGGCGACCGACTCCACCCCCGGCAGAGCTCGCATCCGACCCAGGACCGCCTCGTCGACACCGTACGCCTCCACCTCCACCACGGTCCGGTCGGAGGCCGCCGCCTTCAGATCGCGCGGCGTGCCCTCGGCGACGATTCGGCCCTTGGAGATGACCGCGATCCGATCGCAGAGGCTGTCCGCCTCGAACATGTAGTGAGTGGTCAGGAGGATCGTCTTGCCCTGTTTGGCCAGCTCGCCTATCAGCTGCCTGACCTCCCTGGCCCCGACCGGGTCCACGCCGATCGTGGGCTCGTCGAAGAACAGCACCGGTGGGTCGTGGAGCAGGCCGCGGGCCAGGTGCAGCCGCTGGCGCATGCCCCTGGAGAAGCCCTCCACCCGCTCGCGCTCGCGGCCCGCCAGCCCCACCAGCTCCAGCACCTCGCCGATGCGGCTGCGCAGGTGGCTGGGCTCGAGGGCGTAGAGCTCGGCGAAGTAGCGGAGGTTGTCGAGGGCCGAGAGGCGATCGTAGAGGCCCCTGTCGCCACCGAACACGTACCCGATCTGCCGCCGCACCTCACGGGCGTCCTGGACCACGTCGTGGCCGAGGACCCGGACCGTGCCGGAGGTGGGGAGCAACAGGGTGCACAGGACCCTGATGGTGGTCGTCTTGCCAGCCCCGTTGGGGCCCAGCAGCCCGAAGAGCTCCCCCCGCCCCACCCTGAGCGAGATGCCTCGGACCGCCTCCACCTCCAGGCGCCGCCGGCGCAGCGTCCCGGTGGTGGTGCGGTAGGTGCGGCGCAGCCCGTCGATGTCGATCGCGAGGTCCGCGCGGGAGGCGGCTGATGCAGGCATGGGACGAGGAACGATACCGGAGCACGGCCACCGGCGGCGAAACCGAACTCAGGTTCGGCGCACACCCATCAGCTGCACCTCGAGGCACGCCTCCAGGGGCAGCTCCGCCACCCCCACGGCGACCCTGGCGTGCTGCCCGGCCGACCCCAGGACCTGGAGCAAGAGCTCCGAGGCGCCGTCGGCTATCTCGGGCTGGCGCGCGAAGTCGGGCGCGCAGCGGACGTAGACCGTGAGGCTGACCAGGGAAGCGATGGCCTGGAGACCGCCCGAAGCGGCCGCCAGGGAGGACAGCGCCGACAGCGCCGCCTGGCGAGCGGCGGCCACCCCGGCCTCCACCGTCATCGACTCCCCCAGCCTGCCGGTGATGACCCGGCCCTCCTGCATGGGTAGGACACCCGAGGTGACCACCAAGCTTCCGGCCGTCATGTGGGGCTGGTACTTGGCGACCGGTTGCGGAGGCGGCGGCATGGTCAAACCCATGGCGGCCAGCCTGGCCTCGGCGGTGTCCTGATTGAAGTCTGGGGTCACGGTGGAGCCTCCGCATCAAGCCGGTCCCGCCGGCGCCTGAGTCCCATAAAGATACCCACCACAAGGATCACCAGGAAGGCAGCCAGCAGCGGCGGCCCCCAAAGAGGCATGGAGAACCCCCCTCGACGGCCGTGGCCGGAGGATGGGCGTGGGCTGGGGGTGGGCGCGACCGTAGGCGGTGGGCTTATGGGAATCGGGCTGGTGGCCCCGACCGCCTGGAGCGGGGTCGGGCCGGGCGCGGAGGTGTCCACCAATTTGGCGGTGGCCGGCTCCCGCGTCGCGCCGTTCCAGAGCGCCGCCAGCACGGTCAGCGGACTGGTGGGTTCGACCTGGAGGCCCGTCACGTCGGCGGCGGGTAGTCCCGCCTGCCACACCTGCCAGCTGCTCCCGCCGTTGGTGCTGCGCTGGAGCCCGCCACCGCTGCTGCCCCCGTTATCCCCCCCTACGTACACGACCGCCGGGTTCTCGGGGTCGAAGGCGATCGCGTTGACGCTCCACAGCGCGCCCTGGCTCAGGTTGACCTGCCGCCATGCGGCGCCCCCGTTGGTGCTGAGGAAGAGCCCCTTCAGGTTGCCGACCAGAATCGGCGGATGGGCCGCGCCTCGGGCCAGAGGTCCGGCTCCGATGGCGAAGACCGGTGAACCCTGAGGGTCTGCCCCTGCCACCGCCTGCCATGAGGTGGCCTGCCCGACCGCCAGGTTGACGAAGAGGTTGGAGGTGGCGACCGTGCTGTCGGACCCGGCCAGCACGCCCAAGGGGCTGTCGACCGTGACCGCGACCGAGCTGATGCTGGTGCCCTGGAGCCCGGCCGGCTCCCATCCCACCCCCGTGCCTCCCAGGTAAACGCCGGAGTTGGTGCCCAGCACCACCGCGTTGGGGGCGACCGCGATCGCTCGCACGTCCTGGTTGTTAAGCCCGGCGTCGTCTTTGCTCCAGGACACGCCGGCGTCGGTGCTGCGGTAGACCCCGGCCTTCCCGGTGCCGGCGTAGACGGCCGCGCCGCCGCTGGAGAAGGCCACAGTCCAGGTCCAGGTCGTGATGGAGGTCGCGCTCCAGGTCTGCCCGCTGTCGGAGCTGCGGAACACCCCCTTGCTGGTGGCGGCCAGGATCACCGACGGCTGCCCGGGGTCCGCCGCCAGCTGCCAGACCACGGCGTGCTCGGCGGCCGGGAACCGCGGCCCCGCCAGAGCGCTCCAGCCCGGCGCCTGGGCCCGGGCGGGCTGCGCCAGCAGGCCCACCATCAGGATTGCCGCCACCAGCAGTCCCGAGCCGGCGACCTTCCTTTGACTGAGGAGCCTCACCAGTTGGCCCTGCGCCTGATCGTCTCCTCCCGGCCGGGTCCGACCGATATCAGATCGACCGGGGCTCCGGCCAGCTCCCCCAGGCGCTCCACGTACCGGCGTGCCGCCTCGGGCAGATCCTCGAACTGACGTGCATCCTTGGTGCTCTGCCTCCAGCCGGGAAGCTCCTCGAATTGGGGCTCGACGTGCTTGAGGTGAGAGATGTTGGCCATGGGGTGGTCCTCCGCCTTGCCCTTGCTGGAGTACCCGGTGCAGATGCGGACGACCTCCAGTTCGTCGAGGACATCCAGCTTGGTGAGCGCGATCGAGTCGATGCCGTTGACGCCCACCGCGTAGCGGGCCACCGCGGCATCGAACCAGCCCACCCGCCGGGGCCTTCCGGTCGTGGTGCCATACTCGGAGCCGCGCTCTCTGAGGTACTCTCCCAGCGAGTCATCCAGCTCGGTCGGGAAGGGCCCGTAGCCCACCCTGGTCGTGTAGGCCTTGAAGACGCCGAGCGTGGTGGTGACGTGCCGGGGCCCGAGCCCCGCACCAGCCAGCGCCCCCCCGGAGGATGGGTAGGAGCTCGTCACGTAGGGATAGGTGCCGAGGTCGAGGTCCAGCATGGTGCCCTGCGCTCCCTCCAGAATCACGCGCTCACCGGCTCCCACCGCCGTCTGCACGAGGGGGAAGGGGTCGCGGATGAAGCGCTCCAACCTCGAGGCGAAATTCGTGTACTCCGCCAGGATCTCGTCCCGGGTGAAGGGCGGCGCCTGGTAGAGCTTGACCAGGATGTCGTTCTTGAGCGGCAACACGAAGTCGAGCTTCTTCTCCAGAAAGCGCAGCTTCTGGAGGTCCCCGACTCGGAATCCGATTCTTCTCACCTTGTCGCTGTAGGCGGGCCCCACCCCTCTGAATGTCGTGCCCAGGCGGTCGTCACCGCGGGCGGCCTCCTCAAGACGGTCCAGCACCGGGTGGTAGGGCATGATCATGTGCGCCCGTTCACTTATCACCAGATTGCCGAGGTCGGCCCCTGCCTGCTCCAGCTGGTCGACCTCCGCCAGCAGCACCTTGGGGTCGAGCACCACCCCGTTGCCGATCACACAGATGGTGCGAGGGTGGAGGATTCCCGAGGGGATGAGGTTGAACTTGAAGGTCCGGCCGTCGACCACCACAGTGTGGCCGGCATTGTTGCCTCCCTGACTGCGAAGCACGATCCGAGCCCGCTCCGCCAGGAGGTCGACCACCTTGCCCTTGCCCTCGTCGCCCCACTGGCCGCCGACCACCACGATCACGCTCATTTGAGGCCCACCTACTCCGGCTCCTGATGGCTGCGGTCCACATCCCGGAAGGCGGTCTGGCCGGCATTGAAGAACAGCTGCAGCCGCCGCACCGGGCCGTTGCGATTCTTGGCGATGTCGAGCTCGGTCAGGCCCGGGTCCTTGCCCTCCTCGTGCATGCCGGGGCGGTACAGGAACATCACGATGTCCGAGTCCTGCTCGATGCTACCCGAGTCGCGCAGGTCGCTGAGCTGTGGGCGTCGGTCCTGGCGGCGCTCCGACTCGCGGTTGAGCTGAGAGACCGCGATCACCGGGACGTCCAGCTCTCGGGCCAGGCTCTTCAGCCCCGCGGAGATCTCGGAGACCTCTTGGGCACGGGAGTCCGACCGCCCATGAGAGCGCATGAGCTGCAGGTAGTCGACGATGAACAGGTCCACCGGGTGGGCGGCCCGCAGCCGCCTGGCCTTGGCCCGCATCTCCATCACCGTGAGCCCCGGGGTATCGTCGATGTAGATCGCGGCCCGGCTGAGGGTGTCCATCGCCTCGGCGATCCTGGGCCAGGCATCGTTGCCCAGCTGCCCGGTGCGCAGCCGGTAGGCATCCACGGACGCCTCGCTACACAGCAACCGCTGGACTAGGGTGTCGCGACTCATCTCCAGGCTGAACAGGGCGACTCCGTGCTGTCGGCGGACGGCGGCGTTGCGGGCCACGTTGAGCACGAAGGAGGTCTTGCCCACCCCCGGGCGAGCCGCGATCACCACCAGCTCCGAGCGCTGGAACCCAGAGGTGACAGCGTCCAGCTCCCCGAATCCGCTGGCGACCCCGGTCACCGATCGGACCTCCCCCTGGTGAAAGGCGTGGCTCAAAGCCTCCCAGGTGGTCACCAGCTGCTTGCTGATCGCTTCGAACTCACCCTTGGGACGACCCCGGTCGGCGACTGCGAAGACCGTCTTCTCCGCCGCCTCGATGGCCTGCTGGGCCTCCATCGACTCGTCGAAGCCCAGCTCAGCGAGATGGCCTCCGGCCTGGATCAACCGGCGCTTGACCGCGTGGTCGTGCACGATGCGCCCGTAGTAGCCGACATTGGCGGCGGTGGGCACCGCCGCCGCCAGCGAGGTCAACGCCGACAGGCCCCCGACCCGATCCAGGGTGCGCTGGCGCTCCAGCTCGTCGGCCAGGGTGAGCGTGTCCAGCGGAGTCCCCTGCGAGAAGAGGTTCAGCATCGCCCGGAAGATGTCGGCGTGGGCGTCCAGGTAGAAATCGTCCGCCTCCAGCGCCCCCACCACCTGTCCGATCTGGTCCTTGTCGAGCAGCAGTGCCCCCAGCACCGAGCGCTCAGCGTCCTGGTTGTGGGGAGGGACCCTCAGTTGGGCTGCCGGCCGGAGCTCCGGCCGGACGCTCACGCGGCTACGACCCGGACCCTGACCCGGGCCTCGACCTCGGTGTGGACCTTGACCACGGCCTCGTACTCGCCAACCTCGTGGGCCGGTTCGAACTCGATCTTGCGGCGGTCAACGGCCGTGCCAAGCTTGGCCTCCAGCGCCTCGGCCACATCGATGTTGACGACCGCGCCATAGAGCTTGCCGGTCTCGCCGGCGCGAGCCGCGATCTCGACGATGGTCGCGCTCAGCTGCGCGGCCAGGGATCTGGCCGCCACCATCTCCGCCTCCTGGCGATGGCGCTGGCGCTCCTTCTGGGCGCGGATCTGCGCCTCCGCGCGGGGCTGGGCGGGTTGCGCCAACCGCTTGGGCAGGAGGTAGTTGCGGGCGTACCCGTCGGCCACTTCCTTGACATCACCCGCCTTGCCGGTGCCAGCCACATCGTCGGTCAGAATTACCTTCAACTCGATGACTCCTGAGACGGTGAGGATGAGCTCACCACTGGATCAGACAGCTCCCCGCCCGCTGACTCCGCGGAACCGTACCATGGCCTGGGTTCCGGCACCGCCATGGGCACCGACTCCCCGCCCCGGAATCTTGACAGACCCCGGGGCAGGGCGCTGAGCCTGACCGCGGCCGACACCCCCCGGGCCAGGTCCCGGTCGAACACGCTGGTGTGCTGGCGGATCTGGTCCTCCACATCCGCCCTCAACTCCTCGGGGACCTGCGAGTTGAAGGCCCTGACCGCCAGCACGGTGAGGGCGATGGTGTCCATCTGGCCCACCACCGGGATCCAGCCGGGGATGTCCACGACCGGGTTCAAGATCACGGCCAGGGCGCCGCCCAACGCCGCCTTGGAAGCCGCCGGGGTGCGCGAGTCGCGCGCCAGGCAGTAGGCCAAGCGAAGTTGGTGAGGCAGCTCCAGGATCAGAGTGCGGATGCGCTTGAGGCGCGACATCACGGCCATATGTGGTTGGGGACCCCCGAAAACGAACTCTCTCAGTCTAACCGGCTCCGGGACCAGCCCAATGGCGCCCCGCATGCTTGGAGCCGTGGCGGCCACTCTTGCGGCCGGACTGGGCCGCGCGTTACCGGTCAGCCACAGCCACGGCGTTGGCCCTGCTTTGCCTGCGGCCTGTTCGTTGGCGGCGCGGGAGCCGTCCTCGGGGAGGGCCGTCTCCAGGCCGAACGTTGTCGGCGCCCGCACTCCCTCGACGAACCTTGAGCTCGCTGGGTCAGTGCCGGAGTGCGGCGTGCCGACATCGAGTTCGGGGACGCGGCCCCGAACTCCAGTGCAAGAAGGCCGCCGAGTCGCCGTCAGGCCCGGCGGCGCTCACGCTCCAGGTGGACGGCCACCACCAGCGGTGCGAGCAGGGCCAGGATGAGTACCGAGATCGCAACGGCGGCGGGGGGGGTGAAGCCGCTGGTCACACAGTGGACGACCACGTGCTGGCCGAGAGGGGCTGTCCCGCCGCATCTGCTGATGGAGACCGGTAAGGCCGTGCCCAATACGACCAGCCCGAATAGGCCGCCAGGGAGCACGAGCGTGCCGAGGACCTTGTCCCGCACCCTCCAGGTCGAGGAGGACCAGAGCAGACCAACGCCGAGGAACCAGCCGACAATGAAGATGAACCCACCCAAGAGCAGGAGCCAGGGGACCAAGGCGTCGGCCCACCGGACCCTGGGTCGCAAGTCGGCGGCGCCCGCCTCTGCAGCTATCGCGCTGGGGTCGCCCACGCGGTCGAGCATCGAGCGGACGCTGGCCTCGTCCTCGGTGTCGAGGGCCGCACGGCCCGCGACTATGTGACTGGAAACGTCGTCAACGATCTGGCGGCGCCGGGAGGCGGGAAGAGCGGAGAGCGCCCGTTCCAAGTCGGCCAGGTAGCGGGCAACGAGTTCGTTGAGATCGGTCCCGTTCCTCATGCCGCCTCTGCTTCCTCGAGGATACGGTCGACTCCGTCTCGGAACAGATGCCAGTGCCGCACGAACGACGACAGCGCTACCTCCCCCGCTGGGGTGAGTCGGTAGTACCGGCGCGGAGGTCCCTCCGCAGACTCACGCCAGGTGGTGTCCACCAGCCCATTGCGACGCAGCCGGGCGAGCAGCGGATAGATCGTGCCCTCACCAGCGAGCAGCCCGCCAGCGTCTGCCAGCGTGCGTGCAAGCTCGAATCCATACCTCTCCCGGTGCCGCAACAGAGCGAGCACGCAGTGCTCCAGCGTTCCCCTTCGGAGCTGAGCCAGCCATATAGATTCGTCGCTGGGAACCATGCTCTACATGGTAGCTCACGCGGCCGAATGAAGTCAACCGGGCCGCGCGACCTGCCGGCCGCGCCGGAATGGCGACAAGTGCTCGTAGCGACTGTCGCCAGCTGGTGATTGCTGGGCGACGCGAGCCAGGGCTGCGGTCAGCTCCTGACTGGGGCAGGGCTCACGTGGTTACGCTGCAGGGCGGCCACGCCCACGGCGCCCCAAGTCCGACGGCCTCGCTCGGATGGGCGTCGAGCACCTGCCAACTGGCCACCGACGCCTGCGGAGCGGCCAGCGGTGCACCGGCTGCCCTCGGAGTCCCTCTCAGCCGACCAGGCCGGCCTCACCCGGCTGCGGCCACCAGCTCTGTCTCGCCTCCTCCAAGAGGCGCAGGGCCTCGGAGGCAGGAACCTCTCCGTCTTGAGGCTGCAACCGCCCTTCCAGCATGGCCTCCAGCAACTGGCCCTGAGCCCGCTTGATCCAGGGCCCGTCGCCAAGGCCGAAATGCTCCTTGAGGGGATTCCCTCCCAAGGGTGGCTTGAGCCCGTGGGGATGATCGGCGGCAACCTCGCGGATCCGCTCCTCGAGTTCGTCCAGCTCCGTGGTCCCGGGGTAGGAGCTGGCCCGAGTATCCGCCCGGGCCAGCTCCAGCAGCGCCGGAGCCAGCTCGCCCGCATCCCGCCAGAGCCGGCGCACTGCCGAGTCTGCCCAGTTTTCGCGGTACTGGATGGGGCGCATGTGCAACTCCACCAGGCGTGCAACCTCAGCGATCTCTGAAGACGAGAATCGCAGCCGCCGCATCACCTCACGAGCGATCCGCGCCCCCACCTGGGGATGGCGGTGGAAGGTCGGCCCGTCCGCCGAGGGCTGCATGGTCTGGGGCTTGCCCACGTCGTGGAACAGGACGGCCAGGCGGACGAGCCGCGAGGGAGCGGCCCGGTCCAGCGCCATGGCGGTGTGCTGGAGCACGTCGCCCAGGTGGTACCCCCCTTGCTCGACCCCGGCCATCGCGGCCAGCTCGGGCGCGGTCGCAGCCAGCAGACCGGTCCGTTGCAACAGTTCCAGGCCGATCGAGGGGCGCTGACCCAGGAGCAGCTTCACCATCTCCTCCCGCACCCGCTCCCGGGAGACAATGCGGATGCGTTCCGCCGCAGCCCGCATCGCGTCTTCGAGTCCGGGCGCCAGCTGAAAGTCGAGCTGGGACGCGAAGCGGGCGGCCCGGAACATCCGCAGGGGATCCTCCTCGAAGGTCAGCCGCGGCTCCAGAGGGGTTCGCAGCAACCGCGCCCGCATGTCGGACAGACCGGATCCGGTCGGATCCAGCACCTCACGGCGTGAGGTCAGGAGGAGGGTGTTGACCGTGAAATCGCGCCGCAGAACATCCTCCTCCATGGTCCCGGGCCGCACCATCGGCTTGCGGCTCTCGGGGGAGTAGGCCTCGCTGCGGGCGCGCACGAACTCCACGGTGAAGCGTTCCCCGGATGGAAGAGGGAAGGAGATCTGGGCGGTGCCGTAGCGCTCGAAGCTGACCACCTTGCCACGACGGCCCCAGCGCTGGCGCAACCACTGCGCCCCGGCATCTGCCTCTACGCGCTCGAGCACCAGATCGACATCGGGTGAGCCGGGCCTGCCCATGAGCAGGTCTCGAGGGTAGCCGCCCACCACACAGACCCTGGTCCCCAACTCCAGCTCCATCGCTGGCAGCAGCTCCACCAGGCCCTCGGCCGACGGCGTGGACGGGTGCACCTCGACCGCCGGCGGCCGCTCAGGCATCAACCATCTCCACGCACTGGGCGCAGCGCAGGAGGCTCTCCGGGTGGAGCCCACCCTCCTGACCTAACCATGGAGGCTCGCATCATCGGTCACCGGCCCATCTTGCGACCAAAGGATGGGCCAATGTGAGTGGTGGGGTCGTGATCGGGCGGGAAGCTGGGACCAGGCCGAGATCCCGCCGGGCCGCGGGCTCCGCACCGCCAGCGCCCGCCTGGGACCTGGCCCCCACGAGACGCCCGTCGGACTCGCCGTCGGGACGGCTCCCGGCGGCCACCGAGAGCGGGGACGAGTGCAACCACCCATCCGCGCTCGGCCCCGTTCAGCAGAGCGGAACATCCTGGTATGGTAGCTCGATGCGCATCTCGGGTTGGGTGCACGACCGCTCCGGAGTTCCCCAATGCCAAGCCTGACCGGCCGGCAGCGGAACCCCCTTGGTCGCACCGTCCGGCTGCTGGGATGGATGGCAGACCACGAGGCCGGCGACTTCGGGGTCCGGGAGCTGGCGGCGGCCGTAGGGATGGCGCCCAGCACCGTCCATCGCTCTCTCGGAGCCCTGGAAGAGGAGGGGCTGGTCGACTCCGATCCCGAATCCGGCCGCTACCGCCTCAGCCTCGGGTTCTATCGCCTGGCCCTGAAGGGATCGCGGCGCACCCCACTCCGGGAGCTGGCCCGCCCCTTCGTTCTCGAGACCGCCCGGGCGGCTGGGGAATCCTGCTACCTGGCGGTGTACGGCGAGCTCCAGCTGGCGGTGATGTACCTCCTCGAGGTGCCCTCTTTGAAGAGCCTCCAGGTGAGGGTCCGCCTGCATGAATGGCAGCCGCTGACCAGCTCGGCGGCTGGGCTGGCGGTCCTGTCCGGGCTCGACTGTGACTCTGTGGTGGCCGCCTTCGCCAGCAGCCCCGCGGCCGGGAGCGGCTCGGATCTGGCCGAGCGCCTGGATGAGGTCCGGCGCCGCGGGTTCGCGGTCAGCGTGGGCTCGACGGAGGCTGGCTGCGTAGAGCTGGCCGCTCCCTACATGGGCCGCGAGGGACCGGTCCGCGGCGCGATCTGCGTGGAGCTGCCCGAGGTCCGCTTCAGCCCCCAGATGGAGGAGGCCCTCGGCAAGCTGCTGACGGGCGAGGCGGCCAAGCTCAGCTCCGCCCTGGCGGCTCCCGCGGGCTGAGGTCAGACGCCAGCTGGTGCGGTCCCCACCGGGCCGGCATCCAGGGCCAGTACGAACGCCCCCACCAGGCCCTGGTCCTCGCCCAGCTCCGCTTTGAGCAGGCGGCAGTGCTCACGGGGCGCCTGAAAGCTGCCGCGGGCCACCCCCTCCACCATCTGGTCCCAGAAGGCCGGTCCGGCCGCGAACACTCCGCCTCCGAAGGCGATCGCGTCCGGGTTGAGCAGATTGATCAGCGAGCCGCCGACCGCCAACCCCAGGTGGCTGGCCGCCGTGGCCAGAACCCGGGCCGCCGATTCGTCTCCCGCCTGGGCAGCCCGCGAGACCGCCGCGGCGCTCCCGAGTCCCGCCAGGGCGGCGATCGCGGTCCCCGAGGAGAGCGCCTCCAGGCACCCCCGATTGCCGCAATGGCAAGCTGGGCCGGCCGGATCGACCACTGTATGGCCGAACTCGCCGGCCTTGCCCTGACCACCCCGGTAGAGTCTGCCGTCGAGGACCAACCCGGCCCCGATCCCGGTGCTAACAGTCACGTAGACGAAGTTGGGAAAGCCGCGACCAGCCCCCTGACGGTGCTCGCCAAGCGCCGCCAGAGTCGCGTCGTGGTCCACCAGGCAGGGGCTCCCCAGAGCCTCCTCCACCTGCTGCTTGAGCGGGAACGCTCGCCAGCCGGGAAGGTTGGGTGCCCCTTCGACCACCCCCGTGAAGGGATCCACCGGACCGGGGACCCCGATGGCCACCACCCGACGCTCCTGGGCTGCTGGGCCCACCGCCTCCACCAGAGAGCGGATCTGGGCCACGACCGCCGCGGGGCCCAGATGGGCCGCGGTGCGGTCGCGGGCCCTCTTGACGATCTCCCCTCGCCGCGAGAACCTGGCCGCTCGGATCCAGGTGCCACCCAGATCCAGCGCGACCACCTCCCGCTCCCCAGGCATCCTCAGAGAGCTCCCATCAGGCCGACATCTTGACCAGGCCGGCCAGCTCCCTCAGGCACTGGACGTTGGCCAGGTCCGGGCCCCGACGCTCCTGACCGGGCACCTCCAGGATGAATGGGGCCCGGCTCAGGAGGGGGTCGTGGAGCATCCGCCGGAAGGCCTCGCGGCCGATGTGGCCCTCGCCGATGTTCTCGTGGCGGTCACGATTGGAGCCGAGGGGAGCTTTGGAGTCGTTGGCATGGATCGCCCAGAGCAAGTCGCCTCCAATCTCTCGCTCCAGCTCCTCCCGCATCGCCAACAGCCCCTCGGGAGAGCTGAGGTCGTACCCGGCGGTGAAGGCGTGGGCGGTGTCAAGGCAGAGACCGACGCGGGGGTCGTCGACCGCCTCAACCAGCTGCCGGATCTGGGCGAACGTGCTGCCCACGTTGTTCCCGGCGCCAGCGCTGTTCTCGATGAGCAGCCGGCTCTCTCCGCCCGCCTGCTGCAGGGCCCCTTTGATCGCCGCCGCCATTTGCGGCAGGGTGGTGTCGAAACCCCTGCCCATGTGAGAGCCCGGGTGGAAGATGACGCCGGTCACGGCCAAGCGGTTGGCCAGGTCGAGGTAGTGCGCCAGGGCACCTTGAGAGGAGGCCAGCAGGTCCTCCCGCGAGGTGGCCAGATTGATCAGGTAGACCGCGTGGAAGAAGAAGGCGCCCAACCCGGAGTCGGCCAGGCGCCGGTGAAACTCCCTCACGGTCTTTGCGTCCGGCTCCAAGGTGCGCCAGGTCTGCGGTGGCGTGGGGTGTATCTGGACCGCCTCCGCCCCGATCTCCAGCGCCCTGTCGAAGGAGTTCAAAATTCCGCCCTTGGTGGAGACGTGGGCTCCGATCCGGACCACCTCAGCCCCCCGCCGTGGTGGATGGGGGCACGTAAATGTGGGCTTTGGGGGGTGGCTGGATCGGCCCAATCTCCCCGAACGCGCTGTAGCGCAGTGAGATCGGGCTCTTCCCGGCAACGGTCAGCTCCAGCAAGTGATAGCTCCCCTTGGCAATGTACAGACGCAATGATGAACCTGCAGCGCCCTCCTCCACCAGCCAGGCCGCCACCCGGCCCACAGTCGCGGACGAGATGGTGTGCGGCTCATCCAGGTACCGTCTCAGGGTGCGCCCTATCCCCTCCCCGGAAAACGGGGCGATGCTGTCCAGATAGCGCTGCGCGGTGCCCGGCGGCTGCTCCACCCAGGTGGTCGCGGGATTGAGCTTGCCCGGAAGCGAGGTTATCCCCAACTGCTGCAGCCCCAGTGGGGACAGCACAAATACCTGCCCGGCTGCCGCCACCACCTCCAGGCTCAGGTTGGGGGAGCCTGGGACCTCGGTAACCACGTGGCCGGAGAAATCGCCGTCGGGCAGGGTCTCCACCGTGAAGGTGACGGTGGTGCCCCCGGCCTGTGCCGTCCCCGAAATCCGGTAGGAGGTGCTTGCCATGGCGGCCGCGGTCCGCCCCGCGATGCTGGTGGCCGTGGGCACCGACTGCCCGCACGAGGCCATGGCGAGCGCCGCGAGCAAGGCTACGAGGGCTGCTGACCCTGAGAGTATGCCCCGGGCGTGGCCTCGTTCCGACACGCCTCGGGGCCACCCCGTCAAAGCTGGCACATCAGGGTCTGGCGACCACCACTGCCACCACGTACAGAGCATATAGTCCGATCCCGATCGGGGCGACGATGCGAGCGTCCAGGCCGCGGTCGTCGATCGCGGCCAGCGCCACCAGGGCGCCGGTCGCCGTTGCGGCCGCCGCCAGGAAGCCGATTCCTGAAGGGCTCCACGGGGTGAAACAGAGCCCGATGATGGCGGGTACCGTCGCCTGGAAGACCATCGCCCCGGTGACATTGCCCAGCGCCAGCACATCTCGACCGCGAGCCACCCAGAGCGTACCCGCCGCCATCTCGGGCAGCTCCGTGGCCAGAGGCACCAGCAGCAGGGCCAGCACCAGAGCAGAGAGCCCGATCACGCCGGCGATGCCGTGGAGGGCGAGCAGGAACAGCTCGCTCGCCAACGAGAGCCCAACCAGGGCTACCACCAGCTGCAGAATCCCCAGCCACCCTGAGGGGGTGGCTGACCGACCTCCACCCAGCCATCGTCCCGCCAGCAGCCGCACCTCCTCCTCCCGCTCCGCGGTCGGATGCTTCCGGCGCAGGCTGCGCCGCACAAAGAGGGCGTACAGACCAGCCAGGAGCGCCGCGTCCAGGTACCGCCAGGGGGCCGGGATGAAGGCGCCCAAGATCAGCAGAAGGTAGCTGGCCAGAAAGGTGTAGAGGACCGCCCGTCCCTCCCCGGCCGGGACCTGGAGCCTGGTGCGCCCGCTGGCTAGGCAAACGCAGGCGGTGAGCCCCAATCCCACGGTCGCGAGCATGAAGGGCGCGCCCAGGATGGCGCCCGTGGCGGTCTGGGCCGCGGCGGCTCCGCCGCCGACCAGGGCCACGACCGGGACGATGCTCTCGGGCAGTGCGGTCCCGATGGCGGCAAGGAGGCTGCCGGTCACCTGGTGTCCCAGCTCCAGCTTGGCAGCCCCCCACTCCACCGCGTTGGTGAAAAGGGCGGCCGCGGCCAGCATCAGCAACAGGCCCGCCAGGAAGAGCGCCGCTATCCCCAACGCTCCGCCTGGCTCCGCCGCGACGCGCGAAGGTGAGCAATCGCCGCGCCCAGCTCCGCGGTGAGGGCAAGGCCGTGCCGGAGCACCTGGCCCGGACCCACTGCCTGCCAGCGCTCCGGGGCCCGCTCCCCGGCCGGCGCCAGAGCGTCCTCCAGACGCTGGCGGTACCAGGGGAAGAGTGCCCGAGGCAGATGGTCCATAGCCGCCCACTGGAGGCTCAGAGCCTCCCTGGTCAGCCGCAGGCTGCCGCCCACGGGTCGGGCCAGGAAGACCTGGTCTGTGCCCAGGCGGATGCCCCGAAAGTGGTAGACCCCGGTCAGCCGCTGGATCTCGATGTCGAGCCCGCACTCCTCCCTGGTCTCGCGGACCACCGTCACCGCCGGATCCTCGCCCGGCCCCACGTGGCCCCCTGGAGGCTCCCAGCCCAGCGGCCAGGGGCGCAGTTGGAGCAGCACCCGGTCACGCTCGTCGACGATCACGGCCTGAGCCCCGACTACGCGGGCCATCAGCCGGCCAGGCAGGGAGTGCCGAGTGCAGAGGCCAGGGACTGACCTCCCGGGATGAGCGCGTAGAGGACGTTGGGGAAGTAGATGGCGGGCGGGGGACCGCTCACCACCTGCAACCACAGGGTGTTGAAGACGTCCCTGATCCCCTGGTAGAGCGGGTTGAAGCCCCCGAGCAGGGTGGGCACCACCAGGATCAGGACGATCAGGGCGATGAAGAGGCCGTTGCGCTGCATCTCCAGCCAGCGGAACAAGCCCGGGAGCCGTCCTCCCAACAGCCCCTCCGCCACCCCGAAGCCGTCCAGGGGGGGGATCGGAATGAGGTTGAACAAGCAAAGGATGACGTTGACGTAGAACGCCTCCACCAAGAACCAGTAGACGTAGCCCAGCGCCGGCAGGTTGAAGCTGGGGACGATGCACGTGCTCAGGCTGGGGTCGGCAGCCGTCAGACCCCGCAGCAGCAGGCCGATCGCGGCCGCCATCACCAGGTTGCTGAGCGGCCCCGCGGCCGACAGCAGGGCCCGCTGGTGGCCCCGCCGGACATAGGCGGGGTTGTACATGACCGGCCGGGCGAAGCCGAAGCCGATCACCAGCAGCATCACCAGCCCCAACGGGTCGATCTGGTTGGCCGGGTTCAGGCTGAGCCGACCCTGGCGCCGGGGTGTGGGGTCTCCGTAGCCATTGGCCAAGGCCGCGTGGCAGTACTCGTGAACCGTGAATCCCAGGGCTATCCCCGGGATGGCGAAGATGACCAGGATCAGGTAGAACTCGACGCCGCTGCCGAGCACCGCGGTCAGTCCAGGGAGATCTTGCGGACCCGCCTCGTCCTGGGAGGGGCGGGGTCCGCCGGCTGGTGGTGCTCCAGGGCCGCGATCGCGGCCAGCAGGAGCTCCCTCTGGGCTCGGATCAGATGGATCCGCGCTTCCGCCGGCAGCAGGTCCTCGAACTGGTGGGTGGCGTGCATGACCATCTCGCCCAGCACCCGGGCCGCCCCCTCTCCGACCGTGCCCGCGGGGTTGTGCGGCATCAGCTCGCCCTGGCGAAGTGGATCAGGAGCTGGCCGTTTTCCAACTGAGCCGACCGGGTCTCCTTGCCGCGCAGGACCCGGGGCAGGGAGATCTCGCGCTTGTAGGGACCGACACTGATGTAGAGCTCGTCGTCCTTCTGGGTCAGCTCCACCTGCTCGCGGCTGACGAAGGGTATCTGCAGGGCGAGCACGTACTCGCCGCCGACCTTGCGCAGCGACTGGGACTTCGCCTGGTAGAGGATGGCCGCTGGGTCGGTCTGGCCGAACAAGGACAGGCCAAGCTCGTCCAGATGCTCAGGGCCCACGATCTCGTGGTCGAAGAGGCGGGACTCCAGTATGGGCAGTGGGGCGAAGGTCTCCTGAACCTGGATGGCGTACTTGGCCTGGACCCGGCGCCAATCGGTGAAATAGCCGTCCCCGACCTCGGCGGGGAGCACCCGGTTCACCAGCACCGCATCCACCTGGTAGTCGTAGAGGTTGAGATAGGTGAAGGCTCGCTGAGCCTCCTTGATCACCATCTTCTCGAGGTTCAGGACGATCCTCACGGTGCACGACTTGGGGTCGGAGAGGACCTCTTTCATCGAGTCCAGGTCGACCAGGAGCTGGCGCACCGAGCCGTAGATCTCGTCGGCCGGCAAGGGGATCCCGATGAAGGGCTGCACCATGGGGCGAGCCACCTTCATCACCCGGCGCTCGATGGGAAAGATCTTGTTGAGGTACCAGCGCGCCACATCGGGGAAGGCCAGCAGCTGCAGGGTCTCACCGGTGGGCGCGCAGTCGACCACCAGCACATCGAACAGCCCCTGCTCAGAGTGGCGGCGGATCCACATCAGGCTGGCCACCTCCTCCATCCCCGGCGGGGTCGCCAGCTCCTCGGCGATGATGTCGTCCACCCCTTGGGAGTTGAAGAGGCTGGCCAGGTACTCGTGGATCTTCTCCCAGTGCCCCTCCATCTCGTGGAGCGCGTTGACCTCCTGAGCGAAGAGGTTCTCCGCGATCTGCACCGGCTCCGGCCCGATCTCGCAGTCGAGGGAGTCCCCCAGGCTGTGGGCCGCATCGGTCGAGATCACCAGCGTCTTCAGGCCACGCCGAGCGCAGCGCACCGCGGTGGCGGCGGCGATGGTGGTCTTGCCGACGCCACCCTTGCCGGTGTAGAGGATCACCCGCATGAGGGCGAGTATAGGGATCCTCCCTGAGCGTTCCCGGAGAGCGGTCAGTGGATGAAGATCAGGCCCGCGATCACCAGCAGCAGCATCACCGCGGACACCCAAAGAACTCTGCGGATGTCGAGCGGCAGGTAGGGAGTTCGGTCCAGGGGCACGGCCGGCCTCTCGTCCAGGGGCTCCAGGGTGGCCTCCTGGCGGCGGCGGATCTCGGCTCTTCCAGCCACCCTGTCCCGGCGCGGCAGCAACGACGCGGACGCGGGAGCGGCCTCGACGGTCGTGGTGCCGACGGCAGACCCGGTCCCCGGGTCCGCGGCGGCTGCCGGCTTCGCCTGCGGTTGGCGCCGCACGGGCAGCCGCGAAGATGGGGCAGGCTGGACGGCCTCTCCCGGTGCGGTCTGGCCTCCGACGGCGACCGTTTCCTCGGGGGGAGCTGCCCCAGCAGGCTCCGCGGGCACCGGGGCGGCCCCGGTGGGGCGCTTCCTCGGTGGCGTGGGGCTACGACGCTTGGTTCGTCTGGCCAACTTCGGCTCCGCTTGAATGGGCCCTCTGGGGGCTGCTGATCGGGCGGCGCCAGTTTACCCAATGTCCCGCCACCGGGACCAGAAAGACGGTGCAGGCAGCGAGCGCTGGCTGGAGGGGGTCGGGTTGGCGAAGGAGGGGAACGAGGAAGTGCCAGTGCCCACTGCCTGCGTGGGCGATGCGTGTGGGGCCACATCTTGTGCCCGAGCGATATTCAACCACAGAATGTTGTGGAGCGCAAGGGCCCGTTACAACTTCGTTAACCTGGTCAATACGTAGCGCTGTCGGGAGGCTGGTGGATCTGCTCTGCCACCACCGCGACCTCGGTGGGGCCGCCTTGGCGCGCTCCCGGCCGCTCGTCGACCTGGTGCCTCGGGACATCGTGCGGACTCTCCCGTTACCGAGGCAGGACGTGGACGTGCAGGTGGGACTAGCTATGGCCGCCCACAGAGAGGTGGGCCCGCTGCGCTCCTACCGCCTCCTGAGGGCTGGTGAGCCGGCTCGTGGCAACGCCCATGGCGCTCGCCTCCGCCAGGTTGAGGTCGTCCCAAGCGGGAACGTGCCGTCGGGGAGTGGCCACCAACCCGCCGAGGTAGGGCAGCGGTCCTTGGGAAGCGGCAGCCCGTGGTGGGAGACCGAGTGCTTGGCCGCGATCAGGAGTCCGCCCGGAACCTCGATGGCGCCGCGATGCGCCTGGCAGACAAGGCAGCCGGCCTCCTCAACCTGCAGCACGGATGAGCTCGAGGTCGTAAGCCTCAAAGGCGGAATCGGCCGTGACCAGCGCCATCCCCTCGATTTGGGCCTGCGCGACCAGAATCCGGTCGAATGGATCTCGATGGTGTAGTGGAAGTTCAGCCACCGCCAATGCGTGACGGTGCTCGATGGGCAGGCCGCGCACTCCGGTGGCGTCCATGAATTTGGGCACGAACAGGGTCGGGCGTTGCGGAAGCGCGATGCGGCCGATTGCGTACTTGATCGCAATCTCCCAAGAGCTCGCCACCGACAGCACGAGCTGGTTGTCGGTATCTGTCACCAGGTCCTGGACCCTGGCACCGAGCTTCTGTGGCGCCGCCAGCATCCAGAGCCAGATGTGAGTGTCGAGTAGGTAGGTCACCTCTCGAACTGGGCGAGGATGTCGTCCGGCAACGGGTCATCGAAATCGTCAGGCACGACCAGGGCGCCCTGCAGCATCCCCAGCTGGGGACGTGGCCGCGAGGCGGGGACGAGACGCGCCACCGGATCGCCTCCCCGGGTGATGATGATCTCCTCTCCGGCCGCAACTCGCCGCAGCAGTCGGGAGAGGTTCGTCTTGGCTGCGTGAACCCCGACCTCTGCCATGGCCGCATTATGGACTAAGTCGATAGCTAAGTCCGAGGGGCCGCTGGACCCACCCATCGGCAACCGCAGCTTCAGCCTGACGGATAACTGGCACCGGATCCGAGCGTCGACCCACCTTGATTTGCCAGTGTCCACCGGCGAGTCCTGGGATCGCATCCCCAATTTGCCCTGACTTCTGCTAACGTGCCCTCCGTGGGTCCCCTGCTCGCCCTGATCGTCGTAATCGTGGTGCTGGTGGTCTTCGTGCGGCTCACCCTGCGGGTCGTCCAGCAGGGTTTCAAAGGAGTGGTCAAGCGCCTCGGGCGCTATCACACCACCCACAATCCCGGGTTGGTAGTGCTCATCCCCTTCTTGGACACCATGGCCCGCGTGGACATGCGTGAGGTGCCCCGCCGCGGTGACAAGCAGGACGTGATCACCAAGGACAACGTGGCGGTCGGGGTCAGCGCCACCATCTTCCACCAGGTGGTGGACGTCAACAAGGCCCTGTTCGAGGTTCAGGACTACCTGATCGCGATCGACCAGATCGGGCGCACCGCCCTGCGCGCGGTGTTCGGGACCATGACCCTCGATGAGGCCCTCTCCGAGCGCCAGCGGATCAACACCCTGCTCGGCGAGCACATCGCCGACGCCACCGAGAAGTGGGGGGTGCGAGTGAATCGCATCGAGGTGCTCGACATCCTGCCGCCCCAGAACATCCTGCGGGCGATGGAGGAGCAGAAGGAGGCGGATCAGCACAAGCGCTCCGTCATCCTGAAGTCCGAGGGCGACAAGCAGGCCGCGATCAACCAGGCGGAGGGCGAGGCTCAGGCCAACATCACCCGCGCGACCGCGCAGAAGCAGGCGACGGTGCTGGCGGCGGAGGCCAAGAAGCAGGCTCAGATCCTGGAGGCAGAGGGCAACCGCGAGAGCCAGAAGCTGGAGGCACTGGGGGAGGCGGCGGCCATCGACTCTGTGTTCCAGGCGATCCACCAGGGCAAGGCCAGTCCCGATGTGCTGGCCTTCTGGCAGCTCAAGAACCTGGCCAGACTGGCGGATAGCCCCAACTCCAAGCTCATCGTCCCGACCGACTTCGCCGGGCTGATGGGAGCTGCGCAGGCTCTTGTAACCGGCTTGGCCGGACCGGGTGTGGCTCCTGCTGGCAACGGCAAGGCTGCAGCCCCTGAGGCGGCCACCCGAGCTCCTGTCAAGGCCCGGCGAGCGCCGGCGGAAGGCAACCCCAACTGAGCTGATGCCAGCCATTCGGGCGGCGCTGGTCCCGCCGCGGTATCTCCAGCTGGCGTGACGGTAGGGCCGCCATGCGCAACGGCATAGAGGCCCTACCCGGCGAGGAGGGCACCGTGGAGCGGGAGATCCCCGGCAGCATCCACCTCGGTGAGGTGCGCGCCCGCGGCGACCTCTGGGCGGCGCTCTCGGCAACCGGCGAGCCAATACCCTCGGGCACCGTGGTCTTCATCCTGGATGTCGACAAAGGCCACATCATCGTCGCGCCCTCCCCCGGCGGCGGCAGGTGACGCGTCCCTGGGCCGAGCCTGGCCAGGAACTGCTGCAACTACTCTGACCCGGGCCCCGCCGCGGTCCGCCGACGGCCACCGCCACCATGAGATTCGCGTCCACGGCCCCAGCCAGATATTGGCGTTAACGGGCACGTTTACGGTGGCGTGTACCACCTTGACGTCACCCTGGGCGAGCTGGTCATCGTGCGGCCGTTGACCAGCGTTGAACGACGCGGCTGGGGGCATCGAATCAGGGTGACCTCGGGCGCGGGCTGGGTCATCACCGAACAGATCCACACCGTCTCCGTGCACCGGTTCTGTCGGCATGCCCCGGAGATCACGGTGTCTGGAGTCGAGCTCGACGAGGTGCGGCATATGCTCGCCCAGATGCTCATCGTGTAGCGACCAGGAAGACAACATCTTCACGTTCGGCGCCTACCGTCCGGGCGCGGAGTGATCTGGGCGGGCTCAGACGTTGAACAGGAAGTGCATCACGTCGCCATCCCTGGTCAGGTAGTCGCGGCCCTCCAGGCGGCGCTGCCCCCGCTCCCGGAGCGCAGGGTAGCCGCCGGCCTCCACCAGCTCCTCCCAGTTGCACACCTCGGCCCTGATGAACCCCTTGGCGAAGTCGGTGTGGATGGTGCCGGCGGCCTCGACCGCGGTCGAGCCCTGGCGCACCGTCCATGCCCGCACCTCCTTCTCACCAGCGGTGAAGAAGGTCTGCAGGGAGAGGGCATGGTACCCGGCCCGGCTCAGCCTAGGCAGCCCGGTCTCGCTGAGACCCATCTCCTCTAGAAACTCGGCCGCCTCGGCCGCCTCCAGCTCGCCCAGCTCAGCCTCCAAGCGCGCCGAGACGGCGACGAAGTCAGCTCCCTCGGCCCCGGCCCGCTCGAGGATGGGTGCCGCCGGCCCCGCGCTGGGGTCGGCCCGCAGGAGTTCCTCGTCCACGTTGGCGACGTAGATGACCGGTTTGGCCGTGAGCAGTTGGCACTCGCTGACCACGGGCTCCTCCTCCTTCGCGAGCTCCACCGAACGGGCGGGCCGCCCCTGGTCCAGAGCTGCCCTGACCCGGCCCAGAGCTTCCACCTCCACCTTGGCCTCCTTGCCTCCCGCACCGGCCCTGGCGGTCCTGCCGACCCGGTCCAGCCGGCGGTCGAGAGCGGCGATGTCGGCCAGGGTCAGCTCCAGCTCCAGGATCTCCAGATCGCGGAGGGGATCGACCGGGCCCTCCACATGGCCCACCTCGGAGGCGGTGAAGGCGCGGAGGACGAATGCGATGGCGTCCGCGGTGCGCACATGCCCCAGGAACTGGTTGCCGAGTCCCTCCCCCTGGCTGGCGCCCCGGACCAGGCCGGCGATGTCGGTGAAGGTGACCGTGGCCGGGATGACCCGGGGAGGATTGAACAGCTCCGCCAGGCGCTGCAGCCTGAAGTCGGGCACCGGGACCACGCCGGTGTTGGGCTCGATGGTGGTGAAGGGAAACGCCCCGACTGCGGCGTGAGCCTTGGTGAGGGCGTTGAAGAGGCTGGACTTGCCCGCATTGGGAAGTCCCACGATCCCGACCGAGAGGCTCACGGCCCGGCCTCAGCCGGCATCGGCGCGGTCGAGCTGATAGTGGCTGACGACTGCGGCGAGCCCCGCGTGGCCAGGGCCGGTGGTCACCCACTCGGCCTTGGCCAGGACCTCAGGGCTGGCTCCCTCGACCGCGACCGGGTGGCCCACCACCTCCAGCATGGGGAGGTCGTTCGGTGCGTCCCCCACTGCCACCACCTCGGCCGGGTCGACCCCCATGTGATGGCAGAGGAAGAGGATGGCCGTGCCCTTGTCGACATCCTTGGCGGTTATCTCGCAGAATCCCGAGATCGAGCTGGTCACCTCGGCCAGCTCCCCGGCCAACCCCGCCACCTCCTCCATCACCCGCGGAAACAAGGTCTGGTCCATCACCACCACGGTGAGCTTGGTGCTGCCGTGGAGGAGCCGCTCCTCAAGGGGCGGGTCCTGGGCGACCACCGCCTGCACCTGAGCAATGCTGGTGTAGAACTCGACATCCTCGGTGATCGCATCCACCAGCAACTCATCCCCCTGGTAGACGTTGACCGACCAACCCCGGCGTCTGGCCAGCTCAAGCACCGGCAGGGAGACCTCCGGCGGCACCTCGCGGCGCAGCAGCACCGCTCCCGCCTGGGTTCCGCTGGGCAGCTCCTGGATCAAGGCGCCGTGGTAGCAGATGAGGGGGAGCCTGGTCTCCAGCTGCTGGGCGTAGGGGAGCGCGGAGCGGTACATCCGGCCGGTGGCAACCGCCATCGGAGTCCCCACCGCCTGAGCCCGGTGGGCCGCCTCCACGTCCCTGGGGTCGAGCTCGAGCCGCCGGTCCAGGAGCGTCCCGTCCAGGTCCGCGACCAGCATCCGCTGCGTCACGAAGCGGTCAACGCAGGACCGGACCGGCTCTCAGGATGGATTCCATAGGATTGGATTGTCGCCGATCGCGGCGGGGCCGGGAGACGCTGAGCCACCTCGGCCGGCCCCGCCTGGCGCCACCAGCCCCAGGTGTCGGAGGTAACGCTCCAGAGCCGGCAGCCCTGGCTGAGGGGCGCATCGCGCCTGATGGACAGGGTCCGCCAGGGCGACGAGATCGGGCGAGGAATGGGGCCACAACCTCCGGCGCGCAGATCCCGAGATCCAAGAAAAGCAGGAGTCAGCTATATTGAATTCCTTGCCTAGTCGTCCGAGGCGCCCCTTCCGGCCAGTGGCGCGTAACTATACCCCGGCCTTCACGGAGGCCGTCGCGCCGGATTCAGTTCCATCCGTCAGATTCTCCGAGCTCGGTCTCTCGGAGGGGATGCAGGCCACCCTTGAGCTGATCGGGTACAACGACCCCACCCCCATCCAAACCATGACCTTGCCCGTGGCGCTCTCGGGGCGCGACGTGATCGGGCAGGCCCAGACTGGATCCGGGAAGACGGCCGCCTTCGCGATCCCGATCCTGGAGCGGCTGGATAGGGCCAGGACCGATGTCCAGGCACTGGTCATGTGCCCCACGCGCGAGCTCGCCGCCCAGGTGCAGGCCGAGTTCGAGCGCCTGGCCCAGGGCTCCGGGTTCGGAGTTCTGACAGTGGTCGGCGGCGATCCCATCCACCGCCAGCTGGAAGGGCTCAAGCTCAACCCAGCGGTGGTGGTGGGGACCCCGGGTAGGATCCTTGACCACCTGCAACGCCGGACCCTGTCCCTGCGCACCATCCGCTTCGCAGTTCTGGATGAAGCGGACCGCATGCTGGACATGGGCTTCGCCCCCGATGTCGAGCGGATCCTGCAGCAGACTCCCAGGGAGCGCCAGACCCTGCTCTTCTCCGCCACCGTACCCGGGTGGATCCACCGCCTGGTGGAGCGCCACATGCGCGACCCCCAGACCATCTCGGTGAGCGGGCAGGCAGAGCTGGTCGACACCATCAGCCAGTGGTGCATCGAATGCTCGTGGGCCGACAAGGTGGACGCTCTCTCCTTGCTGCTCGACAGCCCGCGGGTAACCTGCGGGCTCATCTTCACGGCCACCAAGCGCAACGCCGACATGCTCCACACCGTCCTGCTAGGCACTGGCTACGACGTCACCGTCCTGCATGGCGACCTGTCCCAGCACGACCGCGACCTGGCCCTGAAGCGGTTCCGGGATTCGAAGGTGCGCTTTCTGATCGCGACCGACGTGGCCGCCAGGGGCATCGACATCGATGACATCAGCCACGTGATCAACTACGACGTCCCGGCCAGCCCGGAGGACTACATCCACCGGGTGGGGCGAACGGCCAGGGCGGGGCGCGACGGGGTGGCGCTCACGCTGATAACCCCGATCGAGATCCTCAAGATTCGTGACATCGAGAAGCACACCCGGCGGGCGATCGAGCGTCACACCCTCGAGGATCTGCGCCAGCTGGCTGGAACCGTCACCACGGTGGTCGGCTGAGACCACCCGGCCCTGGTCGCCGACCTACTCCTTGGCTGGCCCAGCTGTGAGCGGAGTTCGCGAGGAACAGGGAACAGCTGCTCGTAAGGCGTGCTATGGTTGGCGCCGATGAGCTTGCAGGAGTGGTGGCCCCTGCCCGAAATCTCCGTGACGGGCCGGACATAGCCGACAAGAGCGGTGTGGTTGACGCTGCGGCGCCACCCGCAGCGTCAGCGGCGTCGGTCAGGACAGCGGATCATGTGGTGCCGTGGGAGGGAGCGTGAAACCAGAGCCAACGGCTCGATCGGTGTCCGATCCGGCCAAGACCCGCAAGGTAACCCCGAGAACAGCGATGCCCCCGCAGTGGGCCCATTGGAGTTCACGCCGTGGCGACGGATGAGCGGTGACTGATCCCGTGGATCGGGCGGTCATCACCACCCGGGAGCTGAGGAGGACCTTCAAGAGCCGACGGGGAGCGGTGGAGGCAGTGGCCGGTGTCAGCATGGAGGTGACCCGGGGCGAGATCTTCGGCTTCCTGGGCCCCAATGGAGCCGGCAAGACGACCACCCTGCGAATGCTGGCGACATTGCTGCCCCCGAGCTCGGGAGCGGCCACCGTGGCCGGCCACGACCTGCTCCGCGACCCGGGCGGCGTGAGAGAGCGGATCGGGTACGTGGGCCAGAGGGGCGGCTCGGACCCGGAGATAACCGGCAGACGCGAGCTCGAGTTCGAGGCCAGACTGTACGGAATGGGGGCCCGGGAGGCCGCCCGCCGCTCGGCGGAGCTGGTCGACGCCTTGGAGCTGGACTCATGCGCTGACCGCAAGGTCAAGACCTATTCGGGCGGCCAGCGGCGTCGGCTGGACATGGGGCTCGGGCTGGTGCACAGACCGGAGCTGCTCTTCCTGGACGAGCCCACGACCGGGCTCGACCCGCAGAGCCGCGCCCACATGTGGATTGAGGTCCGTAAGCTCCGCGACTCCGGCACGACCGTCTTCCTCACCACCCACTACCTGGAGGAGGCGGACGCCCTGTGCGACAGGCTGGCGATCATCGACCATGGCCGGATCGTGGTCGAAGGAAGCCCCGACCAACTCAAGCGGGCGGTGGCAGGCGACGTCGTCACCCTGGGGGTGACCGGAGCCGGCCAGGCCGTGATGGATCTGGTCTCCCGGCAACCGTTCGTGCGCGAGGCAACCTTGGACGGTGACACGGTCCGCCTCTACGTGGACCGTGGCGAGACTGCCGCCCCCGACCTGCTTCGGCTCTTGGACGGGGCGGGGATGGAGCTCACCACCCTCGCCATGAGCCGGCCCAGTCTGGACGACGTGTTCCTGCGTCAGACGGGGCGCTCGCTGCGAGAGTCGGAGGGAGCGGCATGACCGGCCCGCCGCCGAGGAGATGAGTCGATGAAACTGCTCCGCGACACCTGGTTGGTCTTCCAGCGCTACTTTTCACTGTTCATCCACAACCCCGCATGGGTCGCGGTGGGCGTGCTCCAGCCCGCCCTCTACCTGCTGCTGTTCGCCCCCTTGCTGAAGTCCATAGTCCACCTCCCCGGCTTCCCCCCTGGAGGTGCCTACAACGTCTTCGTACCGGGGCTGCTGGTGCAACTGGGCATCTTCGGAGCCTCAGGGGTCGGCTTCAGCCTAATCTCCGAGTTGCGGGGCGGAGTGGTGGAGAGACTCCGGGTGACGCCGGTCAGCCGGCTGGCCCTGCTCTTGGGGCGCGCCCTGAGGGACACCCTGACCCTGCTGCTGCAGTCGCTGATCCTGGTCCTCATAGGCCTGCCGTTCGGGCTCAGCATCCAGCCCCTGGGAATGCTGATGATGCTGGCGTTGATCGGGCTGATCGGCCTGCTGTTTGCCTCCATCTCCTACTGGCTGGCGCTGGTGCTGAAGGACGAGAACTCGTTCGCCCCGATCATCTTCACGGCCGCCCTGCCGCTCCTGCTGCTCTCGGGAGTGCTGCTGCCGATGACGTTGGCCCCCCAGTGGCTGCAGACCATCTCGACTTTGAATCCGCTGTCACACGCGGTGACCGCGGCCCGCTCCATCTTCCTCGGCCATCTCGCCAACGCAACCGTGCTAGAGGGGATCGTGATCGTGGCGGTGCTCGCGCTGCTGGCCGTGGCTGGCGCCGCCCGCGCCTTCAGCCGCGCCGTCGCGTGAACTGACATCCACATTGCAGTGGAACCGGAGCGCATCGCGGCGCCAGCCCCGGCAGACGGCGAGATCCACGTCAGCAATGGGTCGGGGGACACGGTGGGAGTGGACCGGGGGGCTCACCGTGGCCACCCAGTACAGTCTGCGGCGTGAGGGATCGAGGGACGGCCGGATGACCGCAGGTGCCGTAATGGGGCCGGGCGCGCTGACGGCCCTGCTGGCGGCTGGTTCCGTGGCTGTCGCGGCGCTGTCGTCGCGGACCACTTCGCGTGCGGTCGTGGTGGTCCTGGTGCTCGCCCTTGTCGGCGCGGTCATGACCGCCCTGTTGGTGGCCAACCCATACCCCTGGTCCGATGCGGTGGTGCTGGGCGTCGCCTGGTCCGGCGGCATCCTCTACGGGCGAGTGCCACGGCCTTGGTTCGTCGGGGTCCTCACCGTGCTGGCCCTGCTCGACCTGGCGTCCTTCGCCAGCGGGGTGCAGTCGCGAGGGGTCCCGTCGCCCGGCGCCGGCCCGGTTTTCGTTGGCAACTTCACCGTCCTCTGGACGGGGGGCCACTTCCGCGAGGGAACCCTCGACATCGCGGTCCTGACCGGCGCCGCTGTGCGCTGGATCTGGACCTGGCGCCTGGCTGCCGTCCTGGTGCTGGCCATGCTGGCCGCCCTCGCCCCCTGGGGCCTCGTCGCCGCTGGCTGGCGTGGCGGTCTGCCACTGGTACCGTTCCTGGCCGCGGGATACGCCCTCTCGGTGGCGCTGGCTCAGCAGCCCAGCGCAGCCCCATGGCTGCGGCCGTCCCCGCCCCCTGCCAAGGCCGGGCCCCAAAGAGACGGGGCCCCGGCCGCGCCCGGTCCCTGACTGCCGGTGACGCGCCCCCCCAGTACCCCTGTGGGGACCCTGGAATGGGCTAGGCCGCCCGGCCGTGTGGGTCGGTCAGCGGCAGGTGGGGCGGATGAAAGCACGACCGCTTTCCCGCTCCGGGGCCCTTCCCGGTCCTGCTGAGCTCACGGGAGGGCACTTACTCTGGTTGGCCACCAGTGCTTACTTTGACCTGGCCACTGGCAGCATGCCGAAGCGCTGTCGCCAGGTGCGGCGTGAAGACGCCTTCCGGCGCACTGCCGAAACGTGCGCCCCTGCGGGGCTGGCGGGTTGGTGGTGACCACCTGGTGCTCACACTCATGGCTTGATCATCCGCGCTGCCCGCCGGCGCGCGATGAAGGCGCGTTGCTTGGCGGCGTTGCCGCAGACGGCCATCGAGCACCAGGTGCCGGATCGGTTCTTCGAGCTGTCGTAGAAAGCCCAGCGGCAGCCGTGCTCGCGGCAGGCCTTCAGCCGCCCCCAGCTGCCGTCGGCCACCGCCGTCATCACGATCGCCAGCAGCCGGCCCAGCACATGATCGACAGGACGCTCGCCCGCCGGCTCCCATCCAGCGGGCCGGCCGTCGGCAAACCGGGCGCGCAGCGGCAGGCTACCTGCGACTTGCTCCAGCGCTGCGACCGCGGCGAGGTCCTCGGCGTCCTGCTCGCCGTTGTTGGCGGTGAGCAGAGCCCGAATGCCCTCCCGCACCGCGACGGCACGTCCCAGGTCGGCGCGGCTGAACCGGATGTCGGCTGGGGCGAGCCCTTGGCCGACCACCCAGCAGGCAAGGCCCTGCGGGTCGCGCAGCTCGTCCTGACCGGCGTCGATGTTCCAGGTGTTGACGAAACCGCGCACCGTCTCCAGCATCGACGAGCCGGCCATGCGACTTCCGTTTTCCATGAACCTGAGTCTACCACCTAGCGACTGTTACTGGTTATAGTGTGTCCGGTGAAGTCGGTTAGCAGGTAACCAGGAGCGGAGGTGCGAGATGGCGCGGAAGTTCAGTCAAGTCGCACGGGCCCCTGCCGACTCCAGCCGGCAAGACGGGTTGTCCGGCGACCCGGACTTCCTGTGGTTCTGGGCTGGGGAGAGCGTTTCGCTGATGGGTTCGCAGGTGACGACGGTGGCGCTGCCGCTGGTGGCGGTGCTCACATTGGCGGCCAGCCCCGGGCAGGTCGGGGTGCTTCAGGCGGCGGTGTTCCTGCCCTACGTCGGGCTGTCACTGCTGGTGGGGGTGTGGGTGGACCGCCACCGCCGCCGACTGCTGATGCTGGTCACCAACATCGTGCGGGCCTTGGTGATCAGCCTGGTGCCGCTGCTGGCCTGGCTGGGAGTGCTGCGCCTGTCGGCACTCTACGGTGTCGCCCTGGTCGTCGGTTTGCTCTCCGTCGTCGTCGATGTTGCCCAGTTGGCCTACGTCCCCTCCCTGCTGGGTCGCTCCCACCTGTCCACCGGGAACTCGTGGCTTCAGGCCAGCGCGTCTGCGGCTCAGCTCGGTGGCCCGGGGTTGGCGGGGGTGCTCGTCGCCGCAGTCACCGCGCCCGGCGCACTGCTGTTCGACGCCGGCTCCTTTTGCGTCTCCGCCCTTTCCCTCGGTCTGATCCGTCGACCAGAACCCGCCCCAGAATCCACACCCCAGCGGGTGCGACTGGTGCGTGAGATCGCTGTCGGGCTGCGCGCCGTCCTCAGGAACCCGCCAGTGCGGGCGCTGGCACTCGAGGGGCTGGTGTTCAATCTGTTCTTCCAGATTCTGCAGATCGCCTTCATGATCTACGCGTTGCGGGATCGCTCCGTCGGTGCCCCGGCCTACGGGCTCGTCCTCGCCGGCGCGGGCGGCGGCGCGATCCTGGGCGCACTGGTCGCCCCTGAGGCGGCGAAGCGGTTCGGTTACGGCCCGGCGTTCCTCGCTGCCTGCGCGATCACCGCCCTCACTCTCATGCTCATCCCACTCGCGGCCGGGCCACCCGCCCTGCTCGTCACCACCTGGACGGTGGCGTTCTTCCTCTCAGGCACCGGGGACGGCGCCGCCGGAGTCCTGTCCTACACCGTGCGCCAGACCCTGACCCCCGACCACCTCCTCGGCCGGATGAGCGCCAGCATCCGACTCGTCCTCTACGCCGGCATCCCCCTCGGTGCCATCCTCGGCGGCATTCTGACCGGCGCTCTCGGCGCCCGCACCGCTCTCATCGTGGCCGCCGCCGGACTGGTAGCGTCCGTCGGGACAGTCTGGCCGCTCCGCTCGCTGCACGCACTGCCCCCGTCGGGCGCGTCGTGACTGCCCTCAGATCGAGCCGCAAGCACCGCCTCGCCATGCGGGCCTGGGCAGACCCGGGCTGGCTTGACCGGAACTGTCCGCCAACTCGGCCACCAACCGCGTTCGGCCTGCTGGCCGGGCTCGGAAACGGTTGGTGCCCCAGTGGTCCCTCAGCCGGAGCTGGAGGGCCTTGGCAGACCCATCGGGTTGGGAAACGGGATCTCTCCAGATGCAGCGATCCGCGCAGCCGCAGGCCCCAGCAGAGCCACCAGCCGCTCGAACTGCTCGTCACCGACACGCTGGTACGGTGACGCGGCGAGTTCATCGGTGCATCGTTCGATCCGGGCGAGCAACTCGCGCCCGTGGGTGGTGGGGCGGCCGTCACCGGCGAGCAGGCCTCGGGCCCTGAGGCGGTCATGCGCTGCCTGCCAGTCTTCGCATGACCATCCGCGACTGTTCTGGAACAGCTGGGGCGCCACGTCCTCGCACGCGGCGAACAGGACATGGACCTCGCACCCATCGAGGCCGGCGCCGGTGAGAAGAGCGACGTGGGCGTCACTACGATGCTCACGTAGGGTCGTGGCCGCTTGCCAGAGAGCGGCCACTGGATCGTCCGGGCGGGCAACATCGCGGTTGGCGGCAAATAGCGGCCGCCCCGCTGGGACGGCCCACCCGATGGCCGAGTCGAGGATGGGCATCGCGTCGGCTGCCAGCTGCTCGGCAGCGCGGTCGGAGACGAGTCTGCGCAACGCGGCGGCAGCTGATGCGGCTCGAGCGTCAAGAATGTCTCGCGGGCTGGCGTAACTCCAGGCGTCGGGGATCGCCCGGCGGATCCGGGCGGGGTGGAAGTTGAAGAACGTCGCTTCAACCACGGCCGCGCCGACCTCGCCCATGGGCGAGGCCCGGCAGGCAACGTACCCCATCCAGAACCCCCTGAGACCGAGCTGGGCAGGTGCTTCCAGACATTCGGGCGAGAAGTACGTGACCGCGTTGATGGCTTCAAGCCGGTGCCAGATCACGCGCGCCAGGCTCGGATCCATGGCTCCATTATTGGCCCCCCATCTCCCGCCTTGCCCTCCCTGACCCACCGCGGGAACGTGGTCTCGGCGACGGTGCCGCTGCGGACCATGGACCCAGCCGGTGCCGCTGAGCACCTGCCCATGAGTCTTGTCGTTGGGCAACACGGTGGTCAGGGATGGCGCGCCCCACCGATGCGCTCGCGCCTCCGCCTCCGCCGAGTGCCGCCGGAGCCTGATCCAGCGTGGTGGGCTTTGCAGCCCCGACATTTCGCCCAGCGGGCCGGGCGCCTGCTGGCGCCGACCTGCGCCCTCCGCCCTCCGGGCTGCGACCTCGGCGATGATGTCTGAGCGGAGCAGGACTTGACTCGGTCAGCGCCGGTGATGCTCGTCTCCACGGGCGGCCGGGAGCCCCTGAGTGGACCTTGATTGAGTTGCGTCCCAGGCGGTGCCTGACCCGCCGGCCTTCCGGGCGGAGGCGTGTGAAGGTACCCCGCGCGGCGTTGATGGCCGGCTGGTGCCCGGGGCAGGGGAAGTGGAGGATGTCCTCGGAGGCGAAGCTGGTGGTGAGGTGGGGGCAGATCTCGGGGGCGAACTGATCCAGCGCGGGGCGGGAGGTGACGATGACATCGGCGCTGACCACCACCTGGGCGACGACCAGTGACGACAGCCGAAGCCGGCTCGCTCGGGGACAGGGAGCACGGGATGACCCGCTTGGCCAGGGCATCGAGTAGGGGCAGCCAGCGGCGGGCGGCCAGAAGATGCCGTGGAGTTAACTCGCACTCCGCTCAGCACGCCGGCCCCGCGACGGGCGCGCTGATCAGCAACTCCTACCCGCCACCGTGCTGCGGCCGTCACCCCAAGTTGACTTGGCCGACCCATGTCTCGGTCGCGCCCACAGCCTGGACGGTGATGGTTGCCCGCCCGGATCCACCGGCGGAGGCGTAACGCTGGGTGCCGCCAACCACGGTGAACTCTCGGGTCACGCTTCCTATGTTGCCCAGGCAGAGCCGCGGGCCCGTCTCCTGGATCAGCAACTCGCCGGCGGCCAGCGTCCAGAGATTGGAGAAGGTGAACTTCTGGCCGCACAACGGGCTTGTGACTGGCACTTCCACGTCGAGTGCCGGTCCGACGCGAACCGATCCGAGCCCGGCGACCGGTGCGCTGCCCGACAGGGTCCGCAGCAGTGACCGCTCTTGCTAAGCGAGCACGAGTGATGCGTAATACCTGGCGCCGTGGCACTGTTGCGACTCAAGGCGGCGGCGGAGGTGCTGGGGGTGCACCCGGTGACGTTGAGGCGTTGGGCTGACGAGGGCCGAGTGCCGGTGGTGCGCCCGGGCCGGGAACGGAGGTTCCGTAGCGAGGACTTGGACCGGTTCTTGGGCCAGGCGCCAAAGGACATGCCTCGCCGCGAGGCGCTGTATGTGCGGGTGTCGGGCACGACCGGTCAGGAGTCGTCCCTGGCCGCTCAAGAGGAGGAGCTGCGCGCCAGCTCAACTGGTGAGGTGGTGGGGGTGTTCCGGGACAGAGCTTCGGGTTTGCGAGAGCACCGCCCCGGGCTGGATCGGGTGCTGGCCATGGCCCATGCCGGCGGGATCAGCGTGGTCCGGGTCACCCACGAGGATCGCCTCGCCCGGTTCGGCTCAGCCTGGCTGCGCCAGTTGTTGGAGAAAGACGGGGTTTTGCTGGAGGTGGCCCACCCCAAGGGGTCGGCAGGAGGGCCAGAGGAGCTGCTGGAGGACTTCACGGCCCTGGTTGCCACCTTCGCCGGACGTATGTACGGGATCCGCTCGAAAGAGGCTAAGAGGCGGCTCCTCGTCCAAGCTCAGCAGAGGGTTTCAGGAGATGACCGATCAACCGGGTAGCGCCATCGGAGTGGCGCTCACGGCCACCGCATCATGCACCGCCTTCTGCGGCCAGGATGAGCTGAGCTCGGATGCCCTTAAGCGGGCCGCCCTGGCAGAACGGGTGGAGTGGCTGGCTGAGATGGCGGCTGAGGTCACTCGCAAGCTCATCTCGGAGCACTTCAAAGATGCCGACATAGGGCGGCTGGGAGCAGGGGTTGGTCCCGACGATCGCCCCCTGCCGGCCAAAGGGTATGCGGCCATGCGCCGGCTCGGTTGGACCGCAACCTCCGATGTTCACTGTTCAGATCGGGTCCACCGCATGGGGGAGGAGGCAGCCGCCCGGCTCCTGCGCCAGG
>JAJYPP010000099.1 GCA_021795235.1 bacterium
CGCATCAACTCCGCCGTGCGGCGAAGGCGATGGGGAAGCGCCGTTCCACCTGGGATCGTGGTGGGTTGTGCCTGAGAGGGCACTCGGCTCCAACGTTGGGGCCTCCAGGCAAGGGTGAGAGCCGGACACTCACACCTGCTCGCCGCTCACCTCGCCACCCGACTGATGGGGCGACCCGTCAAGCAAGTGGCTCCCATGCCCCTGCGCCGCTGCGGGGGCGACAACCCAGCCTCACATGCCTGGGGGAAGAGATTCCCGCCTTGGCCCACGTTGGCCAACTTGGGAAGTAACGGTTGGCGGTCAGCTCGAAGGCTGCGCCACGGGCGTCGCCGGAGGCGTGAACTCCCCGCTCGGGATCGAGGTCGAGAAGCTGAGGAGGGTCATGCTCGTCGCCGGAGGACCCGACGAGGCGGCGTACCCCAGCACGCCCTGGCTGGTGATGCAGTACGTGGCTGCCGAGGCCAGGCCAGCATGAGCCCGGAAGGTCAGGCAGGACATGGGGAAACCGTTCAGCGTGCGAGCGCTCGTCGCGATCTGGCCGCCCGCGGCCTCCGCCGCCATCGCGGCCTGGACGGTCGTGAGGAGATGCCCAGGCGAGTAGAGCGCGGCAATGGAGGCCAGCCCTGCCCCCGCGCCTGCAGCGGCGTGGAAGCAGAGCCAGGGACCGGCCGCGCCCTGGCTGCAGAAGACAGTGCCCCCGGCTGTCGAGATCTCCTCTATGTTGCTGCCGGCCGACGTCCGCACGTCCACCTTGGCATCGCTCCCGTCAACCGCGATGCTGATCGTCATGGCCGTGGGCTGGCCGCTCAGCACCAGGCGGTAGGCGGCCACGAAGGTGGAGTGCTCGCCTGACTGGAGCTTCGAGAGAAACTGCTGTGACTGCGAGGTCGTCCCGGGGGTGGTGGCGGGCGCCGACGCGCTGGGGGTCGGCGTCTTGCTGGCGGTGCCGGACGTTGAGGGCGCGCCGCAGGCGGCCAGTAGCAGGGTTATCGCGGCCAGCGTGAGCACGCCTCCGGGACCCCGCCACCGGAAGAGCGCATCATCTGGTCTGGCGGTCTGATCGTGTGCCACGGTTCCCTCCAATTGTGTCAGTTACGAGTCGTCGGAATCGGGGCGCCCGCCCTCTCTCGCACCGCGGAGTTCGGCGACCGCGCCCATGAACTCGACCCAACCGTCAAAGCGGCGCGGCTGGCGGACCCCATCGCACGCCACCACGCCGGCGAACCGGGCGCCCGGCTTCACCTGGATGCGCATGGTGAGTTCCTGGGCCCCTTCGGCATGCACCGGCTCTTGGTCTGACACCGGCTGGTCATCTCCCGGCCGCGGGCGAGCGGCCTCCGTGGCCGCCCTGGACCGCGATGCCGCTCGTCCCCCGAGTCGACCAAGCCCGGTCCGGCGCCTCTCGCATCGCCACCCTCCTGGTCATCCGCACCCCGAGCACCACGCCCGGATCGGGCGCGCCGGCCGCTGATCCGCCGCTCGGACCATGGCTCACTCCGCGGTAGCCGAACCAACCATCAGCCTCAGAGTGCGCCGGGCGGGGGGAGATAGCATCGGGGGTTCGCCCCATTGTTTGTTCGGAGATCCCACCCGCACTCCTGGTCGCAGCCGCGTGGCGCCTGGTAGTCGCACACGGTGCCGGTGGCGCTGCGCCTGGCCCGCTGCCCGGGTCGGCCCCGGCAGCGCGCCGACTGTAACCGCCGCCCGACGTCCCTGGGCCCATGCCGGGGATCTGGACAGGCCGGGGCCCGTCACCGCCGAGGGCCCGGGACCCGCTCCCGGTCCGGCGGCTCACCTCCTCTTCTCTTCAGGTCCCCGACCGTCGGAGCGACGACGGCGCCGCAGGTCGGACACCACCCGGCGTTCCTCGCGGCGGTCGGCCCACCATCGGGACATGCCGTGCCGCCCGAACACCGTGATCAGCCCCAGCGCAGCCACGCCGGCGGCGGCCAAGCCCACTGTTTGCCAGGGAACGAAGCGCAACAACAGGGTGGGGCTGTGGTACCGGCCGGTGTCGCGGCCGTTGACGGTGGCGTCAGCGGCCGCCGTGATCTCCAGGGTGCCAAACCAGGGCAGCGGACGATACACGGCGGTCAGGGTGGCCTTCCCGCCCGGCAGCACGTACAGTCCCCTGGGGGTGAGCGGAATTGTGGCCGTGCGCCCGTCTCGGCGCAGGGTCAGCGTGGCCCTGGCCAGGTTGACCAGCACAGTCCCGTGGTTGACGACCGTGGTGCTGACCACCGCGGCCGACCCTGTGAGACTGGCAACGGGCCGGCTGAGACTGAGCGCGACGCGGATCCGGCCCGGCACCGTCACCTGCACGATCAGGGCGGCACGGGTCTGGACGGTGAGACCTGCGGCGGTCACCCCCGCGTTGCGGGAGGCCACCACCGCTCCGAAGTACTGGCCCGGCACCGTCCCCCTGGGGACGACCAGGCGGAACGGATCGGTGACCTCGCCGAAACCAGGGACGGTGACACTGCCCCTGGCGACTCTCAGCCAGGCGCCCACCCCGTGCTGGGGGTCCGGCTGCGCGGGCGCCACGCTCCCGCCTGCGGCCTGCAGCAGGTCGGCCGGGTAGACGGTGAGGGTCAGTGCGTTGGGCGTGAAGTTGCTCAGCACGATGCCGTCGGTGACAGCGGATCCGGCGGCCAGCGCGTAGGCGAAGTGGTTGCCGTGCAGGGTCGTGTGGCCGAGCAGGACGGGATGGATACCGAACACCGGACGCCCCTGGCTCGACGCGGCGGCGGTGCTGACAGCACCGCAGAGCCCAGTGGCGGTCAACGCCGCCAGTAGCACCCAGCGGGAACGCCGGCATCTCACGGCTGCCGCTCCTCCGATCCAGGGCGGATCAGGGGACCTCGGCGTGCGCGCTCGGGCCCCGCGACGCGCTCGAGAGCGGGCGGGTACGTCTCGAGATGCCAGCGCTCTACGATCACCGCCTCGCCATCGACCAGGTGCGGAAGATTGTTGACCTGCGGGTGCGTGAGCCGGCCCGCAGGGTGCTCGACATGAGCCTTCGCCCGAAGCCCTTGCGGGCTGAGCGGATGGGTAGCAGAGTCCGTGCCCTCGGCGCTGGCGCGGAGGGGATACTCAATGGTTCGGGTCTTCCGCGCGGTGACCGATGCCACGGCCAGCTACCCGACTTGGTGGTGCCGCCAGACAGTGGTGATCGCCACCAGCGCAGGCACTTTCCGCGTACCGAGGTCCTCGGTCACTATGTCCTCCTCTCTGATCGCACCAGCCATTGGCGACCGGCCCGGGAGACCCGGGCCGACCGCCAACGCCGGACGGCGAATGTCAGCCGGTGATCGTGTACTGCAGGGTGCCGACGTACGTGAGAGCCTGGCTGGAAACCGGCACCGCCAGGGTGACCGTGCTGCCGGTCTGGGCGAAGCTGCCCTGGGCGGTGCTGAGCGCGGTCACCAGGGTGACCGGGGTGGAGAAGCTCGTTCCCGGAGTCGGATCCGACCCTGAGAACGGGCTGGAGTTGTTCCCGGGGGTGGGCCCGCCGCTGGACTGATTGCTCACCGTCTGCCCGGGGTTGTAGGTCATGGCGGTGAAGGGGATCGATGCGGCCCCGCTCACCAGGTCGGTCGCCGCCACCGTGGCCGACCATGCCGAGCCGTCGGCGAGGGTGTTGACGTAATCGACCTCCCCGGCCTGGATGGCCGCGCTGGACACCCCCGGCGCGAGGGTCCCGAACGCCACTGACCCTACAGCGGTGTTGATCGACAAAGTCCCGTTGGCCACCGTCACCGACGTCTGCTGGGTCGCCGTTGCCACCGGTGGCGTGTAGGCGTACACAGCCGCACTCAGGGGCTGCGACTGGACCCCCGTGTTCTCGCCGCCGATCGCGTAGATCCGCCCGTCCGGACCGGCGACCCCTGCCAATCCCGCGAGCTGCAGCGGCAGTCCCTGCACCTGCACCCAGCCGGAGGCACCGGGGGTGTAGGAGTAGGCGGCGTGGCTGTTGTTGCCGAAGACGTAGATCCGTCCGTCCGGCCCGGTGGCCGCCGCCCAAATCCCGGCGAGGGGCAGCGTCGCCGTCACCGTGGTCCAGCTGGACGCCCCGGGGGTGTAGGAGTACACCGCAGTGCTCCCGCTGGTGGTCCACCCGCCGATGGCGTAGATCTTGCCATCCGGCCCGGTCACCGCCGCCAGGGCGGTCGTGGCGACGGGCAGCGTCGCCGTCAGCGTGGTCCAGCTGGACGCCCCAGGGGTGTAGGAGTACACCGCAGTGCTGGCGCCGCTGTTGGTCTCTCCGCCGATGGCGTAGATCTTGCCATCCGGCCCGGTCACCGCCGCCAGGTCGCCGGTGGCGACGGGCAGCGCCGCCACCGTGGTCCAGCCGGACGCCCCGGGGGTGTAGGAGTACACCGCATTGCTCCAGCCGCTGGCGTTGCTCCCGCCGATGGCGTAGATCTTGCCGTCCGGCCCGGTGGCGGCTGCCAGCTCCTGGGTGGCAGTTGGCAGCGAGGCCACCGCGGTCCAGGTGGACGCCCCGGGCGCGTAGGAGTACACCGCAGCGCTGGTGCCCCCGGCGGTCAGTCCGCCGACGGCGTAGAGCTTGCCGTCCGGCCCGGTGGCGGCTGCCAGGTAGCGCGTGGCGACGGGCAGCGCCGCCACACTGGCGTTCCAGGTGAGCACGTTGGCCCCGGCTGAGCCCGCCAGAGCGGGGGGCACCAGCGCCAGTTGGAGCGCCGTGGCCGAGAGTATCGCGATCAGGGGGATCGTCACGGGCGCCAGCCGGAACCGCTGGTCCCTTCCGCGAGCGCGCGGCTCGGTGCGGGCGTGACGGCCAGTAGGTGAGAGTCGCATGGGTTCTCCTCCATCGGTGTTGCCAATCAAAGGCGCGTCGATTTCGATCTGTGCGTGTGCTGCTATGCCGTGCTTGCGAGCTCGGCACCCAGGTCTCCCCGTAAATCCATCCCCTGGGTCCCCGTCACGGTCGAGCCCCGGGTGGCGGGGCCGCCCCGACCCCGCCGTACCGCTGCCGCAGCCGCGCGGCTGCATCAGCTGTACCAGCCCATGACATCGACTACGACGTCTGTCGAGCCGGTGTAGTTGTAGAGCGTGACCTGGCCGCTGGAGCTGAGCCGGCCGACGACCAGGTTCGGCACTGTCTGTCCGGAAGTCCAGTTCAGGTTCGAGGCCAGTGGCCGCGTCCCGCCCGGGTACACCGTCAGGTAGCTGCTCGCGCTGGGATTGGTCGCGGTCACGTTCAGCACCACCGCCTGGGCGTCTGCCGGAACCCCCGCCAGGCCGGTCACCTGGACCACCATGGTGCTGTTCTGGGCCATCGTCTTCCCGGTGCACTGGTTCGACGGCTGGCTGCCCGAGCGGCTGTCGCAGATCCGGACCGGCTCGGCCAGGGCGTTGAACTGGGTCCCAGACCCGCCCGCCGCGGTGTAGTACCCCAGCACGTCCAGGACGACATCCGTTGTCCCGGCGTGGTTGTAGAGGGTGAGCCCGCCGCTGGAGTTGAGCTCGACGACCACCAGGTTCGGCACTGTCCGGCCGGAGGCCCAGTTGAGGTTGGACGCCGTCGGCCGTGCCCCACCGGGGAAGACGGTGAGGTAGCTGGCGGCCGTGGTGTCGGTCACCGTGACGTTCACCGCCACCGCCTTGGCGTTGGCGGGCACCCCGCCCAGGCCGGCCACCTGCACCGTCATGGTGCTGTTGGGTTTCATGGTCTTGCCCGTGCACTGGTTCACCGGCAGACTGGAGGAACGGGTGTCGCAGATCCTGGCCGGCGTCAGCCCGTCGTACAGCCCCTGCCCCGCAGTCGGCAGAGCCGACACGTAGCCTTCGACGTCGACGATGACGTCGGCCGACATGGCGTTGGTCACGACCGTGATCTGGCCAGTCTTGCTGAGGCCCACCTTCACCAGGTTGGCCACGGTCTCGCCGGCGCTGAAGTTCAGGTTGGATGCCAGCGGGGCCGACTGACCGGCCGGGTACACCGTCAGGTAGCCGTCAGCTGCGGGATTGGTCACGGTGACGTTCAGCACCACCGCGCTGACGCCCGCCCCGGGCACCCCGCCGAGACCGCCGACGTTGACTGTCAGCGGGGTGTTGGCGGCCAGGGTCTTGCCGTTGCACTGCGCCGCCCCGCCTGAGAGCGCTGACGGGTTCCCGGACCGGGTGTCGCAGATCCGGCTGGGCGCGACCCCGGTGAAGTCGGCCCGGTAGGAGAACTGATCGGCGGCCACGGCCGCACTGGTGCCGGAGGGGGTGGTCACCTCCACATCCACAGGGCCCGAGATGCCCGCGGGCGAGACCGCGGTGATCTCGGTGTCGGAGACCACCTTGAAGCTGGCCGCTGGGGTGCTGCCGAAGGCCACCGCTGTCGCCCCCGTGAGGCCGGTCCCGGTGATGGTGACCGCAGTCCCGCCTGCCGTCGACCCCGCTGCCGGAGAGATCGCGCTGACCGTTGGCCCGGTCGGGGGTGGTGGCGGTGACTGGGCGTTGGTCACGTCGGTGAGGGTCACGGCGTTCGAGCTGTACCCAATCTGGAGTTGGCGTCCCCCGGCGGTCAAGACCGCGTTCTGGGCTGCATTCGCGAAGGTGCCGGAGATGCTCCCCGCCGAGACGATCTTGAACACGGTGCCGTAGGGAGCGGCGTAGGAGTCGGCGATCGACAGGGTCGCGTTCGTCAGGGTCGCGCTGCCCGCGGCCAAGAGCTGCGAGTAGCCCGATCCGGCGCTGGCGCCGGTGATGTCGATCGCCAGCGAGCCGGTGCCTCCGCTGGCGAGGGTCGCGGTGGCGCTGGTGGTGAGGTTGCCCGGAGGCAGCCCGGGCTGGACGGTCCCGGACGAGGTGATGGCCCCGACCGTGCCGCTCCCTTGCAGCGTGCAGTACTTGCGCACCGTGACCGCACCGGTGGACCCGGTCACGTCGAGGGTCGTTCCCTGGCTGCCGTTCGGCGCCACGACGGTGCCCCCCGTGGGATCATCGGTGCCGGCGAGCACGGTCGTGGCACTCGACCCCATGTCCCCGCTCGCCAAGATGAAGCCGTAACCTGACACGTTGCCGGTCAGAGTGGTGGTCGTGCCCGTTCCCGGGTAGATGTAGTACGCGCCGTTGTCGGTCACGTTGTAGCTCACGCTGCCAGAGGCCGACAGTGTCCAGAAGAATTTCCCAGAAGCGTCGATCGTCACCGGTGCGCTCGATCGCCCGGGCGCGGCGGCGCAGAAAGCTTCGAGCAGGTCGACGACCACCGTGCCCCCCGAGTAGGTGTTGGGCACGCACGACCCAGCCCCCCCCGGTTCGAGGGCGACGAAGCCGGTGGTGTTTGCCGCGTCGCCGGAGGTGAGCGTTCCGAGGCCTCCGATGACCCCGGTCACCCAGAGTGATCCCCTATTCTGGCTATCGGCGAGCTCGTCGGTGGTCCCGCTCACCAAGGTGACCGCTCCTGTCCAGTAGTCGAAGCTCGTCTGGTCCAGGACCAGGGCGGTGCCCGCCGTACCGTCACCGACTATGAGCGGGTTCGACACCGACATCGAGTGGCCGGAGTCGTTGAGTGCGAGGGAGGCGCTGTGGTCCACGGTGACGGCACCGGCACTCGCCCCGAGCGGGTCGGTGCCCGTCGATGCCGGTTCGTCGAGCAGGGTGGTGCCCGGGGCGACCGTGGTCCCTCCGCTGTAGGCGTTGTTGCCCGTCAGAACGGTCGTTGCGTCCGGGGCTGCATTGACGGTGCTGAACGTGCCGCTCCCGCTGATGACCCCCGAGAGCGTCTGTGTCTGTCCGGTCCAGGCCACCGAATCGACCGTCCCATTGTCGGTGATGTCGTTGGCGACCGTGCCACCCGAAAGCAGTTCGGGGCTGAGAACCGCGCCGCTCTCGACGGACACGGCGGTTCCCGACGGCAGGGAGTTCGAGCACTCGAGATAGAGATCGCCCCCGCGGACGGTCGTCGGGCCCGAGTAGCTATTGGAGGAGGAGCAGCTCGCGCCCCCCGGCTCGAGGAAGACAGAGCCGGTGTTGGTCGAGTCGCCGATGAGGATGGCATGGGAGCCGGAGATGATCCCCTCCAGGAAGAGCGTAGCGGCCGGGACCGTCGCGACCTCCTCGGGACTCCCGAGGGTCACTCCCGGCGCGAATGTGACCTTTCCGGTCGTGGAGGTGTCGCACAGCCCGATGCTCGAGCCGCACGGCGTGGCCGCCGTCGGGGTCAAGGCGATCAAGGTGGGCGCACCGCTCACCTCGCTGACCGTGTAGGGTGCCTCAAAGGTGATCGAGTCGAAGGAGCTGTTCGAGCCTGAGTCATAGCTGACGCCGGGGTTGCTCAGGCCAGATGGGAAGACGATGGCCGCGCCGGCTGGGGGACCGCCCGTAGAGGTGCAGCCTTGGCCGGACCAGTTGCTGCCGTTGGACCAGTTGTCGTTGACGGTGTGATCGCTGTCGGTCCAGGTGCAGGTGACCGGGGATGGGGCGGTCTGGGTCTCGATCAGGCCGTACTTGTCGCTTGAGCTGTCCTGGTAGTCGCCGACCGCCGTGCACGGGCCGGTCGCCGGGCACGACACCGAGGCCAGGATCGCCATGGGGTTGGTGGCCGCCGCCGGACTCAGTCCGCTCAACGGCGCCGTTTGCGCGGTCCATGTCCCAGCCGACTGCGTCTCGATCAGGCCATGCTGATACCCCGATCCGTCGGTGTAGGAGCCCACGGCCACGCAGGAGCCTGTGGCGGGGCACGCCTGGCCGCCGATGGTCACGGTCGGCCCGGCTCCCGGACTCAGCCCGCTCGTCGGAGCGGTCGCCGCCGTCCAGTTCCCACCAGATAGGGTCTCGATCAGGCCGTCCGTGTTGCTGGAGTTGTCATGGTAGGTCGAGACCGCCACGCAGGAGCCGGACGCCGGGCACGAGACGGTGAAGAGCGGATCCCCCGGGGGGCTCGCTGCTCCCGGGCTCAGCCCGCTCGTCGGCGCGGTCGCCGCCGTCCAGGTCCCACCAGATAGGGTCTCGATCAGACCCTGGGTGCCCGAGGACGCGTCGTAGGCGCCGACAGCCACGCACCATCCCTGGGCCGGGCACGACACATCGCTCAGAAGGGCCTGGGGGTTGATGCTCGCCGCCGGACTGAGACCACCGGTGGGCGCTCCGGCCGCCTTCCAAGTCCCGGCCGAGAGGGTCTCCAACAGGCCCTGGTAGTTGTTGGAGCTGTCCTGATACTGTCCCCCGGCCACGCACCAACCCACGGTCGGGCACGACAGCCCGAAGAGCTGGACGCCGTCCCCCTGGGTGGTGCTGAGCCCGCTCAACGGCGCTGCGGTAGCGGTCCACGTCCCACTGGACTGTGTTTCGATGACGCCGGCCAGGGCGTCGTTGTAGGTTCCGACCGCCACGCACGACCCGGTGGTCGGGCACGACAGGCCGGTGAGGGTCATCGACGGGTCGCTGTGCGCGCTGGGATTAAGCCCGCTCGTCGGTGCCGTCGCCCCGGTCCAGGTGCCGTTCGAGAGGGTCTCGATCAGGCCGTACTGGTTGAAGGAGGCGTCGTCGTAGCTCCCGACGGCGACGCACGAGCCTGCGGCGGGGCAGGACAGGGCATAGAAGTACACGCTCGGGTTGGTGTTCGCCGCCGGGTTCAGCCCGGTCAACGGCGCAGTCTGCGCCGTCCATGTTCCAGACGACTGCGTCTCGATCAGGCCCTGCAGGTTCCCCGCGCCGTCGGTGTAGGAGCCCACGGCCACGCACGAGCCGGCGGCCGGGCAGGCCACGGGCTCGGTCGTGGCGCCTCCGACCACCTTGCCGAAGAACGCGTCAGGGTTGACGCCAGCCGTTGGGTTGAGCCCGCTCAGGGACGCCGTGGCCGCCGTCCAGGTGCCAGCGGCCGATGAGGAGGCGGCCATCAGAACTGACAGTCCAGTGGCCGCCGCGACGGCCATCACCGAGTACCCGACCGCCCTCAGCCGCCCGCGGCGGTGCACCGCTCCCGCTCCAGCACTGTGAAAGATCCTCACCACCTGCGCCTCCCTTTCGGCCATCCGACGCGTCCGGCCGGCGGCTCACGCCGGCATCCGGCATGAGCCGGTCAGCGCCAGGGTGAGGTGGTGGCGCCGAGATAGCATCGGGGGTTCGCCCCATTGTTTAGGAGCGCCCACAGCAGTTCAGCCGGCGGCCGGAGGGCCGCATGGTCACTCCCGATCAGGGCCGGGGGCCGGTGCTCTCCAGTTGCGCATGAGCTCGCGGCGCGAGCGGAGGGCGAGCTTGGCATAGATCCGGCCGAGGTGATGCTCGACGGTCTTGGCGGAGATGAACAGGGCGGAGCCGATCTCGGGGTTGGAGCAGCCCGCGGCCGCGAGCTCGGCCACCCGCAGCTCCTGGGCGGTCAGCGTCGCGTCCGCCGCCGGCCGCCGGCGCCGCCGACCCCCGCAGGCGGCCAGCT
>JAJYPP010000100.1 GCA_021795235.1 bacterium
TCCCGGACCTGATCGGACTCCCCGGAGCGAGAGCTGTCCTCGTCCTCACCGGTGACCTCCTGCTGTGCCCACCCCCGCGTTGGCCGATACTGGCCAACAGCGCGCTCAACTGCTCGCGACCCGCCAGGGGACGATCTTCGACCTTCACCGGGGGCTGGTGAGGTTCGCCCAGCCCGTGGCGTCTCCAGCCGAGCGGCGGGGCCCCGGCGGAGCGGTGTACCCTGGCCCGATGCCGCACCCGGACAACCGGGCCCCGGGGGAGCGCTCGGGCTACACGGACGCCGCCGGCCTCTTGGAGGTTCTGGTCTGCCTGATGGCGGCCATGGCAGCAGCGGCCGCCGCCGCCACCGCCTGGTGGCTGAGACCGCCCCTCATCTACTGGCCGGCTCTGCTGGCCCTGTTCGTCGTCTACGGAGGCAGCATGGCCTGGCTGTGGCGCCGGCTGGGATCCCGGGCCATCTCGGGCGCTGCCGCGACCCGGGTCCGGCCGGACCCTCGGCCGGTGGTGGGGGCCGCCGTCATCCCGGGCGGGTGGCTGCTCGTGGGCTTCGGGCTGCTGAGCTTGGTCGTCGCCAACGTGGACCCCAAGTTCCTGGGTTTCGTCAGCGTGCAGCTCCTGGTCTTCGCACTCGTCTTCTGGCGCGGGGCGCGAGCCATGCGCCGCTGGGAGTCGCAGACCGGGTCCAGCCTTCTCGTGGCGCCCAGGCTCGGCGCCACCCGACCGGACCTCCTGGTCTGGAGCCGGTCTGCAGCGGACTCGGGCACTTCCCGGTACGTTTCCTCTGGGACCGACCGCGACCGGCAGTGGTGGCGATCCATGTCAGCGCCGACCTCGAGCCCAGTCCCGATCCGTTGCGGGACCAGATCGTCGACCGCGACCCGTCCTCGCGCGATCCGCCGGCCGGGTGGGCCCGGGCCGCCGTGGTCCGCCGCCGGGCTTGTATATGCTGGACCTGTGGCGGCAGCTGAGAGCGCTGAGACGGTTGAGCGGTCCCCCTACGTCGATGCGACCCGATTCACCTCGGGGATCGGCGCTCTCCTGACGGCTGCGGGAGCGGGGACGGCGGTCGCGACCGCCCTGTGGCTGCGGCCGAGGGCGATCTACTGGCTGGTCCTACTGGGTTTCCTGGCGGTGATGGCGGCTGTGACTCTGCGCTCGGAGCAGAAGCGCTCGGCCCGAATCCTGGAGCAGGCATCATCCACCAGCGCCACGCTGACCCCCCGCCGGGTGGGCATGCCCCTGCTGTGGACGTCGCTGTTCGTCTCGGCAGCCTTGGCGGCCCTGAGTTTCGCGGTCGCGACCATCGATCCCGTTGTCCTGGGGACCTTGAGTGGGATGGCCCTGACGGGCGGGGCGATGATGCTGCTCCAGGTGCGCTGGATCCGTGCCTGGGAGACCAGGACCGGCTTCAGGCTGCTGGTCCGGCCCCGCCTGGGGCGCAACCGCTCCGACTTCCTGATCCAGATCAGGTCGTCGCCCCGGTAGCCACTGGTGCCAGGGCGGCCCGTTTCTGCAGATAGAATCGGACCAGCTTGGCAACTCCTCTTGGAGGGACGCGGATGGCAGTCGAGGTCGAGATTGAGCGGGAGACCATCCGGCATAGCGTCCGCGAGCTCGCCCGCGCGCGCGTGGCTCCCCGCGCCGCCGACATTGACCGAACCGGGGAGTATCCCTGGGATGTCGTGGAGCTCTTTCGCGAGCACGACACCTTTGCGGTCGCGTTTCCCCCGGAGTACGGGGGGCTGTCCGGGTCGGCCCTGACCCTCTCCCAGGTGATCGAGGAGGTGGCGCAGGTCTGTGCCACCTCAGCGCTGCTGCTGGCGGTGCAGGCGCTCGGTGGGTATCCCATCCTGATCGGCGGCTCCGATGAGCAGAAGCGCACCTATCTGCCCCAGCTCGCCAGCGGCCGCAAGCTCGCCGCCTATGCCCTCAGCGAGCCGGACGCGGGCAGCGATGCCGGTTCCATGCGAGCCAGGGCCAGGCGCGACGGAGAGGACTACATCCTGGACGGTTCCAAGATGTGGATCACCAACGGGGGTGTGGCCGATCTGATAGTCGTCTTTGCCTCCACCGAGCCCGCGGCCGGGACCAGAGGCATCTCCGCATTTCTGGTGGACGGCGATTCCAAGGGGCTGGAGCGGCGCGAGATCCACGGCAAGCTGGGGATCCGGGGCAGCAACACGGCCGAGCTCGTCTTCTCCTCCTGCCGGGTCCCGGCCGAGCGCAGGCTGGGAGCTGAGGGCGATGGGTTCAAGATCGCGATGGGGGTGCTGGACCGGTCGCGGCCCCAGATCGGGTCGCAGGCCCTCGGGATCGGGGCTGGGGCGCTCGAGTACGCGATCGGCTACGCCAAGCAGCGCCATCAGTTCGGCCGCGCCATCGCCGAGTTCCAGGGCCTCCAGTTCATGCTGGCCGACATGGGAGCGCAGATGGAGGCTGCCCGCTGCCTGGTGCATGAGGCCTGCCGGGCGGTCGACGCCGGCGACCCCCGGATGACCGAGCTGGCGGCCATGGCCAAGCTTGTCGCCTCGGACGCCGCCATGAAGGTCACCACCGACGCCGTGCAGGTCCTGGGCGGATACGGCTATGTGAACGAGTTCCCGGTGGAGCGCATGATGCGGGACGCCAAGATCACCCAGATCTACGAGGGTACCAACCAGATTCAGCGCCTGGTGATCGCCAAGAAGCTGCTCCAGTAGCCGCTTGCGACGCGTCCTTTCGGACTGGACCTGGCGCTCATCCGGAACGGGCGGCTGGCGTGGCCTTGGGCAAGGTCCGGCAATCGATGGGATTGGGCGCCGACGCTTTGGAGCTGGAGCGCATCGGCGATCCGGCGTGGTTCCGCCACCCCTCTAACATGGGCTCGTGGACGCCATCGACATCGACGCTTTGCTCGCCGGGGATACCCGCTCTCTGGCGCGGGCCATCTCGCGCCTCGAAGTGGGTGCGGAGGGAACCGGTGCCCTGCTCGACCAGCTCTGGTCGCGGCGCGGCCACGGCGGGCCGGGAAGCTCCCATGTGGTCGGTCTCACCGGTCCTCCCGGTTCCGGCAAGAGCACTCTGGCCGATAGCTTGACCAGCCGCTGGCGGGGCCAGCAGCGGCGGGTGGCGGTGCTGGCGGTGGACCCCAACAGCCCCTTCACGGGCGGGGCCATCCTGGGCGACCGGGTGCGCATGCAGCGCCACGCCCTGGACGGGGGGGTGTTCATCAGGAGCATGGGCGCCCGTGGTCACCTGGGGGGTGTGTCCCTGGCGACCCGGGGTGCGGTCCGGCTCCTGGACGCCCTGGGTTGGGAGATGGTGGTGGTGGAGACCGTCGGGGTCGGCCAGTCTGAACTGGAGATCTGCGAGATCGCGGATACCGTGGTGGTGGTGACCACCCCGGGGCAGGGAGACGGGGTCCAGGTCAGCAAGGCCGGCATCACCGAGATCGCCGACATCTTCGCCGTCAACAAGGCCGACCTTCCCGGGGTGGAGCGGGTGACCCGCGAGCTCAGGGACATGATCCGGCTCTCGAAACCCAGGGGCGGGTGGCTGCCCTCGGTGGTGCGGGCGACCGCCACCCAGGGGCTGGAGGGCGTCAACGACCTTGCCCAGGCAATCGACAGCCACCGGGCCCATCTGGAGGGAAGTGGGGAGTTGAACCAGCGGCTGGTGCGCCGGCTGCGGGACGAGGTGGTCGAGCTGGTGTCGCGTCGCGCCGGTGAGTACGCGCTTCGGGTCTTGGCCGAGGAGGCCGAGGATCTGCCATCGGAGGAGGCTCGACGGGCGGACCCGGAGCGCTGGGCCGCCTCGATCATGGAGCGGCTTCTTCCCCGACGGCGCAACAATGAGGACCCTGGGGCCGCCTTGGCGGCCGCCGTCCGGAGGGACTGACCATGCTGGACCAGAAGCAGAGCTCCCAGGTCGACGACGAGGCGGCGCTGGAGCGCTGGGCCGAGCGTTACCGGGCCTCCCGCCAGCGCGCTAACCGCAAGGACTTTGTGCCCCTCCCGGAGACCCTCTCGGGACTTCCGGTAGAGCCGCTCTACACCCCGGGCGCCCTGTCCTCCCACGATTACCCGCGGGAGATCGGCTATCCCGGCGAGTTCCCCTACACCCGGGGCGTCTACCCGTCCATGTACCGGGACAAGATCTTCACCATGCGTCAGTTCGCGGGCTTCGGGACCGCCGCCGAGACCAACCAGCGCTACCGGTTCCTGCTGGAGCAGGGGCAGACCGGTCTCTCGGTCGCCTTTGACATGCCGACCCTGATGGGCCGTGACTCCGACGATCCCCTGGGCCAGGGGGAGGTCGGCAGGTGTGGGGTCGCGATCGACTCGCTGGAGGACATGGAGCGGCTGTTTGCGGGGATCGACCTGGGCCGGGTCACCACCTCGATGACCATCAACTCCCCGGCCGCCATCCTGCTGGCCATGTACATAGGGGTGGCGGAGCGGCAGGGGGTTGCCACCGAGCGGCTGGGGGGCACTCTGCAGAACGACATCCTCAAGGAGTACATAGCCCAGAAGGAGTACATCTACCCGCCGGGGCCCAGCCTGAGGCTGGTGACTGACGTGATCGCCTTCTGCAGCCGCAACGTCCCCCGGTGGCACCCGGTCAGCATCTCCGGGTACCACATCCGAGAGGCGGGCTCGACCGCCGTGCAGGAGCTCGCCTTCACCCTGGCCGACGGCTTCGCCTACGTGGAGGCGGGGATCCAAGCCGGTTTGGAGGTCGACGCCTTCGCCCCCCAGCTGAGCTTCTTCTTCAACAGCCACATCGATTTTTTCGAGGAGATCGCCAAGTACCGGGCCGCCCGCCGGATCTGGGCTCGGAGGATGCGGGATCGCTACCACGCCAAAGACCAACGCTCCTGGTTGATGCGTTTCCACACCCAGACCGCGGGGTGCTCCCTTACCGCCCAGCAGGTGGAGAACAATGTCGCCCGGACCGCCCTGGAGGCGCTGGCGGCGGTCCTGGGCGGGACCCAATCGCTGCACACCAACGCCATGGATGAGGTGCTATCGCTGCCCACCGCCAAGGCGGCTCAGATTGCGCTTCGCACCCAGCAGATCATCGCCTACGAGACCGGGGTCGCCACCACCATCGACCCGCTGGGAGGCTCCTACTTCGTGGAGGATCTCACCAACCGGATGGAGGCCGAGGCGGAGCGGTACTTCGAGGAGATCGACCAGCGCGGGGGCGTGTTGGCTTGCATTGAGGACGGATTCTTCCAGCGCGAGATCGCCGACGCGGCCTTCCGCTACCAGCAGCAACTGGACCTGGGCGAGCGCCTCGTGGTCGGGGTCAACGCCTTTGTGAGCGCCGAGGAGGAGACCCAGAACCTGCTGCGGATCGACCAGTCCGCCGAGGAGGATCAGAAGGCGGCCGTCGCCTCGCTGCGGCGGCGCCGGGACGGCCAGGGGGTGGCCAACGCCCTCGACCGGCTGCGGGAGTCGGCTCGCTCCGACGGCAACCTGATGCTGCCCATCCTGGATTGCGTCCGGGTCCTGTGCACGGAGGGCGAGATCGTCGCCACGATGCAGGAGGTCTTCGGCGACTACCGGGAGTCGCCCTCCTTCTGACCCGAAGTCGGGCGGCCGGAGCGTCCCTGGGCGTTGAACTGACGGAGCCAAGCCGCTGTGTCGTCTCGGGAGGGAGACGGCTTTTCAGACCGGCTGGAGCGACCCCGCGGTACGGCCTGCGGTCGCGAGAGGCTGGAGTCCAGCAGGCCCAGGAGGTCCATGGCGCCCATGGTGGTGGCCCCCAGCGCGCGCGCCTGGTCCCTCAGCGCCCGATCACTGCTGGCCAGCGCTATGGCCTGGCCCGAGTGTCGCCGCTGCCCGATCAGGTCCAGAATGCGGTCGTCGGCGCTGTGGCCCGAGTCAGGGTGGAGGACCAGGGTTCCCCGAGCGCTGGAGGGACCACCGGCTGCGGGTGGGCCGTCGAAGACCAGGACCAGCTCTTGATGGGTGGCGCGGACCGGCGACTTGAGGAGCGCCTGGAAGAGCAACAGCTGGGCCCGCCCGAACTCGCTGCGGACCATGTGGGGCCGGCTCTTCGGCCAGGCCCAGCTGACGTTGGTGCCGTCCACCACCAGGATCGCCTTGCTCAAGTCCCGCTCCCGACCGCCCGCGGCAGCCAGGTCGGCGCGGGCAGGGGGTCGTCGGCATGCGCCCGGCTGTGGGCGACCAGCGCCTGGGCGAGCTGTCTGATCGCGGCCGTCTGCTCCGGGTGGCGCCCTGCCTCCTGGTCCGGGACTCCCAGCATGGCTCCCGCCAGAGCTCCCGTGAGCAGCACCGCCTGATCTCCGGCGATGCCCCTGGTGGTCGCGGAGGTGACCGCTGCCTCCCAACTGGTGGCCCCCGCCAGGGACTGGACGGTGGCCGCCAGCACGCCCCGGGCGTCCTCCCCGCCCGGCACCTCCTCCCCCGGGTCCGACGGCCTCAGAGCGGCGATCAGGGATTCCGGGGCATCCTCGCGAACCGCCTGGGCGGTGCGCGGCAGGGCGTCCTCGAGCCCGAAGGAGAGGAGATCCTGCCCCAGTCGCGCGACCGCGAATGCCGTCAGCTGCGAGATCGGATCAGGATGGGTGAGTGCCGTGACCCGGCGCGTCCAGCGCCGCAGCTGCAGACCGCGGCCCACAGTGGCTATCGCGATTGGCAGGACCCGGAGCAGGGGCGGGTCGAGCTCGGGGCGGGAGGTGAGCCGCGCCGCGATCTCCACGGCCTTGGTCCATGGACTGCCGCGGCGGGTCAACTCCAGCACGAGCTCGGTCTGACCCCCATTCCCGTCGACGGCGAGATCTGGGTGGCTCCTCCAGCGGCTGACCAGATCCTCCTCATCGGGCTCGCCCGTTGCAAGGATCGACTGGGCGACCGCAGCCACCAGCAGGGCCTCGGTCGGCCCGTGGTGCTGGTCGGGGCGGACCAGGCGCTGAGCCAGGACCAGGCCCAGCAGCATCCACTCGGCGCGCATCTCGATCTGCTGCGGTGGTGGAGCATCGGTGAACACGTCCAGATTATTGATCGTGCCCGCCCCGGCAGGGCCAGCCGGAACCTACCGCCGCTCAGCGCGGCCGCTCCAGGACCGCGCCCGGTTGCTGGGAGATGGAGTGCGTACTGGCCTGATCGCCCATGGTTTCGCCATCTCAGTCCCTCACCACCAGATTGGGTGCCGCCTCGGCGGGGCGTGCCGGGGAGTGAGGTGGCCGAGCGGTGCCGGCTGGCCACTCCCAGAGTGGGATGAGGTTGGCGTCGCTCATCTCGCCACCGGGGACCATCTGCCACCGCCGTTTCGGCGCCGCTGAACTGAGTTCTGGCCGTCGCGGCTTACACTGGCAGGATGGAGGGCAGGCCGGTTCGGATTCTCACCGCCAAGGTTGGGTTGGACGGACACGACCGCGGCGTGAAGATCATCTCCAGGGCACTTCGGGATGCGGGCGTTGAGGTGATCTACACCGGGCTGCACCAGACTCCGGCCCAGGTGGTGGACGCCGCCATCCAGGAGGATGTCGACGGGATTGGCATCTCGCTGCTCTCGGGAGCCCACATGACCCTGTTCCCGGAGGTGATGCGGCTGCTCCGCGAACGCCAAGCCGCCGACATCGTGGTGTTCGGAGGCGGCATCGTACCCGCGGAGGACGTCGAGGCCCTCAAGGCATTGGGCGTGGACGAGGTTTTCACCCCGGGGACCAGCATGCAGGCGATCGTCGATTACGTGAACCGTCGCTTCGGGGCGGTGCCCGCCGCGGCCCGCTGATCTCGCGATTTGGTAAGATCCGGCAGCACCCCTCTCGCTCGGGCGGGAGGCCAGGTCCTGTTCTCAAGATCGAGGTCAGATGATTCCTACGCTCGACGCTTCGCGCCGCTCCACGACCGGACGCCGGGTGAACCAGCTGCGACGGCAGGGTTTGGTGCCTGGAGTCGTGTACGGGCACAAGGTTGAGCCCATCTCGGTGGAGGTGCCGGCCAAGGAGCTGGCGCGCACCGTGCACGTCGTCGGCAAGAGCCACCTGCTGCAGCTCAAGGTGGAGGGGGAGAGGCGCCAGCGGCCGGTCTTGATCAAGGAGCTCCAGCTCAATCCCAGGACCAGCGGGGCGGTCCATGTGGACTTCTTCCAGGTCAACCTGGAGGAGAAGCTGACCGTGCAGGTGCAGCTCGTTCTCGTCGGCGAATCGCCCGCGGTCAAGTTCAATGTCGGTGAGCTGCTGCACGTCGTCCACTCTCTGGAGGTGAGCTGCCTGCCCGACGCCATCCCCGGTGAGATCGCGGTCGACATCTCTGGACTGGCTGAGGTCGACGACGCTGTTCGGCTCTCCGACATGACCCTTCCGGCCGGGGTTGAGTTCAACTCCTCGATCGACCCTACGGAGATCCTGGTGAAGATCGCGCAGGCTCGAGTGGCCGAGGAGGAGCCGGAGGCGGAGGCGCCGGCAGAGCCCGCGGAGCCTGAGGCGGCGCCCGCAGAGTAGGTCCTACTCAGTATCTCCGGGTTGCCGTCGTGCCCGTCGCTCCCGGATCAGGCGGAGGCGCTGCGCCAGCTCCTGCTCCAGCCCCTGACCGCTGGGGCGGTAGTAGACCCGGGCCTCGAGTTCAGCCGGCAGGTGGGAATGATCCACCAGCCCCTCGGGGTCGTCGTGGGCATACTGGTAGCCCTGCCCGAATCCGGAGGCTCGGTCCCGGCTGGTGACCGCGTTGCGCAGATGGAGGGGGACCGCGATCTGGCCGTGCCGCTCGACATCCTGGGCGGCTTGGCCGTAGGCGCGATAGGACGAGTTGCTCTTGGGCGCCAGGGCCAGGAATATGGCCGCCTCGGCCAGGGGCAGGCGGCATTCCGGCATTCCCACGGCGGCCGTGGCCTGGTGGGCCGCCACGGCCATCTGGAGCGCGGACGGCTGCGCCAGCCCGACATCCTCGGCGGCCAGGATGACCATCCGTCGCGCGGGCAGCAAGGGATCCTCCCCGGCTTCCAGCAGGCGAGCCAGCCAGTACACCGCGGCGTCGGGATCGCTGCCGCGCAACGACTTGATGAACGCTGAAAGGATCTGATAGTGAAGATCCCCCGCGCGGTCATGCAGGAGGTGCGGGCTGCTGAGCGCTCGCCGGATGTCGGCCACCTGAACCTCGCCGGCCTGGTCCAGCCCGTCGGACGCTCGTTCCAGGGCGTTGAGCATCAGGCGGGCGTCCCCGCCGCTGTGGCGGATGAGAAGCTGTCGGGCCTCGGCCGCCAGTGAGAGCCCCCTGTCCCCCAGCCCCCGCTCCCTGTCCCCGAGAGCTCGATCCAGCACCAAGCTCAGGTCGTCGGCCGTGAGTGGTCTCAGGTCCAGCACCTGGACTCTAGAGAGCAGGGCCCCGGTCAGCTGGAAGCTTGGGTTCTCAGTGGTCGCCCCTATCAGGGTCAGGAGCCCGCTCTCCACATGAGGGAGCAGGGCGTCCTGCTGGGTCCGGCTGAAGTGATGGATCTCGTCCAGGAACAGCACGGTCCCTTGCCCCAGCCGCCGGCGCTCCTTGGCCTCCGCTACCACCCTGCGGATGTCGGCGACTCCGGCTGAGACCGCGGACAGAGCCACCAGATGGGCGCTCTGGGCCTGCGCCAGCAGCTGGGCGATGGTGGTCTTGCCGGTCCCTGGCGGTCCCACCAGCACCACCGAGGGTAGCCGGCCCCCATCCAATGCTGGGCGCAGCGGCCCCTGTGCGCCCAGAAGATGCTCCTGGCCCAAGATCTCCTCCCAACGAGCGGGACGCAGGCGCGCGGCCAGAGGGGCGTCGGCGGCGACGGAAGGGAGTGCCGGCGGGCTGGGTTCGGAGCTGGCGGGAGCCGGCAGGGGTGCCGCCTCTGCCTCCTGGAACAGATCCTGCATGCCTTCATCTTGAGCGCAGGGGCCGTCACAGTGTGGAGACCAAGTCTTGTCGACAGTTGACGACTTGTATTAGTGCATCTGTGTGTAGTAAACTCGAAGCATGGAGCTCGTAAGGATTGGTGAAGCAGCCAAGATGACGGGTCTGCATCAACAGACCTTGCGTCGCCTC
>JAJYPP010000026.1 GCA_021795235.1 bacterium
CCGGTGCTCCGCCAGGCCGACCTCCCTTCTGTCGTAGTCCCGTGGTGGGACGGTCGCCGCCTCCGCTTCGAGTTCGCCTGACCTCGACCCACTGGGGGCTAATTCGCTTTGTGAAAATCGGCGCTAACTCCGCAGCGATCGTGCGCTCCTGCCTGCCGCGCCTTCGCCGGAAACTCGGCGGGGAGCCGTGGGCCCAGAGTCTCCCAGCGGTCTTCCTCGGTGCCGGTACGCCAACTGATGTTCGGGCGCGATCTCGCCGAACTACAACAGGCAACTTCACCTCGCTTGACGACCAGAGGGCCATCGGTTAGGATACATAAGCTAGTGTTTATGAAAGGATTGTTTAAGTGAGTTCCGTGCCGCCAGCCGAGGAGGTCCGTCCGTTACGGCACGTGCTCTCGGGCGCGACCCCGGCGGAGTGGGACCTCGCGGCGTATTTCGAGGGGCTGGGCAATCCGACCCGGCTGCGGATCCTGGCGCGTCTGGCCCAGGTGAAGGAGGCCCGGGTCTCCGACGTGGCGCTGCTGCTGGGAATCAGCCAGCCGCGGATGTCGTGGCACCTGCGGTTGCTGCGCCGAGCCCGCATCGTGGTCACCAAGCGCGAGGGGCGGGAGGTGTTCTGCCGATTGGACCGCGACTCGATCGGCGCCAACCTCCAGCGCTTCCAAGCCCTCGTCGGCGGCGAGGCCGATATCAGAACCGACGTCGTGCCCCTGCAGGGCTTGGCGGATGCAGTCAATCAGTCGCTTCCCGGCCCCGGCCGGGAACGCTCGCTTCCGGAGGTCATATAGATGAGCAGCAAGGTCCGTGTCGCGATCATTGGGGTTGGCAACTGCGCCTCGTCGCTGATCCAAGGGGTGGAGTTCTACCGCCACGCCCGCGCTGAGGACTATGTCCCCGGCCTGATGCACGTCAGCCTGGGCGGGTACCACGTCAACGACATCGAGTTCTCCGCCGCCTTCGACATCGACAAGGAGAAGGTGGGCTACGACCTCGGCGAGGCGATCTGGCGGGGCCAGAACAACACCATCAAGTTCTCCGAGGTGGGCAGGTTGGGCGTGCCGGTCCATCGGGGCATGACCCACGACGGCCTGGGCAAGTACCTCTCGGAGGTCATCGTGAAGGCGCCGGGACCGACCGCGGACATCGTGAAGATTCTCAAGGACACCGGCACCGACGTGGTGGTGAACTACCTGCCCGTCGGTTCGGAGATGGCCACCAAGTGGTACACCGAGCAGATCCTGGAGGCGGGCTGCGCGATGGTCAACTGCATGCCCGTCTTCATCGGGCGCGAGCCGTACTGGCGGCAGCGCTTCGAGGAGAGGGGGCTGCCGATCATCGGTGACGACATCAAGTCCCAGGTGGGCGCGACCATCATCCACCGGGTCCTCACCCGACTGTTCCAGGAGCGGGGCGTCGAGCTTGAGCACACCTACCAGCTCAACTTCGGGGGCAACACGGATTTTCTGAACATGCTGGAGCGAGAGCGCCTGGTCAGTAAGAAGATCTCCAAGACCAACTCGGTGCTATCGCAGATGCAGCATGAGGTGGCGGCTGACGATGTGCACATCGGCCCCAGCGACTACGTGCCGTGGTTGAAGGACCGCAAGTGGGCCCACATAAGGATGGAGGGCAAGGCGTTTGGGGAGGTGCCTCTCACGGTGGACCTGAAGCTGGAGGTTCACGACTCCCCGAACTCGGCTGGAATCGTCATCGACGCGGTCAGATGCTGCAAGCTCGGTTTGGACCGGGGCCTGGGGGGAGCGCTGGAAGGTCCTTCCTCGTACTTCATGAAGTCACCCGCGTTCCAGGTCTCAGACGAGCGGGCTCACGAGTTGACCGAGCTCTTCATCGAGGGCCGGGTCGGGGCCACCTGCATCAGCGATCCCGAGGCTCCGGTGCAGGTCCGTCCCAGCGCCGAGTCCCACCCGGCCACCGTCCACGCCAGCGATGCGGCAACCGTTAGCAGCCAAGCCTAGCGGGCGATTGGGGACCGTACGAGCTACGGCTGAGGTGGCTGTGCTCAAGGTGGAAGTGAGTTCTGTGGGGAGCGGCGATGGGGCCGCGCTGAGCGAGGCCGGTGATCGGGTGCTGCGGCACCGACCCGGTCCGCCAGTGCGCGGCTGGAGGCGGCGCGGCCAGCACCTGGCGCTGGGGCTGAGAGCCGCCACCGTAGTGACCCGCCATCTGCCGGAGCGGACGCGCTACTGGTTGGCCGACATCGTGGGTCACGTGGCTCATCTCCTGGCGCGGCGACGGGCCGCAATCGCGGCTGAGAATTATGTGACCTTCACCCACGGAGATCGGCGGGCGGCGGTGCGGCTCACCAGGCGTGCCTTCGTGAACTACGCGCGCACGGTGACGGACTTCCTGGTCCTGGATCGGTTGCTGGATCAGCTGGTGCGGTCCACCCCGCCTCCCGCCACCGAACCGCTGCGGCGAGAGCTGGCCCGGGGCCGGGCGGCAATCGTGGTCACCCCGCACTTCGGCAACTGGGATCTGGGGGCGGCCGTAACCGCCACTTGCGGACGCCCGGTGCACGCGGTGGCCGACCAGTTTGGCCCTCCGGCGGTGGATGAGCTGGTGAGGGCGACACGCGAGCGGCTCGGGGTCCGGATCATATCGGCCGGGCCAGCCAGCGCCCGGGAGGCGCTGCGGGCGCTGCACCGCGGGGACGTGCTCTGTCTCGCCGCCGACATCGACAAGAGCGGCGCTGGAGTCGCGGTCCGATTCCTGGGCCGATCGGTGTCCTTCCCGGCCGGGCCCGCCATCCTGGCGCTGCGCACCGGGGCCGCGCTCATCCCCGGCTACGTGCGTCGGTTGCCCGGGCAGGGCCACGAGGCGGTGCTGTGGAACCCCATCGAGGTGCCTTCCGAGGGCAGCTCGGAGGCCCGGGTGCAGGCTATGACCCAGGGCATGGCGGAATCCTTCGAGGCGATGATTCGACTCGATCCCTCGCAGTGGTTCGCGTTCCATCACCTGGGCTCGGGTCGACCGAGGGTGGGGGCCGGATGATGGTTGGCCCGTACCGGCGCCGCCTGACCCGCGCCTTGGGGGCGTCGTCTGCCACCTCGGACGCGGTCGCAGATTCCCGGGAGTCCTGGCTTCCCTATCTCGGGCTGCGCCTCGGAGAGCTGGCGCTGCGAGCGGTTGACCGGCGAGCGGCATACTCCCTCACCGGGCCCTTGGCGGCCTTCTTGGTGGCGTGCTGGCCATCTCATTGGAGTGGGCTGCGGGCCAATCTGGTGGTCATCCGACCTGACCTTGGGCGGGGAGAGATGCGGCGGCTGCTGAGACGCAACGTGCGCAACTTCCTGAAGGCTTGGATCGATGTGCTGCAGATGGCGCACCGTCCGTTGGAGGCGTGGGCGCCGTGGCTGCGCATTCAGGATGAGCACTACCTGGACGAGGCTTGGGGCCAGGGCAAGGGCGTGATCATCGTCAGCCTGCATCTGGGCTCCTGGGAGGCGGCCATCGCGGCGCTCCGGGGGAAGTTCGTGTCCCAGGGTTCCGGGGTGGCGCTGCTCGCCGAGCAGGTCCGTCCGATACGCTGCTTCAACTGGCTGGTCCGGACTCGTGCGAAGGTGGGCTGCCAGGTCATTCCCCTCAATGTCGACGCGGTGCGGCGGGGGGACCAGGTCGCGGTGCACCGCTCCGGGGCGGCGGCGGTACGCCAGATCTACCGCGTGCTGTCTCAGAACGGGGTGGTGGTGATGGCCATCGACCGTGACCTGCTGGGAACCGGCACCCCGGTTCCGTTCCTGGGGAGGCGGGCTTCGATTCCCCTCGGGGCGGTCGAGATCGCGGCCCGCACTGGCGCAGCGATCCTGCCGGTGTCCTTGGTGCGCGATCAACGCGACAACTACCTCTGCCGAGCCTACCCTCCGATCGAGGTCACGCTGGGAGAGGATCGGGAGGCTGGGCTGCGGCGGTCGGCCCAGCAGTTGCTGCAGGTGCTGGAGCCGGAGCTGCGCGACCACCCCGACCAGTGGCATGTGATGCAGCCGTTGTTCGGCCCTCTGATGGCGGCGGATGAGGTCAGCCTGGCGGGGCCGCTCGACGGCGAGGCGGCGCTCTGATGAAGGTCGCCATGGTCTCCCCCTACGACTACCGCCGCCCCGGTGGGGTCGGGGAGCACGTCCGTCACCTCGCTGCCGAGCTACGCTCACGGGGCCTCACGGTCAAGGTGATCGCTCCCTACGCCGGATACCGCAGCGATCCCGTCCAGGACCTGATCGCCCTGGGGCGTCCGATCCCAGTCCCCGCCAACGGCTCGGTGGCACGGATCTCGCTGTCATTCCATCTGTCCCGTCGGATCCGGGAGGTGTTGCAGCGGGAGAGGTTTGACGTCGTCCACATTCACGAGCCATTGATGCCGGCCCTGCCGGTCAACGTGCTCCGGCTCAACCGCACCGCGGCGGCCGTCGGCACCTTCCATGCCTATGCCCGTCAGAACCTGGGCTACTATTACGGGCGCCCGATCCTGCGCCGGCAGTTTCGCCGGCTGGACGACTGCATCGCGGTCTCGGAACCGGCGCGCGCCTTCGTCTCGCGCTACTTCCCCGCCGAGTACACAGTCATCCCCAACGGCATCGACCCGACGTTCTTCCGTCCCGACGCTCCACCGGCCGCCGGGATTCCCCATCCGCGGCGGCAGACGATCCTCTTCCTGGGCCGGCTGGAGGAGCGCAAGGGCCTCTCCACCCTGCTCGACGCGTACCAGCTGCTACGTCAGGTCCGTGCCGACTGCCAGCTGGTTGTGGTCGGGGACGGGGCCCTGCGCCTGGGGTACGAACGTCGGGTGGAGGAGGAGGGAATACCGGACGTCCGCTTCATGGGCTTCGTCCCGGAGGCGGAGAAGCCCGGCTACTTCACCGCCGCCGACATCTACTGCGCGCCCAACAGTGGCAAGGAATCCTTCGGGGTCATCCTGCTGGAGGCGATGGCATCAGGCCGACCGGTGGTCGCGACCGCCATCGACGGCTTCAGCCAAGTGCTGACCGATGGCAGGGAGGGGCTGCTGGTACAGCCTGGCAACGATGGCGCGATGGCCTCGGCTCTCAGCTTTCTCTTGGACCATGCCGAGAAGAGGCAGGAGATGGGCCGAGCCGGCCGCGAATCGGCCGAGGGTTACGCGTGGCCGATCGTCGCCGATCGGGTTTACGACGTCTACACGAGAGCTCTGGCCAGGCACTCTCAACAAGAGGTGAGTTCAGTTGTTCAGCAGACTGCTGCAGAGATCCGTTAGAGGCGGCGCCCAGCGCTTCGCTGGGGCCGTTCAGTTGGTGCGGGTGAGCCCGAACGTACTGACCCTGGTTGGGCTTGCCATAACCGCGGGCGCGGCGGTGCTCATCGCCCTGGACCTGCTGCTGCCTGCCGGCCTGGTGCTGCTTCTGGCGGGATCATTCGACATTCTCGACGGCGCCGTCGCCCGCGCCTCCGGCAAGACGCATCGTTACGGGGCCTTCCTCGATTCGACCGCTGATCGCTATGGGGAGGGGATAGTCTACCTGGGGCTGCTCTATCTCTTCTTGGTGCGTGAGCACCAGGACCTGGCGGTCTTCCTGATCGTGGCGGCCCTGCTCGGGTCCCTGCTCGTGAGCTACGTGCGAGCTCGGGCGCAGTCCCTGGGGTACACCTGCGACGTGGGGTGGTTCGCGCGGCCGGAGCGGGTCGTGCTGACGGCTTTGGGTCTCATGTTCAACCAGATGGTCGTGGTCTTATGGATCCTGGCGATAGCCACCAACGCCACCGCCCTGCAGAGGGTCCACGCGGTGTGGGGTCAGTACCGTCTCCAACTTCGGAGTGACACCCCGCCCGGAGCAGAGCCCGACGACCCGGCCTCGACACCGCCATCCTCTCAGAAGTCGAGAAGGGGGCCGGCGCCTACCTCGCCTGGCGCTGTCTGAGGGCTCTTTCCGGCGGTAACACGTTCCAATCCCTGTAGGAGGGGTTGGGAACTGGTCACCACCGACACCCTACTAAGACCCGTACGTGTGTGTTATAGTACAGATCGTGAACCTGCCTGAGTGGGCGCGTCGCCAAGGAGTCCACCCCCACACCGCGTTTCGGTGGTTTGAGAATGGCACCCTGCCGGTGCCCGCGGAGCGGGTGGGGCCACGCACCATCCTGGTGAACATTGGCGCAGCCACGGCGGCCCCGGCAGTCGGCCTTGGCCTCTATGCGCGAGTCTCCTCGCACGACCAAGGGTCCGACCTCGAGCGTCAGCTGGCAAGGCTCACAGAGTGGGCGGCGAAGGCTGGCCAGCTGGTGGTGCGAGTGGAATCCGAAGTGGGCTCTGGCATGAACGGGCACCGCCCCAAGTTGAGACGCCTGCTCTCGGACCCCAAGGTGACAACAGAGGGAAGCGTCGGCATGGCGGGTACCGGGTGTGAGGGCCAGTCCAAGGTCCGAAGGCGTCAGGGCAACCACACACGTGGCGCAAGACCCGAAACGGCGACGGCTTGCTTGGCAGAGCCCAGGTCGGGAAGGACCGTTGGTCCCGACCGGGTGTTACTTATGGGCAGTAGGAACGGTGACAGGGGCGCTGATCTACGACTGGTTCATCGGTGACGTCCTCGCCGCGAGGATGAAGGAGCAAGAGCGCGGGAAGGCCCGGGAGGCGACGCCCCATGGGTCGGGTGGAGGCGGGAGCATGAAGAAGTTGATCAACAGCCCCGAGAACGTGGTTCGTTAGGAATTGGAGGGGTCGCCGCCACTCACCCGGACCGGCTCAGAGTCGCCCTCGACCCCCGCTTCGTGATGAGGGCCGACGCCCCCGTCTCGGGGAAGGTGGCGGTGGTGTCCGGGGCCGGCTCGGGACATGAGCCGATGCATGGCGGGTTGTGAGCAGTTGAGCGCGCTGTTGGCCAGTATCGGCCAACGCGCGGGTGGGCACAGCATGAGGTTACCGGCCAGTGGGGCGACGCGGAGATGGAGATCGGGATCCACGGGGAACCGGGCCGCGAACGCCGCGCGCAGGCGCCTGCGGACGAAGTCGTGGAGCTCATGGCCCAGACCATCGTTGACGACCTGCCCTTCAGGCGTGGGGACTCGGTTCTGGCCTTCGTGAACGGCATGGGCGGCACCTCTCTGATCGAGCTCTACATCGTCTACCGGGCCCTGGATCGCTTCCTTGGGAGCCGCGGAATCTCGATCACGCGCAACCTCATCGGCTCGTACATCACCTCTCTGGAGATGGCGGGGTGCTCGATCACCCTGTTGCGACTGGACCAGGAGATGACCAGCCACTGGGATGCACCGGTCAGCACCCCGAGGCTGCGCTGGGGGATATGAGGACTGATGACACCACGCCCGCGCGAGGAGCAGCTGAGATGACCATCGGCTTTGATCAGGCGAGCCGTCTCGTCTCCAAATTTGCGGCGGCGATAGCGGCTGCCGAGGACTATCTGACCGGGCTCGACTCCGCCATCGGCGACGGCGATCACGGGATCAACACGGATAGAGGAATGCGCGCGGTGCTGCCCAAGGTCGAGGCGCTGCCCGAGGGTCCGGTCTCGGACCTCTTGCGGACGGTGGCGATGACCCTGATCTCAACCGTCGGTGGTGCCAGTGGTCCCCTCTACGGAACCCTGTTCCTGCAGCTCGGGAGCAGTTTCAAGGGCAAGGAGAAGGTGGAGCCGCGCGACTGGTCGGACGAGCTCACCGCCGCGGTTGCGGCGGTGATGTTTCGGGGCAAGGCTGAGCCTCAGGGCAAGACCGTGGTGGACGCCCTGCTCCCCGCCAGCAGAGCCCTGGCCGAGGGGCTGGAAGGGGGGGACTTCGATCAGGCGCTCTTGGCCGCCGATGTGGCGGCTCATGAGGGAGCTCTGGCGACCATCCCGATGGTCGCCCACCGGGGGCAGGCGAGCTACCTGGGGGAGCGCAGCGCCGGGCATCAGGGTCCCGGCGCGACCTCGTCCTGGATGCTGATGAGATCGGTTCGGGAGGCGTTCGCGGAGGGGGAACTAGAGGATCGGGGCCCGGGAGGACAACCTCGAACGGTACTTTGGTACTGGAGGCACAGAGATGGCGAAGTATGTGGGGGCGCTCGATCAGGGCACCACCAGCACCAGGTTCATGATTTTCGACCACTCCGGCAGCGTGATCGCTGTGGCGCAGAAGGAGCACGAGCAGATCTTCCCCAAGCCGGGCTGGGTAGAGCACGACGCCGTCGAGATCTGGCAGCGCACCCAGGAGGTGATCTCGGGGGCGCTCAAGAAGGCGGAAGCCACCCCTGCCGACTTGGCTGCGGTCGGCGTCACCAACCAGCGCGAGACCGCGGTCGTCTGGGACAAGTCCACCGGCAAGCCGGTCCACAACGCGATCGTGTGGCAGGACACCAGGACCGACACGATCTGCAACGAGCTGGCCAAGGACGGGGGCCGGGACCGCTTCCGCGAGAAGGTCGGGCTGCCGCTTGCGACCTACTTCTCCGGGCCCAAGGTCAAGTGGGTCCTGGAGAACGTGCCCGGGGCCCGAGAGCGCGCCGAGCGGGGTGAGGTGGTCTTTGGCAACGTCGACAGCTGGTGCCTCTGGAACCTCACCGGGGGAGTCAACGGCGGCTTGCACATAACCGACGTGACCAATGCCAGCCGGACCATGCTGATGAACCTGAAGACTCTGCAGTGGGACGAAGAGATCCTGGGCATCCTGGGGATCCCCAAGTCGATGCTTCCGGAGATCAGGCCCTCCAGCGCGGTCTACGGCAAGTGCGTCTATCCGCTGGCAGGAGTCGACGCGGCCGGCGACCTGGGTGACCAGCAGGCGGCCATCTTCGGGCAGACCTGCTATGCCGTGGGCGAGGCCAAGAACACCTACGGCACTGGGAACTTCCTGCTGCTCAACACCGGCACCGAGCCGGTCCAGTCCAAGAGCGGACTGCTGACCACTCTCGGCTATCAGATCGGAGGACAGGCTCCTGTGTACTGCTTGGAGGGTTCCATCGCGATCACCGGCGCCTTGGTGCAGTGGCTGCGGGATAACCTGGGCATGATCAAGAGCTCAGTCGAGATCGAGCAGCTGGCCGCCACCGTCGAGGACAACGGGGGCGTCTACTTCGTGCCGGCTTTCTCCGGGCTGTTCGCCCCCTACTGGCGCAGCGATGCCCGTGGCGTCATCGCCGGGCTCACTCGTTACGTCAACAAGGGCCATATCGCCAGAGCGGTGCTGGAGGCGACCGCTTGGCAGACCAAAGAGGTGGTTGAGGCCATGGACAAGGACTCGGGGGTGGCCCTGACGTCGCTGCGGGTGGATGGTGGCATGGTCCACGATGAGCTGCTGATGCAGCTTCAGGCGGATGTGCTCGGAGTCCCGGTGATCCGGCCCAAGGTGGCGGAGACCACCGCTCTTGGAGCCGCCTACGCCGCCGGCCTGGCGGCGGGCTTCTGGCACGACCTGGACCAGCTGCGGGCCAACTGGGGAGTGGGCCGGACCTGGGAGCCCAACATGGATGCCGCCAAGCGCGACAGCCAGTACGCGCTCTGGAAGAAGGCCGTGACCAGAACCTTCGATTGGGTCGAGTGACCAGCGTGTCGAAAGTCGCGTCAGCCCAGACCGGTCAATGAACCAACTGGAGACCGATGTCCTGGTGATCGGGGGAGGATCCACCGGGGCTGGGGTGGCGTGGGACTCCGCACTTCGGGGCCTCCACGTCACCCTGGTCGATCGCGGTGACCTGGCGACCGGCACCACCGGGCGCTTCCACGGTCTGCTCCACTCCGGCGGTCGCTATGTGGTCAAGGATCCCGCCTCGGCGCGCGAATGCGCGGCTGAGAACCAGCACCTGCGCCGAGTCGCCGCTGACTGCATTGAGGACACCGGGGGGATGTTCGTCACCACCCCGCTGGACGATCCCGGCTACGCCGATCAGTTCCTGGCCGGCTGTGCGGCGGCCGGGGTGTGGTGCGAGGAGGTGACCGTAGCCGCGGCCCGGCGGCGGGAACCACGACTCAATCCGCGTATCAGCCGGGCCTTTCTCGTCGCAGACGCCTCCATCGACGCCTGGAAGACCATCTGGGCTTGCGTCCGGGGCGCCGCCGCTCGCGGCGCGACGGTGCTCCCCTACCACGCTCTTGTCGCTTTGGAGGTGGAGGCGGCCGCGGTGGTGGGAGCGACCCTGCGGGACACCAGGACCGGTGAGGAGAGGCGGGTCCGAGCGCGCTGCACCATCAACGCCGCGGGGGCCTGGAGCGGGCAAGTTGCCCGACTGGCCCGATGCCATGTCGGGGTGGTTCCCGGCAAGGGGGTGATGATCGCGATGAACCACCGCCTGGTCAACACCGCGGTGAACCGGTGCAACCTCCCGGGCGACGGCGACATCCTGGTCCCCATCCGCACTGTCAGCGTGATCGGAACCACCGACGTCCCTGCGGCTGACCCCGACGACATCGATCCCACCGGGGAGGAGATTGCGGCCATGATGGCGGCCGGCGAGGCGCTGGTCCCCGGCTTCAGCCAGGGCCGTGCCCTCAGGGCGTGGGCCGGGGCCCGGCCGCTCTTCCCCAAGAGTGCCGCAGGCGAGGTGAGTGACACCCGCGACGTCACTCGGTCCCACTCGGTCCTGGACCACGCGCAACTGGACGGGGTTGGAAACTTCCTCACCGTCACCGGAGGCAAGTTCACCACCTTCCGGCTCATGGCCAAGGACGCGGTGGACCTGGCCGTGGACAAGCTGGGCACGTCGGACTCGGCCCTGGCCTGCCGCACCGACTCCGAGCCCCTGCCGGGCAGCGAGTCCCGGCGGTATTACTGGATCGGGGCGCGCCAGGACGAGATGGAAGCCCAGGGGCCCGACGACACGTGGCTCTGCGAATGCGAGCTGGTCTCCACCCGAGACGTGCGGGCGGCGGTGTCGCGGCGGGCCCCCGGGCAGCTTGACGACCTGCGTCGGTCCCTGAGAGTCGGGATGGGGCCCTGTCAGGGCGGCTTCTGCGCCTTCAGGGTGGCGGCCACCCTCCACCAGGACGGGCACTACGACCGGGAGGCCGCCAACGGGTCGCTGCGGTCCTTCATCGAGGAACGATGGAAGGGCACTCGTCTCCTCTCCTGGGGGGATCAGCTCCGTCAGACCCGGCTGGACGAGTGGATATTTCAGGGAGTCCTTGACCTGGAGCATCTCCCCGAATGAGCTCCACTCGCCACCCGCTCCGCCGTCTTCGATGTCCGCGCGCTTCGAGGGGATCGGGCTCGTGAGCCACGACGTGGTGGTGGTCGGCGGCGGGCTGTCGGGGCTGGTGGCGGCCATCAGATTGGCTCAGGCGGGGCGAGACGTCGCCGTCTTCGCTACCGGGCACGGGGGCCTCCCCCTGGCACCGGCGGTGATAGATGTGCTCGGCTATGGGGAGGGGCGGGTGACTGCGCCGGGCCGTGAGCTCCCCCGCTTCCTGGCCGCCCGTCCCGACCATCCCTTAGCGAGGATTGACCCCGGGGCTCTGGCGGCCGCCTGCGCCTGGTTCCTGGAGCTGGCGGCCCCACTTGGCTACCAGGGGACCGTGGAGCGCAATCTGTTCCTCCCGACCGCGGTGGGCGCCCTCAGGCCGACCGCCATGGTCCCGGAGACCATGGCCGCGGGCGACCTGGCCCAAGGAGGGTCAGTGCTCATCGTCGGCATCCACGGCTATCGGGACTTCTACCCCCAACTCCTGGCCGCAAACCTGGCCGCCGCTCCATCGCCCTTCGGGTCCCGGATCGACGCTCGGGGGGTCGAGGTGGTCCTGCCGGGGAATGCTGGGAGCTTACGGCCCCAGCTGCTGGCCCGGCGCCTCGAGCAGCCCCAGGTCAGGGCGGATCTGGCCAGCTCGATCCGCTCGGAGCTGGCTCACGAGGAGAGGGTCGGACTGCCCGCGGTGCTCGGCCTCGAGCATGCCCGAGAGGTGTGGAGCGATCTCCAAGATGCGGTGGGGCGGCCTCTCTTCGAGATCCCCACCGTACCGCCGTCGGTACCCGGGGTCCGACTTCAGGCCCTGCTGACCAGGTCGCTTCGCCGCTTGGGAGGCAGGCTTGTCACCGGTGCCGCGGTGGTTGGGGGCGAGGGCGTCGGAGGCCGGCTCGCCTCCGTGCGGGTGGCCTCCTCCGCACGTGAGGTGGAGGTGCGCGCCGACCATTTCGTGCTGGCCACCGGCGGGGTGGCCACCGGTGGGATCGTGGTGGAGCGAGGCGGAGGCGCCAGGGAGGTGGTGCTGGGGCTGCCGACGACAGCGGTCGGCCTCCAGCGCGATCCATCTTCCGGTTACTTCTCCCCACGGGCGGGAGACCGGTTGGGCCTGGCTGTCGACCGTCTCCTGCGCCCCGTGGATCGGCAGGGGCAGCCGGTCTACGCCAATCTGCATGCCGCGGGTGCGATCTTGGAGGGTGCCGTGCCCTGGCGCGAGAAGTCGGGCAACGGGATCAGCCTGGCGACCGGGTACGCCGCCGCCACCGCGATCTTGGGTGGGAGCCAATGAGCCTCGAGCCGACGGCCGAGTTTGAGGTCCGGAGTTCACTCGACCACTGCGTCAAGTGCACGGTGTGCGAGAGCGCCTGTCCGGTGGCGGGGGTGACCGAACTGTTTCCCGGGCCCAAGACGGTGGGCCCCCAGGCGGAGCGGTTCCGCGCCGGGGCGCATTCCCCGGACCTCTCCGTCGACCTGTGCTCCGGCTGCGGGGTGTGCTCTCGGGTCTGCCCCCACGGGGTTCGCATCGCCGAGATCAACTCGCGAGCGCGGGCCGAGCTCAAGCGGGAGCACGGAGTCCCGCTCCGCGACCAGATCCTGGCCCGGCCCGGCCTGATGGGGCGCGCTGCGAGGCCGTTGGCGCCCGTCTTCAACTGGGCGCTGGGCAATTCGACGGTGCGCTGGCTGGGCGAGCACACCCTTGGTGTCCACCACCTGGCACCGGTGCCCCGGGTCGCCGCCAGGCCGTTCTCGTCTTGGGCGCGTCGGCACCGACCGCTCCGATCGGACCGGCACGTCATCTATTTCCACGGCTGCAGCACCGAGCACTTCGAGCCCGCTCTGGGTAAGCAGGTGGTTCGGATCCTGGAGCACAACGGTTTCTCGGTGCTGATTCCCAAGCAGGACTGCTGTGGTCTGCCGCTGCAATCCAACGGGCTTTTCGAGCCCAGCCGCCGCTACCTGACCAGGCTGGGCCGCCAGCTCTCGGTGGTGGACGGCGAGGGCCTGCCGGTGATCGCATCCTCGACCAGTTGTGGCCTGATGCTCAAGCGCGAGGGCCTGGAGATCCTCGGCCTTCGCGACCGGCGACTGGTCGGGGTCAGCGAGCGCACCTACGACATCTTTGAGTTCCTGGCGGAGCTGCGTGAGCGGGAGGAGCTAGTGACCGACTTTCGCCAACTTCGCCTGACCGTCGCCTACCACGCCCCGTGTCAGCAGCAGAACCAGTTGATCGGCAAGCCGGCGCTGGACCTGCTGGCGGAGGTGCCCGGGCTGCGGCTGGTGGAGATGGAGCAGCTCTGTTGCGGGATCGCGGGGACCTACGGGATCAAGCGAGAGAAGTACGACATCGCCATGGAGGTGGGAAAGCCCCTCTTCGCCGATATCGCGGACTGTGCCCCCGACTTGGTCGCCTGCGACAGCGAGACCTGCCGCTGGCAGATCGCCAAAGCGACGGGGCTGCCGGTCGTGCACCCCTTGGAGGTTCTGTACCGAGCGTATGGCGGCATCTGAACCGGTACCGACCGTTCCTAACTGAATGTCATAGAGAGTGCCCTTGCAGCGACACCCGGTCGGGAGCAGCGGTCCTTCCCGACCTGGGCTCTGCCGAGCAAGCCGCCGCCGTTTCGGGTCTTGCGCCACATGTGGGCTGCCCTGACGCCTTCGGGTCTTGGACTGGCCCTCACACCCGGTACCTGCCATGCCGACGCTTCGCACGTGGTTGCTCTCCGCATCAGCGGGTTGCATCGCCGCTTCGATCCGCCGGTTGGTCGGACGTGGTTACACCTGGACTGGCCTGTGGTCTGCGCCGGGCGGATTGCAGTGCCCTTCTACCGAGAACCACGGCCGCGGCCGTGTGCCCGGATACCTGCTGATGCTGTGCCAAGAGGGGAGCCAGCCAGTGCTGCTGGCCCAGATTGAGGAGTAGCTGCAGCGGCAACGGTTGCTTCGGGTGGGGGGCTGCGGTGAGCTGGCCGGTGACGCTTCCGCAGCGCCTCTGCTGGTGGGGCTGGGCGTCCGCGAGCTGTCGACCGTCAATGCCGCCGTGCGTCGGGTCGACACACCGCGGCGGCGCAGGAGCTCTCAGGGGCGGGAGAGGTCCGCCGACTTCTGGCCGTGCGTGGTTCGGCCACCGGCTGAGCACGGGCACGGCTGCTACGATCCCTGGGCGGCTGCGGCTGGAGGTCGGTCCTGCCCGCGCCCCAATTCGCATGAGGAAGAGAAGTGGCGTCCTCACTAGGGTTTCGGTCGGCGCGCCTGAGAGGTCTGGTCCGTCATGGATTCAGACGGCTCTGATCGGCGCAGTCTCGTGAGCGCACCCGAAGTGCCCGGCGCGGTTCCCGCGGCCGGCCGGCCCAAGCCCAGCGAGGAGCGCGGCCGGGCCTGGCAGACCGGCCTGGTGGCTGGAGCCACCGGCCTGCGCTTGGTGCTGGCTCCGGTGGTCATGGGGCTGGTGCTGTCGAGGTTGGATGTCATCGCCGCCGCGCTCTTCCTGGTGGCGGCTGCGACCGACTACCTGGACGGGTACTTCGCTCGCCATTGGCGGGTCACAACTTCGACCGGTAGTTTCTTCGACACCACGGCCGACAAGGTCCTGGTCACCGCCGCCATGATAGGGCTGGTGGCGATCTCCAGAACCAGCACCTGGGCCGCTCTGGTGATCGTGGGGCGGGAGCTGGTGATCATGGGGCTCAGGGGATCGGCCGCTCTCCAGGGCATCCTGATCACGGCCTCCCAACTGGGGCGGGCGAAGGCTGCGCTCCAGTTCCTGGCCATCGCGGTGGCGATCCTCAACCTCGACTGGAGCCTTGGTCCGCTGGGACTCGACCAGTGGGTCATGCTCCTGGCCGTGCTGGTCACCGTCGGGTCGGGGGTCGACTACCTGATCCGTTACTCCAAGGTGGCGGTGCGCCAGCAGTCACAGCGCGGGGTGAGTCCGTGAGTTCAGAGCCGTCGGTCCTGGTCGTCGGAGCGACCGGCTTCATCGGAGGAGCTCTTGCCCGAGCCCTGATCGAGCGGGGCGATCCGGTCCGCGCGGCGGTGCGCTCTGGATCGGCCGGCCGCTCGCTGTCCGAACTGGGCGCCGAGGTGGTCGAGGCTGACCTGCTGGACCCGGCCAGCCTCCGCTCCGCAGCTCGCGGAACCTCCCTCATATATCACGCCGGGGGAGCCAACGCCATGTGTCCCCGCGACCCGGGCAAGCTCTTCGAGGTCAATGTGCGGGGCACCCTGAACCTGGTCGAGGCCGCCGCCGCGGTTGGCGTGGGCCGGGTCGTCTACACCTCCTCGGCCGCCACTCTGGGGGAGGCCAGGGGCACGACCGCGACCGGGGAGAGTCCCCACCGCGGCTCCTTCCTCTCCGCCTACGAACACTCCAAGTACATGGCCGAGAGCCAGGCCATGGAACGAGCCCGAACTCTGGGGGTGGATCTGATCTGCGTGAACCCATCGTCGGTGCAGGGGCGCGGCCGCACCAGGGGAACGGCGAAATGGCTGATCCGCTACGCCGACGGCAGGCTGCACTGGATGGTCGACACCAGAGTCAGCTTGGTTGCCGTGGACGACTGCGTGCTGGCGCATCTGCAGGCGGCGCGGCTGGGGGTGCCGGGCAGGCGCTACCTGGTGAACGGCGCCACCCTCGGCATCCGCGAGCTGATCGATCTGGTGGCGGAGGCGACGGGTCGCCGCTACCCCGTTCACCTGGTGCCCGCATGGGCGGCCAGTGCCGGGGGATACGTGGCGGGCGCCGCCTGGGGCCTCGCCTCGAGGCCGGCTCCGGTCTGCCCCGAGATGGTGCGCACCCTACTCCACGGGCACGCCTATGACGGCAGCCAGGCGGCCCGGGAACTCGAGTTCAGCTACACCCCCATCAGGGACTTCATCCGCGCTACCTTGGGCTGGTACTGGGAGCACGGACTGATCCGCCAGTCTCCGACTGTTTCAGCTTGAGCTCGAATGTCGAGCCCGACCTATACTCGCAATCGATGGCTTGGCCTTCCGATCAGGCTGAGACGGCCCCTCCTTGCGAAGGTCTTGATGGCAGAAGAACCGGAGGGCCGGGGGCCCAGTCCCTGGCGTAAGGAGTACCGGCGCGACCGGGACCTGCCCTGGGCGCGAAGTCCTGCGGCCCGTGCCGTGCGCTCCACCCTGCTCAACTTCGTGATCGGCCCGGTCTTCCGCTACTATGGCCGACCCATCGTCTTCGGGCTGGAGAACCTGCGCGCGGTCAAGCCGCCCTTCCTGTTGGCGGCCAACCACTCCAGCCACCTCGACACCCCCGCCATCCTGCTCGCTCTGCCGCCGCGCCTGCGGCGCCGGACCTTGGTGGCGGCCGCCGCCGACTACTTCTTCGACGAAGCCTGGAAAGGGGCCCTGGTGGCGCTGGCCGTGGGTGCCATCGCGGTCGAACGGGAGCGGCCCCCCCGCCAGTCGATGAAGCTGGTGCGGCGGCTGCTGGCCGACGGCTGGAACTTGGTGGTGTTCCCTGAGGGAGGTCGCAGTGCCGATGGCAGGCTCCACAGCGGCAAGCGAGGGATCGCCCACCTGGCCGCGGCTTCTGGAGTTCCGGTCGTGCCGGTGGGGGTGATCGGGACCTTCGCCGCCCTGCCGGCCGGATATCACTGGCCGCGACACGCCAAGGTCGAGGTCCACTTCGGCACGCCCCTCTTCACGGATGGCCATCCCAAGCCGGGCCCGGGTCCGGCGGGCCTGCGCAACGCCACCGAGGGGATCATGGCCTCGATCCAGGCTCTGACCGGGCAGGAGCTGGCCAGCGAGGCGGCGGCGACTGGCCCGCCCAGCCGGATCACCGGCGGTTAGCGCTCTCCTCCGTACCGGGACAGCCGTGCGGTACGCTGCCTGGCTGTCGGCCGCGCCCACCACAGGAGTTCCAACTTGAGCCTCGATGACGCGGCGCCACTGGTCGGAGTGGTGATGGGCTCCCGCTCGGACTGGGAGGTGATGCGCCACTGCCACGAGACGCTGGTGGTGCTGGGGATCGCCCACGAGACCCGGGTGGTCTCCGCGCACCGCACCCCCAATCTGCTCTTCAGTTGGGCGGAGTCGGCCGAGGGCAGGGGTGTCCGGGTCATCATCGCCGGGGCTGGCGGGGCCGCTCACCTCCCGGGGATGCTGGCGGCGAAGACCCAGCTGCCGGTGCTCGGAGTTCCCGTTGAATCGCACGCCCTCAAGGGCATGGACTCCCTGCTCTCGATCGTCCAGATGCCGGCTGGCGTACCCGTGGGGACGCTTGCGATCGGCAGGGCGGGAGCGGTCAACGCGGCCCTGCTCGCGGCGGCCATCCTGGCCCTCAGCGACCCCACGATCCGGGGCCGGCTGGTCGCCTGGCGCAGCGAGCAGACCGAAGCGGTCCTGGCCCTGCCGGACCCTGGTCGAGAAGCTGGGGCTGGAAGTTAGGTTGGGGCCTAGGATCGGCTGCCTCGGGGGTGGCCAGCTGGGGATGATGCTCGCTCTGGCGGGATACCCGTTGGGGCTCTCCTTCGCCTTTCTGGATCCGGCCCATGACGCTGCTGCGGGCCAGGTTGGAGAGCTCGTGACCGGCTCATACTGCGACCACGCGCGGTTGGCCGAGCTGGCCGATCGGTCCGACCTGATCACCTTCGAGTTCGAGTCGGTTCCGGACAGCTCGGCCGCGGCGCTGGCTTCCCGGACCGAGGTCTTCCCGCCGCCGAAGGCGCTGGCCGTGGCCCAGGACCGGCTTCTGGAGAAGCGTCTGTTCCAGGAGTTGGGGATCCCCGCTGCCGCCTACGCTGAGGTCGGAGGACCCGAGGACTTCCAACCCGCCTGGGCGTCGCTGGGCCGCCCAGCGCGCCTCAAGTCCAGGAGGCTGGGTTACGACGGGCACGGCCAGGCGGTCGTCGCGGCCGCCGAGCAGCTGGAGGGGGCCTGGCTGGAGGTCGGGAGGGTGCCTTGCATCCTGGAGGAGGAGGTCCCGTTCGAACGGGAGCTGTCCATCATCGGGGTCCGGTCCGGGAGCGGCGAGATCGGGTTCTACCCCCTGGCCGAGAATCACCACCAGGCCGCGGTGCTGCGGCTCTCGCTGGCGCCGGCGCCGGAGGTATCGGGGAGGCTGGAGCAGGATGCCCGGGGTATCTCCCAGGCGATCATGGAGAAGCTGGATTACCGCGGGGTGCTGGCCGTGGAGCTGTTCCAGGTAGGGGCGTCGCTCCTGGCCAACGAGATCGCGCCGCGGGTGCACAACTCGGGGCACTGGACCCAGGATGCCGCCGTCACCTCCCAGTTCGAGAACCACCTGCGAGCGGGCCTCGGCTGGCCCCTCGGCAACTCTGAGTCCACCGGACCCTGCGCGATGGTCAACCTGCTCTCGACCATTCCCGACCAGTCCCGGCTGCTGGCAATCCCCGGAGCCCGCCTCCACCTCTACGGCAAGGCCCCCCGCCCTCTGCGCAAGCTTGGGCACGTCAACGTGGCCAGCCCGGACCCGGGCGCGGTCACCGCCTCTGTGGAGCGGGTGGGGGCGGTCCTGGGGGTCGATCTTCCCAAGCCTCGGTTCAAGGGGTCGTATTGGCCCCGTTGAGCGCTCCCCTTGAGGCCTCATTGGGCTCGGTCTTGGGCCACCAAGAGCTGGTCGGGCGGTTGCGGCGGCAGCTGGCCGGTGGGTCGGTCGCCCACGCGTACTGGATGAGCGGCCCCCCGAAGGTGGGCAAGACCACTCTGGCCCTCGGCCTGGCGGCTGAGCTCCTCGGCTCCTCCAGCTGGCCCGGCGGACCGCTTGCGCACCCGGACCTGTGGCTGGAGGACGAGGGCGGGACGCTTTCGATAGACCGAATCCGCGGGGGCGGCGAGGATCGGGGGGAGGGCCCGACGCTTCAGCACTTCCTCAGCCTGTCCGCCTTCGCCGGCCGGGCCAAGGTGGCGGTCATCGCCAATGCCGAGCGGATGACGCTGCCCGCCTCCAACAGCCTGCTGCGCATGCTCGAGGAGCCTCCACCCCAGTCCGTGATCTGCCTGACCACCTCCCGCCCCGAGTCAGAGCGGCTCCCCAGCACCCTGCGCAGTCGCTGCCAGGAGCTGCATCTGGGACCGGTCGAAGCTCCGGCCATCCGCGAGTGGCTGCGCTCGCGAACCTCGTGCGCTCAAGGGGCGGCGGAGGTCGCAGCCGCGCTGTGCCAGGGACGGCCCGGCCTGGCCCTCGAGCTGGTGGCGGACCCCGAGCTGGAGGGGCGCAGCGCGGCCGCGGTCAGACGCCTTCTGGACTGCCGGGCGGGCGGCCCCGGCGCCTGGCTGGCGCTGAGCCGCGACCTGGCCGAGCGGGGCCGGGATCGGGAGCAGGCCGTCTTCGCCATGCGAAGCTGGACCGCGTTCCTGCGGGACTGTTGCCGCCGGGCGGTCGGCGCCGCGGAGCTCACCACGCTTCCTCGCTGGACCCGCGAGTCAGCGGCATGGGCCAAGGCCCTGGGAGCGGCGGGATGCCTCAGGCGCTACGATCTGGCCCTGGACGCCCTGTCCCGGCTGGACGAGAGTGCCACCGCGAGGCTGGTTCTGGACAGGTTTCTACTGCTCGCGTTCGGCGATCGCCCAGCCGGTCCCCGCGCAGCGGGGGGACGCCGGGGCGGGCCGGGAGCGAGCGATTTGCGCTGAGGTGCGGACATGACGCTAGTCGTGGGGGTCAAGTTCCGGCGACACGGGCCCCTCAACTATTACAGCCCGGGGGCGTGGGACCCAGTTCCAGGAGCCAGGGTGGTGGCGGAGATAGCGAGGGGGCTGGAGCTGGGCGAGGTTGTGATGGCGGCGGCCGACATCGATGCGGCGATGCTTCCCAGCCCCCTGGCCGAGATCACCAGGCTGGCCACACCGGAGGACCTGGAGGAGCGGGCGCGGCTGGACCAGCGGCTGCCGGAGGTAATGCGGACCGCTCGGGAGCTGGTCGAGGAGCGCAAGCTTCCGCTCAAGATCGCGCGGGCGGAGATCAGCTTCGACGGCGGCCGGATCCTCTTCGATTTGACGGCCGAGCGTCAAACTCAATACCAGGATCTGGCCAAGGAGCTGGCGACCAGCCTGCGCTGCCGGGTGGAGTTGCGTCAGATCGGCAGCCGCGACGAGGCCCGGATCCAGGATGGATACGGCCCCTGTGGCAATCGCCTGTGCTGCTCCTCCTGGCTCAAGGAGTTCGTGCCGGTGACCATCAAGATGGCCAAGGAGCAGGGACTGCCGCTCAACCCCACCCGTCTCAACGGCATGTGCGGCAAGCTCAAGTGCTGCCTCCAATACGAGAACGAGCAGTACGTCGACCTCAAACGCCGCCTGCCCAAGGTGGGATCTCAGTTGGAGCTCGAGCAGGGAGCGGCGGTGATCACGGAAATAAGCCTGGTCAGGGAGCAGGTCCTGGTCACTCTCACCGACAGCGGGACGGTTCTGGCGGTGCCGGCGGCGTCCCTGAGCCGGGCCCGGATCCCGACCGACGAAGGCGGCCCTCCCCGCGGCCGGCGCCGGGGGCGGGCGTCCGGGGAAGCTGGCTCAGACGTCCCCGCCTGATCCGGGGTTCGTCCCCGGCCGCTCACGGTCGAGCACGGCTGGGCGGCGGCTCGGCTCGATCGGCTCCAGTCAGCGGTGGTGCGTGCCCCGCCATCTCCAGATCGCGGCCACCAGGGACCCCAACAGAAGGCCACCCAGCAGGTAGACGAACGTGCGGGCCCGGGGTCCGCCGGTGGGAGCCGCGGGCGGAACTATCTCCAGCCCCGGCCCACCCGGTTCGCCGACATCGGTTGGACCCGAGGACGGTCTGCCCCCCGGAGGCCCGTCTGCCGGCGGGGCCAGCCGCCGCTCGAGCGCCTTGCCGAAGCGCTGGACCGCGGACCTCACCGCCTTGTCGCGTACCTCCTCACTGACCTCGTCCAGACGTCCCCGGCCGTCGACCAGGACCGTCAAGCGCAGGTCGCTGCCGCTGCCCTCGGCCTGCTTGAGCCTGGCTCTTACCTCGAGGTGGGCTCGGCCCGTGCCGCGCACCTCGCGCCCGCTCAGGGTCCAGGTCACCCGTCGCCCGGGCTCCTCGACGTGCTGGCGGGCGTAGCCCCGATAGGTGAGCGAGTGGCCTCCCAGCATGATGCGCAGGGTGCCCCTCCCGTCCTCATCCAAGTTGAGCCCTGGGACCAGCCCAAGCGCCCCGCCCCGCTCGACCAGGAGATCCCAGACCGTCTCGACCGGTGAGTTCAGCTTCATGATCTCGATGAGGGTCACGGGTGCTCCTCCTCTTCCTGGGGGCGATCGCCCCCATCCGGGTCTTGCCGGGCAGGCGCCGGCAGCGCGGCCACGGTCGGTGGCTTGGCGACCGGCTCCCAGCCCGGCAGGTGGCCTCCGCGCGGCGCCTGCGCGGCCGGGGGGGCCAGCGGCGGCTGTCGCGGCGGGCCGATCGCGACGAGGTCGCGAAGCGAACGGCCCTGCTGCTCCTGCCGTACGACGATCGAGTTGCCGAGCATGTCCTCGGGGCCCCGGTGGTCCGGTCTGAAGACGAGCAGGATGCTGCCGCCCACGAACTGAAAGAAGTTCAGGTACAGCCCGACCGCCGGCACCAGCCACGGCACCCAGAACGGCAGCGAGCGCAGGACCGCGTCCCGTACGCGCAGGGGGCTTCCGTCAACCCGCGTGATCCGCAGCCCCAGCAGGCGCTTGCCCACCGTGGCGGAGAGGATCAGGTAGCTGGCGATGAGGTAGGCGGCGGTGACCGCCTCCACCGCGATGAAGAAGTGCAGGTTGGAGGCCGCGTAGCCGGGCGTGTGGGCCATCGCCGCCGGGATTCCCTGCTTGGGGTGTAGCTGGACGTAGCGCTGGACCCGGGCAACGTCGGGAGCTGCGATAAGGAGGTAGGCGAGGATCTCCGGGATGAGCAGGATGATGAAGTCGATGACGGCGGCCGCGAACCTCGGCCCCACCGGCAGGGCCCGAGCCCGCTCGGGGGCCAGAGACTGACTCAACTTGGAACCTCTTGACACGGGTCCACGGCCCGCGGGCGGAACCGCTTCCCCTTGGGTTGGGATTCTATGGCGAAGGCCGCCGTCTGGCCTTCCGGGTCGGAGAGACGAACGTGTAACGATCGCTTGCGGAAGGGATCGACGCCGACGCGACCACTGTACCCTGCCCCCATGCAGAAGCCCACAAGGGGCTCTCCAAAGTCGCTGCGGCGGCCGCAACCGGCGTTGGCGGTGCGGCCTTCCAGGCAGCGTCTCCGGAGGGGTTCCCGAGGGCAGGGAATGGTTGAATACGCGTTGGTGCTGATGCTGGTCGCGCTCGTCGTCATCGTAATCCTCACCGTTCTTGGGACCCATGTCGGCCACATGTACTCGAACATCAACCGTGGGGTCCAAACGGCCAGCTCCTGACCCTGACCTCGGGGCCCTCCGGGCCCTCTGCTATTCTCGAAGCACTGAGCAGCTCCCCCCTGCGGGGTGCCATGGTGGTTCCAGGAGTTCCAACCCACATGACCTACGTCATCGGCGAGACCTGCATCGATGTCAAGGACAAGTCCTGCGTCGAGGTGTGCCCGGTGGACTGCATCATCGGCGACGATGAGGATCGGATGCTTTTCATCGACCCTGAGGAGTGCATCGACTGTGGCGCTTGCGTCGACCCCTGTCCGGTGGACGCGATCTACGCAGAGGAGGACCTGCCCGGGGACTGGCAGGAGTACACCGAGATCAACAAGGAGTACTTCCAGGATCGGGACGCGGCCCGTGCCAAGGTGGCGGTGAAGCAGGCCATCCCGGTCGAGCCCGCCTGACCGGGACCCTGGCCAATTAGGTGTCTTGGTCCCAATAGCGGACCGGCTAATATCGTGTGATAGACACGATGCCAGTGCCTGCGGAGCTTGATAGCCTTCTTCGAGTAGGGAATCGTCTTCGAAGGAGGAGCTGAATGGCCATGGCGCTAGAGGGCAGGCTGGGCACCGTACCGGGAACCGATCCGCAGGCGGTCATCGCCTACGCCAAAGACCAGGGGATCAAGTTCGTCGACTTTCGCTTCAGCGACCTCCTGGGCCAGTGGCAGCACTTTAGCGTGCCTGTCTCGGAGCTCACGGAGCGTGTCTTCGCGGAGGGAGTCGGGTTCGACGGCAGCAGCATCAAGGGTTTCCAGGAGATCCACGAGAGCGACATGCTGCTGGTGCCGGATCCCAGGACCGCCTGCGTCGACCCGATTCTGGAAGTTCCTACCCTCTTTCTGATCTGCGACATCGTGGACCCGGTCACCAAGGCCCGCTACAGCCGTGATCCGCGCTACATCGCCTACAAGGCGGAGGCGCATCTCCGGCAGTCGGGGATCGCCGACACCAGCTACTGGGGACCGGAGATGGAGTTCTACATCTTCAACTCCATCCGCTTCGACCAGACGGTCAACGAGGGCTACTACCACATCGACTCGGTGGAGGGGATCTGGAACTCCGGGCGCAACGGCGTCCCTAACCTGGGCTTCCGGCCACGGCTGAAGGAGGGCTACTTCCCGGTGCCGCCGGTGGACAAGCTGCAGGACCTGCGCAGTCGCATCTCGCTGGCGCTGGCGGAGGCGGGGATCGAGGTGGAGGTCCACCACCATGAGGTGGGGACCGCGGGACAGACCGAGATCGACATGCGCTACGACACCATGGTCTCGATGGCCGACAAGGTGCTGACCTTCAAGTACATAGTGAAGAACGTCTGCTACCGGGAGGGCTTCACCGCCACCTTCATGCCCAAGCCGCTCTTCGGGGACAACGGCAGCGGGATGCACACCCACCAGTCACTCTGGAAGCAGGGTGATCCGCTGTTCTTCGACAGCAATGGTTACGCCCTGCTGTCGGACCTGGCCAGGTGGTACATCGGTGGCCTGCTGGCCCACGCGCCGGCGGTGCTCGCCTTCTCGGCACCCACCACCAACAGCTACCGGAGGCTGGTCCCGGGCTACGAGGCCCCGATCAAGCTGGCGTACTCGGCCCGCAACCGCAGCGCCTGCATCCGCATACCCACCTACAGCGAGCGACCCCAGTTGCGCCGTCTGGAGTTCCGCTCCCCGGACGCGACCGCCAACCCCTATCTCGCCTTCTCGGCCATGCTCATGGCCGGGCTGGACGGGATCCGGAACAAGATCGAGCCCCCGAAGCCGGTGGAAGCCGACCTGTACGAGCTGGAGGGCGAGGCGGCCAGAGAGGTCCGGGACCTTCCCGGCAGTTTGGAGGAGGTGCTCTTCGCGCTGGAGCGGGACCACGATTTCCTGTACGAGGGCGGGGTCTTCACCGAGGATCTGGTCCGGAACTGGATTGCGCTCAAGAGAGAGCGCGAGGTGGACCCGGTCAGGCTTCGGCCCCATCCCTACGAGTTCATGCTCTACGCCGACAGCTGAGATGGGACAGCCGCCCCGGAGGGAACCGGGGCGGCTGTGTCCGCCGGAGGAAGTGCCGACGGAAGGAGAGAGAGGGACTCGTTGCCGGTCTTGTTGAAGGGAGTCGCAACCGGCGTCCCGAGCAGAGGTTAGGCTCTGGCTCTGGGTGCGGGTTCCCCTCGTTTCAGGATTGTTACCCGAGCCGAGGGCCGGCTCCTCAACCGCCGCCCGCCGCCGCTGGCGGTGACGACGCCAGGGGCGGTCTGGTCACCACCACCATGATGACCCCGGCTATGACCAGCAGGCCTCCGAACAAGGTCGCCAGTCCGGGCCGCTCGCCTGCGATGAGAACGGCCAGGGCCGTGCCCACCAGCGGCTGGATGAACAGCAAGGGCGCCACCGCGCCCGGCATCACCCGCTGCAGCCCGTAGAACCAGGCCCAGTAGCCGACCACGGTGGTCACGATCCCCAGGTAGAGCCCCGCCGCCACCACGCTCCAGCTCAGACCCGACCAGTCCCTCGCCGCCAGGGCCGAGAGGCCCGCCGGCCACCAGACCACCAGACTGCCGCAGACGAGGGCGGAGGTGACCAGAAATGGGGGATAGCGGGAGACGACCGTCTTACCCACGATCGTGAAGCAGGCCTCGAGCAGCAGCGAAAGCAGGATGAGGAGGTTGCCGAGCAGGTGGCCAGCCCCGAAACCGCCCGGCAGTCGGAGGCCCCCGGCCACGATCAGGTAAATGCCACCTCCTCCCAGCACCAGCCCCACCGTCTCGACCCGGCGTATCCGCTCGCCCAGGAGCAGCACGCTAAGGACGACCGTCGCCAGCGCCTCGGCCCCGATGAGCAGCGCCATGTCGGTGGCGGTCGAGAGGCTGAGCCCCCAGTACTCAAAGGCCTTGTTGCCGATGAAGCCCAGAGCGCACATGGCGGCCAAGCGCAGCTGGTCGGGTCGGTCCCGAGGCAGCAAGCGGCGGTGGCGCCAAAGATAGGGGGCGAGGACCAGGGCCGCAACCGTGAACCGAACCATGTTGAGGCTGGCGAATGGCCACGTCGCCAGGGCCAGCTTGGCGGTGACATAGGATCCCGCGAACAGACAGTTGGCCCCCGCCAGGATGAGCAGGGCGCGTCTCTCCGGCCTCATCTGAGGGCCGCCGGCAGCCATCCTGTGATCACGAGAGGCCCCTCCACCGCACCGCCCTCTGGGAAGATCCGCAGTTCATTGAGGAAGGCCTGACCTGGGCGGGTTGTACCGGTTGGCCGTGCTCGGGGCGAACGGCGGGACGCTGGGCGTCAGCCGGCTTCCTGTGCCCGAGCTGTTCCCCCCTCGGTGGCCTCGAGAGCAGAGACAGCGGCCGCCGCCACCCCCTGGGCTGTGAGGCCGAACTCCGCCAGCAGTTCGGCCTGAGAGCCGTGGGGGAGAAACTGGTCGGGCAGGGCCACCTGCTTGACCGGGCAGACCACCGAGGCCGCCATGAGCGATTCCATGACCGCCGCCCCGAGTCCGCCCTTCACAGTGTTGTCCTCGACTGTGACCAGAGCCCGATGCGCTCGCGCCCAATCAGGTAGGCGCCGGTCCACCGGCTTGAGGAATCGGGCGTCCGCCACCGACGCTGAAAGGCCCGACGACTCCAGCAGTGCGCAGGCATTGAGGGCGACGTGGACCATCTTGCCGGCGGCGCAGATGAGGACGTCGGCGCCACCATCCTTGACCATCTCCCAGCTGAGGCTGGGCAGGGGCCGCAGGTCGACGACCCGCTCTCCCGCAGAACCCCGCGGGTAGCGGATGGCGAAGGGCCCATGGTGGCGAACCGCGGTCGCCACCAGCTGCCCGAGCTGGGCGGCGTCCCTGGGTGTGGAGACCACCAGATTGGGTACCAGCCGGAGGTAGCTCAGGTCGAACATCCCGTGGTGGGAGCTGCCATCGGGTCCGGTGACCCCGGCGCGGTCGAGCACGAAGGTGACCGGGAGATTGTGCAGTCCGACGTCGGTGATCACCTGATCGAAGGCGCGCTGCAGGAAGGTCGAGTAGATGCAGACCACCGGGTGCAGCCCGCCCATTGCCAGACCGGCCGCGAAGGTGACCGCATGCTGCTCGGCGATTCCCACGTCGTAGAAGCGGTCCGGGAAGCGCTGGGCGAACTTGAGCAGCCCGGTGGACGAGGCCATTGCAGCGGTGATTGCGACCAGACTGGGATCCTCCTCCGCCAGCGCCAGCAGGACCTCCTCGAACACATCCGTGTAGCTGACCCCGGCCCCGTGGATCTTGCCGGTGGCGATGTCGAAGGCGCCCACCCCGTGGAACTTGTCGATCTCGTCGTCCTCGGCGGGACTGAAGCCATGCCCCTTGTCGGTCACCACGTGGATCACGACCGGGCCCCTGAGGTTGCGGGCGAGCTTGAGGGCTCCCTCCACCGCCTCCAGGTCATGCCCATCGATGGGGCCGGAGTACTTGATCCCCAAGTCCTCGAAGAATACGTTCGGCGAGACCAGCTGCTTCATCCCGGTCTTGAAGCGCTTGGCCATTTCGTGGGCCGGCTCACCGACCGCGGGGATGGAGCTGAGGAAGTCCGAGATCCCGGTCTTGGCCGCCTCATATCTGGGGTTGAGGCGCAGCCGGGCCAGGTGGTTGGCCAGGCCACCCACCGTGGGGGCATAGGAGCGGCCGTTGTCGTTGAGGATGATGACCAGGTCGGGACGCAGAGACCCGATGTTGTTGAGGGCCTCGTAGGCCATCCCGCCGGTGAGAGAGCCGTCGCCCACCACCACCACCACCTTCCCCTGATCACCTCGGCGGCGCCGTGCCTGGGCCAGGCCGAGGGCGTAGCTCAGCCCGGTCGACGCGTGGCTGTTCTCAATGAGGTCGTGGGGGGACTCGGCGCGGTTGGGATAGCCGGAGAGGCCACCCGCCTGGCGCAGCGTCGCGAACTGGGCCTTGCGCCCGGTCAGGATCTTGTGGACGTAGGCCTGGTGCCCGGTGTCGAAGACGATCTGGTCCTTGGGGCTGTCGAACACCCGATGGATGGCGAGCGTGATCTCGACCACGCCCAGGTTGGGCCCCAGATGGCCGCCGGTCTGGGAGACTCGATCCACCAGGAACTCGCGGATCTCCTGGGCCAGCACCAGGCAGTCGGCGTGGCTCAGATCCCGGCAGTCGGCGGGGCAGTTGACGCGTTCCAGCACCGAGCGCGGCGCAGCGCCACCTCTGTTCTTGGGTGCCGGCATGACTTCTAACTATATCCTCGATCCGAGTTCGCGGCCAGCCGCTGATCTGGCCCGCGGGTCCTTGTGCCCGACCGCCGAGCCGGGCTGGCGGCCCTCGCCCACAGGATCCCTTGCCGGTCGGATCCCGCCGCTCCGGCGACCGCCGGGCGGCCGGCCCAAGCGGTCTCTGGCAAGCTCGCCGAGCGGGATCAGCGGCGGCGGTGGTGCATCATAAAGGAATGAGCCAGCGCCGACCAACCAGGGCCAGGAGGTCCCTGCCCAGTTCAGGGAGCCCCGGACAGCGTGGATCGGCACCTGCCGTTGGGGGGGGATGGGCGACCGAGCTCGCCCTGGCGATCGGCTTGGTGGCCGTCGTGTCGGGGCTGGCCAACTTTGTTTCGCTGCTGGTGGTATTGGCAACCATGGCCCACGCGGGGCCACCCCAGGGACCGATAACCTACCTGCCGGTTCTCGCAGGGGCCATGGTCGGGCTGGTCGGAGACGTCCTGCTGCTGCGCGGAACCCTGGGAGTCCTGCGCCCGGGGATCCGGTTCGGCTCGGGGCGCGGCTCGGTCATCGGCGGGTTGGTAATGCAACTGGTGGCCGCTGCCGCAGTGGGGACCTTGGAGGCCTACTGGATGATCACCGTGGGGTACCTGGTCCTGGTCGGTACGCTGGCCGTTCTCTGGATCCGAATGACCCCCGCAGCAGCCCCCCCGCCGCGCGCTCAGCACCCATCCGGCCGGGAGCACCCGAGTAGCCCGGCGCCGAGCCGAAGTGGCCGCTGGACGCTGCAGGGGGCTCAGCAACCGATGCCCTGGTCGGGAGAGGTGCCGCTGCCTCCCTCGGCGCCGGCGGGGCGGCCGGAAGTGGAGGGTGCCGTGACCCCTGGATCGCAGGCACCCGCCACCTGGAAGCGCCCTGAAGGTTGAGGTAACCGGGCAGCAGCCTGGGTCTAGCCCCGAGTGCACCTCCTGGGGCATTCGCGAGGTGGTCCTGGGGATCGCGGCGGCGGTTCCTGCGGTCCTGGTGGCGATCATCGCGGTCGCGGCGATAACGGATGGCCTGAGCCGGGCCAAGGTGATAGGCAGCCTCAGCGGGCGCTCGGCCCGGGCGATCCTGCCCTTCTACAACCTGGCCACGACCCTGGCCTTCTACGGAGCGTTGCTGGTGGTGGTCCTCTTCTTCGCCAGCCGCCACGGCGGTGGGGTGTGGCGCCAGTTGGGGCTGCGAAAGCCCCCCTACTGGGTCTTCCCGTTGATGCCGGTACTGGCCTTGGCCTTGCAGTTCGCCACCGGCCTCATCTCCGAAGCCCTGTCGCCTCTGCTGGGCGGGATGACCAATCCTCAGGGGTGCAGCATCTCCCAGGGCTTTGGCCACGACGCCTACCTCGGGGTGATCGCGATCGTCGTGATCGCTCCGGTGGTGGAGGAGATAGCCTTCCGGGGCTTCATCTTCGGGGGGCTTCGAGGGCGGATCGGGACGGCCTGGGCTGTCGTCGCCAGCTCGCTGGTCTTCGCTCTGGCCCACACGCTGTCGGTGGGGGGCTCGATCCTGCTGCTTGGTCCGTCGCTGTTCATAGCCGGAGTCGCCCTGGCCCTGGTCTACGAGAGGACCAAGTCGCTCTATCCGGGGATGGCCCTGCATGCCTCCTTCAACCTGGTGGCAGTGGTCGTGATCTTCCTCTCCTCCACCGCAGCGAACTGCCACTGACCTGGGTCCCGCCGCACGGGCGCCTCGTCGTGGCAGGAATCGCCCACTGGATGCGGTAACCGGGCATGGTCTTGGAGGTCTGGGAGGACATGGGCCGGGTCGTTCTGCCTCCAGGCCGGAAGTGACCAACAGCCGTCCTCCGGCGGCAGGCGAGTACGACCATCGCCCCGGGGCGTCAAGCTTAGGGTGGACCAAACGGTGTTTGGCGGCATGGAGTCCGTCGGGGAGTGGGGATGTCGACCGCGTGCAGCATGGAGGCCAATGGAGAGCCAGCCGCACCGGTGACCTCGGAGGTTTCGACGAGGCCCTCGTGCCTGCGGAGCATCACCAAGGGCTGGTCGCTGGCCGTGGCCAGGAATGACGGCCCGATGGCAACGGCGCCGGGACGATCGGGCCGCGGGCCATCGCATGCATGAGCAGGAGGGCCCCGTGCTACCGGGCCGAGTGACGGATTCGGCCAATGGGCGATGGCTGGCATTGGGACTGCTGGCGACCGCGATGGTGCTTGCCATGACCACATGGTTCTCAGCGACCGCAGTAGGTCCGCAGCTGCGGCTGGCATGGTCGCTATCGACGTTGACAGCGAGCCTTCTGAGCATAGCCGTGCAAGCAGGCTTCGTGGCCGGTGCGCTGCTGGTCGCTGTGGCCAACCTTCCCGATGTCATGCCACCCCGGACGCTCATACTCTTGGGCAGCCTGGGAGCGGCGTTGGCCAATGGGCTCCTGGTCACCTCACCGCCGATCGGTCTGGCCATCGCCTTGCGATTCCTAACCGGCGCGTTTCTCGCCGGCGTCTACCCGCCTGCGCTAAAGGCGATGTTGACCTGGTTCCAGGCGGGGCGCGGAACCGTCCTCGGGGTCATGGTGGGGGCGCTCACCCTGGGTTCCGCGGCGCCACAGCTCCTGAATGCACTTGGGGGCGCCAGGTGGCAGGTGGTCATCATTGTGACCTCGGTGCTCACGGTCATTGGCGGGGTGATCACCAGATATCTCGGCAGGGACGGCCCGTTCTCGTTCCCACGGGCGGTCTTCGACCCCAGGCAGGCAATCGCGGTAATGCGCAACCGGGCGGTGCGGCTGGCCTGCATCGGCTACTTCGGCCACATGTGGGAGCTGTATGCCATGTGGACGTGGATCTACGCGTTCAGCCGCGCTGAGCTGCAGGTGGGCGGGACCAGTTCGTCGGCCACGTTCGACTCCCTGGCCGCCTTCGTAATCATCGGGAGCGGCGCCCTTGGCTGCCTGGCCGGGGGGATTCTGGGCGATCGGTGGGGCCGGACGCGGCTGACCCGCCTGTCGATGGCGCTTTCGGGGACGTGTTGCCTGGTCATTGGCCCTGCCGCCCATCTGGGAGACGTGGTGGTCCTCGCGGTCGCGGTCTTCTGGGGATTCTGGGTGGTCGCAGACTCGGCTCAGTTCACCACCATCGTCACCGAAACCTGCGACCAAGACTACGTGGGCACGGCGGTAACCTTGCAGATCGCGGTGGGTTTCACGCTGACCGTGGTCACAATCTGGCTCATCCCGGTTGTCCAGAACGCGGTGGGCTGGACCTGGGCTTTCGCCGTCCTGGCGCCGGGCCCGCTCCTGGGTGTGGCGGCCATGACGAGGCTCTTGCACTCACCGGAGGCCCGTCTCATAGCGGGTGGGCGCGGGTAGCGAGCAGTTGAGCGCGTTGCGGCACCAGCGCGGCCGAGCACGGACAGCAAGATCACAGCGAGGAGCCGCCGGCAGCGGTCGCCCGCTACGCCCGCGTTTGGACCATGGAGCTCGGCCGCTCAGGGGCTCGGCGGTGCCGCCGGGAAAGCCGTGGGGGCCCGGAAGCGCCGGGAGATTGAACCTCGGGGTCAAGCGCCCCGGCTCAGCAGGGCCCGCCCCAGGGCAGCGCACCCGGCCACCGAGACGACCAGGAAGGCCGCGGCGGCGATCAGGAAGCTGAGCGAGCTGCCGTAGGGGGGGTTGCCGTGAAGCACCAGCTGGAAGCCGTCGGTCAGGTAGCTGAAGGGCAGCAGCTGCGCCACCCAGTAGCGGATGCCGCTCGCGGGCACCCCGGTGAAGAGGCCCGACAGGAAGAGCAGCGGGGCGAGGATGACCGCCAGGAAGAGCATCGCCTCCCCGGCGTTGTCGGTCAGCGCCGCGACCGCGAGCCCGATCGAGCCTGAGAACGCGAGCGTTGCCAGCGCCAGCAACCAGGTCGACAGGATGACCACAGGGTCGGGCCGCTGGGTGATCTCGAGGATCGAGAAGATGAGGGTCGCCTGCAGGCAGTCCACCATCCAGCCCGCGAAGAAGATCTCCAAAGAGATCCTCCACGCCGGTATGGGCAGCACCGCGAGCCGATCCAGCCAACCGGTGCCCCGCGAGCGGGTGACGCTGACCCCAGTCCCCACGGTGCCCACCATCGCGATCAGGATGGTGAGCAGCATGCCGGCGAAGAACTGGGGCGCGTTGGTGGCGGCCAGGGGTATCACCAGCAGCAGTGGGAAGCCCATCTTGATGAGGAGTGCCCGGCGCCGAGAGAGGGTGGCCATCAGCTCCAGCCGCCACAGGGAGCGGGGCTGACCTCTGCCCACTTGCCGGGTGACCGAGGTGTCGAGGGTGGCGGCTGGCTCAGGCATTGAGGCTCTGGCCTGTGATCCGAAGGAAGCAGTCTGCCAACCCGGGCTCTCTCACCGACAGATCGAGCAAGGTGGAATCGAGCTCGCGCAGGGTCGCCAGCAGGTCTGCCAGCAGCCCCTCCCTGGGCCCCGCCAACACCAGCGCGCCCTCCTCGGTTGCCACCGCCTGCTCCACGCCCAGGACAGCTCGCATGGCCTCGAGGGGCAGCACTGACTTGGACTTGACTCGGATCTCCCTGGCCCCGCCCAGAGAGGCCAGAAGCTCCCGCACGGGCGCGTCATGGACCACCTGGCCCTCCACCAGGAAGCAGACCCTGGTGGCCACCTGCTCCACGAATTCGGTGTCGTTGGTGGACAGGCAGGCTGTCAATCCGAAGCTGGAGCGCTCGTTGAGGGCTCTGGTCAGCCAGCGCTTACCGGCCACATCCAGCCCCAGAGTCGGCTCGTCCAGGAGCAGCAGCCGAGGTTCCCCGGCCAGTGCCTCGGCCAGCAACAGCCTCCTCCTCATGCCATAGGAATAGGAGGAGACAGGCTCGTCGGCCACCTCCAGCAACTCCGCCTCGAGCAGAAGGGGGGCCGACTGCTCCCCATCCGCACGCTTGGAGGCGGCGAAGAAGGCGAGGTTGGCGCGCGCGCTCAGCTCGTCGGCATGGGCGGTGTGGTCGAATACCACCCCGATTTGCCTGCGGGCCCGGGTGGGGTCGCTGTCCCGAAACCAGCGGACCAAGCCTGCTTGGGGGGTGCTCCTGGTCGCCAGACAGCGCAGCAGTGTGGTCTTGCCACTGCCGTTGGGACCCAGCAGCGCCACCACCTCACCGGCTCGAATCGTGAGGTCGACGGGGCCCACCCCGCGGCCGTTGCGGAAGCGCCTACTGAGACGCTCCGCCTCGAGCACCGCCTCGGCCACCTTGGTCAGTCGATGAACTCGATGACTGTGGCTGGGGTCACCTCCACCAAGCCCGTGGGCACCGTGAAGGCCACCTGGAAGACCAGGACCCGTTGCCCAGCCTCCACCTGATGGCCCACCAAGCGGGCCCGAACCATGTTGGAGATGAACGACGGCGCCCTTCGGTTCACTTTGCGAAGCACGACTCGGCCGGCTTGCGGAACGGGTCCGGGAGGAAGGATAGGGGCCATGAGGGGAGTGTAGTTGGCAGGTCGGAGCTTGGGTGCTCTGCAGGAAGAGGGTCAAGTGGTGCATATTGGCGCGCATGCGTTTGATTCACTGCGCCGATGTCCACCTCGACGCCGCCTTCGTCGGCCTGGGGCTGCCGGCGGCCAGAAGGCGGCGCGCGGCGATTCGGGAGGCCTTCCACAAATTGGTGGGGCTGACACTCGACATCGGTGCCGACGCGCTCACGATAGGAGGAGACCTCTACGAGGACCTGCGCTCACAGCGTGAGACCACCTCGTTCCTGCAGGAGGAGTTCGAGCGGGCCTCGTGCCCGGTGCTCATCGCCCCAGGCAACCACGACTACTGGCACTCCGGCTCCCTCTACGCGCGGGAACGGTGGCCCGCCAACGTGCACATCTTCAACACTCAGGAATTCACCGAGGTCCAGGTGGGTGGCTGGCGCGTGTTCGGAGCGGCGCATCTCAAGCCGAAGGGCACCGGCAACCTGCTCAGCTCGTTCAAGGTCCCCAAGGGCGGCCCGGCGATCGCGCTGTTCCACGGATCGGAGCGCGGTCAGCTGGCCTTCCAGGGAGAGGGCAAGGAGGACCACGCCCCATTCACCGAGAGCGAGCTGGCCAAGAGCGGATTCCAGTTCGGGTTGTTGGGGCACTTCCATACCCCCCGGGTGACCGAGCGGCTGACCTATCCCGGCAACCCCGAGCCACTCACCTTCGGTGAGCAGGGGATACGGGGAGCGGCGGTGGTGGAGTTGGCAGATGGGGACCGAGACCAACGGCCCAGGGCTGAGATCGTCCCGGTGGCGACTTACTCGGTGTCCGACTTCGAGGTGGACATAACCGACTGCCTGCACTCCGAGGCCATCCTCGACAGCGTCGAACGAGCGCTGCCGCTGGACCCTCTGGTGGCGGCGCGGGTGCGGCTGACCGGCGAGCTGGCCTCGGGGGTCCGCCTCAACCCCACCGAGCTGCTGACCCGCCTGCGCAAGGAGGATCGCTCGGTCGACCTGGTGGTCGCCTGCCGGCCGCAACTGGACCTGGACTCCCTGCGCCAGGCACCGGACGCCAGAGGTCAATTCGTGCGCTCCTTGATGGCTCGGCCTGACTTCGACAGCGAGGTGGTGCAGGCGGCCCTGGTGGCGGGGCTAAACGCCCTGCTCGGAGAGGAGCCGGCTCTGCTGTGACCACCGAGACCGAGACGATGTTGGTGAGGGGCTCATGCGGATCAACTCGGTGAAGCTGGAGCGCTTCGGTGCCCTGCGCGGAATCTTCAGTCTGGATCCGAAGATAACCGTGATTTACGGTCCCAACGAGTCCGGCAAGAGCACGCTCCACACCGCCCTCCGGGTAGCTCTGGTGGGCGTGGACCTGGCCAGCCGGGGTCGCCTGCCCAAGGAGTCGGAGCAGGTGCTGCGGCGCTTCAAGCCGTGGCGGGGGCACAACTTCAAGCTCGAGGCGGATGTGGAACTCGGCGGGGGGCGCTACCAGTTCATCCGAGACCTGGACCAGCCCGACAACGCCCAGGTGCTGGATCAGGTCCGAGGCGGGGACGTGACCGACCAATTCCGCCGCGGCCGAACCGTTGACGTGTCGGTCATGCTGGGGATGAGCCGGGACGCATTCCTGGCCATCTCCACGGTTGCGCAGGACCAGATCCTGGAGATAAGCGGCTCGGCCCTTCAGGCTGACCTGCAGCGGGCCATCTCCACCTCCGGGGCGCACACCAGCGTGCGCTCGGCGTTGGAGCTGTTGCGCCGGTGGCGTCAGGAGAACCTTCGCGGAGAGCGGTCCCGCGAGCGCCCCATGGACAAGGCGACCAAGGACCTGGCGGCGGCGCGCGACCAGCTCGCGATGGCGGCTGACACGCGCCGGCGGCTGGGGGAGGAGCTTGCCCAGCTAGAGGCTCTGCGTGAGCGCTTGGAGCGAGCGGAAGCCGCCGCCCAGGAGTCGGAGCTCATGTGGAAATCGGCTGAACTGGCGGAGCTGGACCAGGACCTGCTGGCCATCACGGAGATCGATTCCGCCCTGGATGCTATCCCCGAGTTCCATCTCCCCGAGGATCCCCAGGGAATCCGGGACGCCGCGTTGGGCGCGTCCCAGCTCGCTGCGCAAGTGGCCGAAGCGGAGGCCAAGGTGAGCCAGTTGACCCCTGCCGACGAGACCAAAGCCAAGCTGGCCGCGGAACTCTCGGTCAGTGAGCTGCGGTTCCTGGGCGAGGCGGTGGACCGGCCGGTGCCGCCCCTGCCCGCTCAGGCGGGTGGGACGGCGCGGCTGGAGCTCCTGGACCGGCGCAAGGTCGCCTTGCATCGCTGGTCGTCCGACCTGCTGGCGATCGCCGCCGGGATCATCGGCGTGGTGCTCATCGGTCGCGCCATCACCGTGCCTGGCACCACCCTACCAATAACGGAGTTTCTGGGCGGGGTCGTGGTGCTCGTGGCCGGAGCCGGGGCGTTCCTCTACCTGCAGCAGCGCCTGCGGCGCCTGCTCGCGGTGGCCGGGTTTACCTCGGTGGCGGAGATGCGCAAGGCGAGGCGCAGCCGCGACCCCGAGGTGTTGAAGGTGGTGGCTGCCCAGGAGGAGGTGCTGGCCCAGCGGGGCAAGGCCCTCAGGCGGATCTCCGAGCTCGGTCTCTCGCACTTCACCGGCTCCCAACTGTTGCAACTGGCGCGGGAGCTGCCGCCTTTGCAGGACGCGCTCCAGCAGGTGGCATCGTGGCAAGCCACCGCGGACCGGGCTGGCCAGGAGTTGCTGGCCAAGGGCCGGCTGGTGGGGCTGGAGGCCACGGATCCCCAGGTGATCGCCGCCAGCCTGACCGAGCTGGCCAGGGAGGCGGCTGCGGCGGTCGAGGCCGAGCGGCGCCAGGGCGAGCTGCGCCTGCGCCGTGAGGAAAGGCTGAATGGGCGCGAACAACACGCTCTGGTTGGCCGTGCCCAGGAGTTGCGGGCCGATCTCAGTGCCAGGGGCCGCGGCCAGGGACCGCGGCCGGGCCGCCCCGCGGCCGAGCTGAGGGAGGAGTACGACCACCTCCGGGCCGCCCGCGATCAGCTGCGGGACGAGCTGCTGCCCAAGGAGGGGAGCCTGCAGCAGCAGCTGAGGGAGGCCGGTGACCTGGTGGAGCTGGAGGAGCAGGTGGCTGAGAAGACCGAGGGTCTGGGGCGCATGGAGCGGGCCGAGGTCGCAGTCAATCTGGCCATCACCGAGCTGGAGGCGGCCGAAGCCGAGATTCAGAACAGCCTGGCGCCGATTCTGGCCGAGGGGCTGGCACGACGGTTGCCCCAGCTCACGCACCGCCGCTACTCCCAGGCCTGGGTCAACCCGGAGGATCTGGCCATGCACGTGGCGGCGGCCAACTCGAGCCGCCAGATTCCCGTCGAGAACCTCTCGCAGGGAACTCAGGAACAGATCTACGTCTGCCTTCGGATGGTGCTCGCCCAGGCCATGTCACCGCGCGGCGAACAGCTGCCCCTCATATTCGACGACCCGACCGTCAACTCCGACGATCGCCGCTGCTTCGCCCTGCTGGACACCCTGCTGGAGCTCTCCGAGACATCTCAGGTGGTGGTTTTCTCGCACGAGCGCAGGGTGGTGGAGTGGGCCCAGAAGCAGTCGGTGCCGGTCCTGGCCCTTGATCAGGTGCCCGCGTCTGCCGACGACGACGAGGCTCAGCCACCCGCTCCCGCCCCGTGATGCGGATAGTGTCCCTGCTTCCGAGCGCGACCGAGATATGTTTCGCCTTGGGTCTGGGCCCCAGCCTGGCGGGGGTGACGCACGAATGTGACTTCCCGCCCCAGGCGGAGTACAAGCCCAAGCTCACCAGGAGCGAGCTCGAGCATGCCGGCAAAGCGCCAGGCGACATCGACCGCCATGTGCGAGAGGCGGTCCACCAGGGCAGCAGCCTGTACCGGCTGGATCAGGAGGGTCTGCGACGGGCCCGCCCCGACCTCATAGTGACCCAGGAGCTCTGCCCGGTCTGCGCGGTGGCGTATCCCCAGGTGCTGGAGGCCGCGCGACTGCTCCCGGGCAAGCCCGCCGTGCTGTCTCTGGAGCCCAACACTTTGAGTGACGTGATGCGCACGATTGCCGATGTCGGACAGGCGACCGGTGCCCGGGAGCGAGCTCAGGAGCTGGTTCGCAGCCTCTGGGCCAGGGTCGACGCCGTGCGTGGAGCCGTGGCCGGCAGAGACCGGCCCCGGGTGGTCTGCTTGGAGTGGACCGACCCCCTGATGATCGCCGGGCACTGGGTGCCGGATCAGGTGGACGTGGCGGGGGGGATCGATGCGCTCGGCACGGCTGGACAGCGGTCGCGAGAGGTGTCCTGGGACGAGATCCGGGCGGCGTCCCCGGAGGTTCTCCTGCTGATGCCCTGCGGGTTTCGCCTGGAGGAGAGCTGCGACCAAGCGACCAAACTCAGCCAGCTGCCGGACTTCGCGACTCTTCCCGCGGTGGCCCAGGGCCACGTTTACGCGGTGGATGGATCTTGGTATTTCAACCGGCCCGGCCCCCGGGTGATCGACGGGATCGAGATCCTGGCGAAGATATTCCACCCCGAGTCCTGGAAGGGCCCGGTCCCTCAGGGATATCGGAAGCTGGCCTGAGCACCCGAGTCTCGAGTTCAGAGCATTGAGTGTCGCAGCCGGTCCGGGGGCTTGTCAGCTGACCCAAGACCGTCCGTCTCACTCCGATCCGGGCCTGGTCGAGCGAACCGGGCCGGGTGGGCCAACGTGAAAGAATGGGCTGCATCGCCACTCCGCGCCGCATCTGCAGGCATACGGGCCCATGGCGGTGGTGCCCGGTAGCAGGGCATCCGGGTGCCCCGGCCACCGCGGAACGCCGGGCCGCCGAGGCGTGATCGAATCGGCCCCGGGAGGATCGAAGCGGCGGGACGACCCGTTGGGGATGTCCCTGGCCCGCCTTGTTGCCGCCGGGGGAGCACCTTGCTCTCGGCTGTGGCATTGGGCATCTGGATCGTCCCGAGGCCGCGGCGGCGGCACCCTTGTTGTCGCCAGCTTCGTGCTGATCGCCGTGGTGGGCTGCGGAGCCGCAGCGAGTGGTGGGGGAGGGTCGGCTCACCATCGCTCGCACTCGCGTGTGGCCACTGCCACCAAGGGGGGCTGGACACTGTCCGCCGCCAGCAGGGCAGGGCAGCTCTGGGTCGAGGTGGCCGCGCCTAGTGGCACGTTCTTGCCCAACTACTGTGGCGGGCCGGGGTTTCATGTTTTCTACGTCAACCACGACGGAGTGACGGTCGCTCCGCCGCCCCAGCCGTTCGCTCAGTACTGCCGTAGCGGTGTGGCCGCCACTCAGACCTTCGTCTTCTCCGTGCCCCGAGCTCCCGGCCTCTATACGGTCCGCGCAACGGTGCCGAGGTCGGCTTCCGAGGGAGGACAGGGCGCTGTCACGATTCCTCCAACCCTTGCGATCACCGTGGGCAGCAGCGGCCTGGTGGTGCACTCCTGAGAGCTCGCGGTCCACGTCCTGCATCCGAGCCGGACGGTCCAGGTGAGCGGACATCTGTTGCCTGGCCGTCCCACGGGCTTGGCGGGCAAGAGGATGGTTCTGCATCTCCAGTAGAGGATGTGGCCAACTGGTCCGGGAGACCGAGCCGAGCCGCCCGCGTCGCCGGTGGCGAACGGTATCGCTGTGCGCGCCAAGGGCACCCTGGCCAGCAGATGCGCTCGCGAGGGGGTCAGGCATGTCCCCGTCAACCCGGCCTGGACCTCTGTCTTGGGACAGGCGAACTACGCCGGGGTGCACGGGGTTTCCGTGGACCAGGGTGCGGCG
>JAJYPP010000101.1 GCA_021795235.1 bacterium
TCCCGCCGACGTTCGGCGGGAGCAGCTGACCTGGGGGTGGGTCGCCGGACAGTCCTCCGACACCTCGACGCTCGCTTCGAGGCACGCTGGGGCATGCGCCCCGGCGCTGCCGAGAACCTGCGCCGGGGGAAGGAGCGACCAACCACGCCACGCCCAACTACAGACGGGCTGGTCCGCCGTCCGGGCAACCGGGGACGCGGCAAACGGAGACGCGCAGGCGCCATTCATGCAAGTGGATGAACACCTGCGTTGTTCGAGACTGTTAGGATTTTGCTACATGGGTGATGCTCTCCCGTGTGACTCCCGAGCCGGCGATGGCTAAGTTCGTCTTCATCACCGGGGGAGTGGTTTCCGGGATCGGCAAGGGGATCACCGCAGCCTCGCTGGGGACCATCCTGAAGGCGCGCGGGATCAGCGTCTCGCTGCAGAAGCTCGATCCCTACATCAACATCGATCCCGGCACCATGTCTCCCTACCAGCATGGCGAGGTGTTCGTCACCGACGATGGCGCCGAGACCGACCTGGACCTCGGCCACTACGAGCGGTTCGTGGACACCAATCTCAGCAAGGCCAGCAACGTCACCACCGGCAAGATCTACAGCGAGGTCATCGCCAAGGAGCGTCGGGGCGACTTCCTGGGGGCCACGGTGCAGGTGATCCCGCACATCACCAACGAGATCAAGGATCGGGTCCGCCGGGTGGCGGAGGAGTCGGAGGCCGAGGTCGTCATCGTCGAGGTCGGGGGCACCGTGGGCGACATCGAGTCGCTGCCATTCCTGGAGGCGATCCGCCAGCTCAAGAACGACGTCGGCAGGCGCAACACCTTCTACGTCCACGTCACCCTGGTGCCCTACGTGGACGCCAGCGAGGAGTTCAAGAGCAAGCCCACCCAGCACTCGGTGCAGACCCTGCGGGGGATCGGGATCCAGCCGGACGCCATCGTGTGCCGATCCCGCCAGCCTCTGGGGGCGGGAGTGCGCGACAAGATAGCCCTGTTCGCCGACGTCGAGACCCGGGCCGTGATCAGCGTTCCTGACGCCCGCACGATCTACCAGGTGCCCTTGGTGCTGGAGTCCAGCGGGCTGGGCCGCTACCTGACCGAGGAGATGGGGCTGGAGACCGGGCCGGCGGATCTGCGGAGGTGGGAGGAACTGGTCAAGCGCATCCTGTCCGCCGACGAGCGGGTGCTGGTCGGGATCGCCGGCAAGTACGTGGCCCTGCCGGACGCCTACATCAGCGTGACCGAGTCGCTGCGCCACGCCGCGGTGGCGCACGGGGTGGGCCTGGATCTGCGCTGGATCAACACGGAGACGCTGGAGCCTGGGGACTCCACCCCCTTCGAGGGACTCCACGGCTTGGTCATCCCCGGCGGATTCGGGCATCGTGGAATCGAGGGCAAGATCGCCGCGTCGCGCTACGCGCGCCACCACCAGGTGCCGTTCCTGGGGCTCTGTCTGGGCATGCAGTGCGCCTGCATCGACATCGCTCGTGAAGCTCTGGGCACCGACGACGCCAACAGCACCGAGTTCAACGCCTTCACCGAGAACCCGGTGATCGACCTGCTTCCGGAACAGCGCGACGTCGCTGACATGGGTGGGACCATGCGCCTCGGGCTCTACCCCTGCAAGCTGGAGCCTGGCTCGAAGGCCGGTCAGGCTTACGGCGAGCCGGTCGTCTACGAGCGCCACCGCCATCGCTTCGAGTTCAACAACCGTTACCGCGAAGCGCTGGAGGAGGTGGGCGTGGTCTTCAGTGGCACCTCGCCCACGGGCCGGCTGGTGGAGATCATGGAGCTCAAGAACCACCCGTTCTTCGTGGGCAGCCAGTTCCACCCGGAGTTCCGCTCCCGTCCCCATCGGCCCCACCCTCTGTTCGCGGGGTTCATGGCCGCCTGCCTCGCCCGGGCGGGGTTGGCGATCGAGCCAGAGCTCCCCCAGGACCCCGCGGTCGCCCCGGTGTGAGCTCCGCTGGCGCGCTGAGGCCGCTCCTCAGCGACGACTCCGGGGAAATGGTGGTGGCGCCCTCAGGGTGGGCGGCGGTTGGGCAGAGCGGTTGGGAGCAGCTTCCCCTGTCGCGCTGGATGCCGCTGCCGCCGGGGTCCACCTTGATGCACCTCCCTGACCGTCGCGCCCTGGCTCGCGCTCCGGGCAGTGGTGCGGTGGAGACCGTTCCCGGCCGCCACCGTCTGCCGGTGGCGGCGGTGCTCCCGGTCGGGTACCTGCGCCTGCTGCTTCCCGCTCACCAACGAGAGACCGGGATTCCCGCCCGCACCCTGCCTCTCTACGGCTACACCGCGGTGGCTGACCTGAATGGCCAGGTGGTGGTGGCGGCAGCCCGGACCGACGATTTCGCTCCCTGGACCGGGCCGCGGCCCGAGCGGGCGCGGCTGGAAGCCGAGGTCCGTGGTCTGCAGCGAGCCCTCCCCCGCAGTCGGGTCGTCGCCCAGCTCAGCGTCTGCGCCCTGCAGCACAACTGCCTCACCGCTCAGAACACGTTCCTGGGGCGCGGCGAGGGGGCGCTGCCCGCCTCGGCCGCCTGTAACGCCGACTGTCTCGGGTGCATCTCGCTGCAGACCGACTCGGGAACCCCGGCGTCGCAACCCCGCATGGGCAGGGCCCCCACCGCCGCCGACCTGCTCGAGGTGGGGGCTCAGCACCTGAGCCGGGCCAGAGCGGCGGGCGAGCCGGGGATGGTGAGCTTCGGGCAGGGGTGTGAGGGCGAACCGTTGCTGCGGGAGCGGCAGCTGCTGGACGTGTCGGAAGTGCTCAGACGCCGATTCCCGTCGGCCACCATCCACATCAACACCAACGGCAGCCGCCCGCGGGCGCTGCGCCGGCTGTTCGAGGCGGGAGTCAACAGCTGCCGCATCAGCGTGTTCAGCTTCACTCAGAACCTGTTCGCCGCCTACTACCGGCCGCGGGGATATTCCATCGAAGACGTGGCGGTGTCGTGTCGGGTCGCGGTCGAATCCGGAGCTCAGCTCACCGTCAACCTGCTCACCTTTCCCGGGGTGACCGACACCCCAGCCGAGATCGAGGTGACGGTGGCAAGGTTGCGCGAGCTGCGAGTGCGACAGCTCCAATGGCGCAGCCTGAACGTCGATCCCCTCTGGCTCCTGGAGCGCCTACCCCGGCTGGAGCGCGGGGTGGGCATGGCCCAGCTGGTCGACGCGGTGGGGGAGGCCCTGCCCCAACTCGAGCAGGGAAACTTCACCAGGCCGGTGCTGGACCCGGTGCCCGGGTGACCTCGGTCGCCGGGGCTCCCCAACCGGGCCCAGTCGAGCCGTCTGCTAAACTCAGATCTAGTCATGAAAGCTGCGATCCATCCCCAGTACTTCCACGACGCGGTGGTGACCTGCTCCTGCGGGAACACCTTCACGACCGGGTCCACGTTGCAGTCGTTGCGCACCGAGGTCTGCAGCGTCTGCCATCCCTTCTTCACCGGCCAGCAGCGGATCGTCGACACCGGCGGCCAGGTGGAACGGTTCCGGCGGCGTGCCCAGAAGGCCCAGCAGTAGCGGCTGAGGGCCGCCCCAGACCGGCTTTCGACCGGATTCCAGGATCTTGATCCCCCTAGGCCTCCAGGCACGCCTCCATCAAGTCCAGCAGCGCTACCAGACGCTCTCCTCGCAGATGGAGGATCCCGAGCTCGCCTTCGACCCTGGGCGGTTGGAGCAGTTGAGCAGAGAGCAATCGCAGCTGCGTCCGGTGGTTGAGCTGCTGGCCCAGGCCGAGCTGGCCGACCGGGCGTCGGCCGAGGCCGCCGCCCTGGCGGCGGCGGAGAGCGATCCGGAGATGCGCTCCTACCTTGAGTCTGAGGTGCGTCGGGAGCAGGAGCGCAGCGACGGGATCCTGGCGGAGCTCCAGGTGTTGCTGCTGCCGCGCGACCCGGATGAGGACCGGGACGCGGTGGTGGAGATCCGCGCCGGTACCGGCGGCGAGGAGGCGGCGCTGTTCGCCGCCGACCTGATGCGCATGTACCTCCACTTCGCGGAGCGCCAGCGCTGGCACGCCGAGATGCTGGAGGCCTCGCCGACCGACGGGGGTGGCTTCAAGGAGGTGGTGCTGGAGATCCACGGCCAGGGCGCCTACGGTCAGCTCAAGTTCGAGTCCGGGGTCCACCGGGTGCAGCGGGTGCCGCGCACTGAGTCGCAGGGCCGGATCCACACCTCCGCCGCCAGCGTGGTGGTGCTCCCGGAGGTGGATGAGGTGGAGGTGGAAATCCTCGACGACGATCTGAAGATCGACGTCTACCGATCCACCGGACCCGGCGGCCAGAGTGTCAACACCACCGACTCGGCGGTACGGATAACCCACCTGCCCACGGGACTGGTGGTGACCTGCCAGGACGAGAAGTCCCAGCACAAGAATCGGGCCAAGGCGCTGCGGGTGCTGCGTTCCCGTCTGTACGATCGCATGCGCGCTGAGCGTGATGAGGCGCTCCAGGTGACCAGGCGCTCGATGGTGGGCCGCGGGGATCGCAGCGAGAAGATCCGGACCTACAACTACCCTGAGAACCGGGTGACAGACCATCGGATCGACCTCAAGCTCTACCAGCTGCAGCGGATCGTGGACGGCGAGCTGGAACTCCTGGTCTCACCACTCAGGCAGGAGGATCGGGCCCGGCGCCTGGCCGGGGACGCCACCTGATCGCGATCTCGACGGCATCGCGGCGATCGGGTCTCGGTCGTCTCACGGCTCGCTACCTGTGGTTGTGATCGCGACCGACCAACTCCCCAGCCACCCCACCGGGCCGGCTGGCCGGTTCAGGTGGCCCCGTTCTCCGCTGCCGGTGCGGGCGTGACGGCGGCCTGCGAGCGATGACGCCTTCCGGCGCGGTGGCGTCTCCGCCTGGTAGCGGCGCCGCCGACGGCGACTGGCGCGCCGCCGCTCTTGTGCCCGGGCCGGATCTGAGGTCGCGGGCTGGGCGGCATTCCGACGGCTACCAGATCGCCCAAGGTTCGCCAGCCCAACTCCTGCCGGCCAATCTCCACCAGCCGGCAGAAGCAGTCCGCGGTCGCTTCGGCGTCCGCCAGGGCGTAGTGCGGCTGGCGGTGGCTCACCCCCAGCCGCTCGCAGAGACGCTCCAAACCGATCGTGTCGCGCAGTTGGAAGAGCAAACCCGCCATCCGCGAGGTGTCCAGGTGGTGGTGCGGGAGGGGCCGGTCCATCGCTTTGGAGACCAGGCGGGTGTCGAAACTGTCGGCGCTGTGCTCGACCAGGATCGCGCCTCTGGAGAAGTCCCGGAACGTCATCGCCACGCGGCGCTGCGACGGCGCCCCGGTCAACATGGAGCGGGTGATGCCGTGCACCCGCCGCGCGTAGGGGTTGATGTGGTCGGTGGTGTGCACCAGGGTTTCCAGGAGCAGACGGGGAGCGGGTCCGCCGCCGGGGCCAGGAAGCTGGTATCTGACCGCGCCCAGCTCCACCATCCGGTCGGGAAAATGCCCGGTGGTCTCGCAATCCAGGGCGGTGAAGGTCAGGGTCTCGAGTTCGGTCTCCAGCGGCAGGCGAGGGTGATGGAATTCTTCCCCGGCCCCGTCGTGACCGTCGACCAGCGAGATCTGGTTGTGAAACTCCGCGAGATCTTGAGACACCGGGCCCAATCGCGCCAGGAACCCGTCCCCAGGTGCTCCGGGTCCCCGCTCCCGCCCCCAGCGGATCTTGCCGCCGGGGGGCTCGGCTCGCTCCGGTCGGGAGCCGGACTCTCCCCGCTGGAGGGCGCCGTCGTCTGGGTTGGGGGACTCCACGAACTCCAATCCTAACCAGTGTGCCCTCCACTGCGGGCCGGGGTGAGCCAGAGGGGGCAGATATACTCGAACTCAGATTGCCTTTCCTCGCCACCGGTGTAAGCCATCACCTGGCCCCGTTACCGGTCCGGGAGCAGCTCCACTTGGACGAACGTCAGGTGGTGGAAGCGCTCCGGGCCATAGTCGCCCATTCGGGGTTGAGCGGAGCCGCGTGCCTCAGCACCTGCAACCGCACCGAGTTCTACTTGTCCGTGGCGGATGAGGCCACCTCCAGGCTGGCCACCTCGCGGTTCTTCCATTACCTCTCCCGCGGCCCTGAGTTTGCCAACCTGATGTTCAGCCATCCCGGCGAGGTGGGTCTGCGCCACCTCTTCCAGGTCGCCAGCGGGCTGGACAGCATGATCCTCGGCGAGGCCCAGGTGCTGGCCCAGTTCAAGCGGGCGCATCGCATTGCCCAGGACGCCGGCACCTTGGATGGTGACCTGGACCTCATCCTGCGCCGAGCCGTGGAGACCGCCAAACTGGTCCGCAGCACGACGGGGATCTCGCGCCAGGCGGTCGGCTTCGGCCAGGTCGCGGCCCACCTGGCCGAGGACCGGCTGGGCGGGCTCGATGGGGTGGGGGCGGTGATTGTGGGCGGCGGCAGCGTCGGCGGTGCGGCGGCACGGTTGCTGCGCCGTCGGGGGGCGTCACCGATCTTGGTGGTGCGTCGCGGACCGCGGGCGGCCGCCCTGGCCGAGGCGGTCGGGGGGGAGCTGGTCGAGCAAGCGCACCTGAGCTCACTGGCTCCGCGCTTTCAGGTCATTGTCTGCAGCACCGCCAGCGAGGATCGGGTCTTGTTGCGTGCCGACGTGGCCCGGATTCGCGAGGCTCAAGCCGTCGGCTCCAAGCTGCTCATTCTGGACCTGGCCGTTCCCCGGGACGTGGAGCCCGAGACGGGCAGCCTGCCTGGTGTCGAGCTGCTGGACATCGACCATCTCGGCGAGGTGGTCAGCCATAATCTGGAGCGGCGCGAGGCCCACCGCTCGCAGGCAGAGCTGATGGTCGATCAGGGGGTGGCCGCCCTCACCGAGGAGCTGCGGGGTCGCGGAGCGGCCCCCGTGATCGCGGCGCTGGTGGACCGGGCCGAGGCGGTGCGGCAGGGCGAGCTCCGGCGAGCGATCTCCAGAATGCGCCCCCTGGACGAGGAGGAACGCATCCAGTTGGAGCGCCTCACCCAGTCGATAGCGGCCAAGCTGATGCACCAGCCGATCAACTTCCTGCGCCAGCATGCGGACGATCAGGACAGCCGCAGACTGCTCAAGGAGGCCTTCGGGTTGCGGCTGGACGAGGCCGCGGAGAAGGGTTGAGGCGGCTTGCGACCAGGGGCAGCTCCCTGGCCATGGCGCAGGCCGCGCTGGCGCTGGGGAGGCTCCGGGCTTCGCAGCCGGGCTTGGACCTCAGCCTCACGGTCATCGACTCGGACGGGGATCTCAATCCGGAGCAGGCGGTCCCCGACCTGGAGGGTCAGGGGTGGTTCACCTCGCGCTTGGAGCACGCCCTGCTGGACGGGCGGGCGGACGCGGCCGTGCACAGCGCCAAGGACCTGCCGACTCAGCCGTCCCCGGGGCTGCAGGTGGTTGCCTACCTGGTCCGGGAGGATCCCCGCGATTGCATGGTCACTCTGTCCGGCCGTCCCTGGAGGGATCTGCCCCCGGGATCTCGGGTGGGCACCTCGTCGCCGCGCCGGGCGGCTCAGCTGCTGGCGCTGCGACCAGACCTCATCCCGACCCCGGTGCGCGGCAACGTCGACACCAGAATCCGCCGCATGGCCGATCTCGGCCTGGAGGCGATCATGGTCGCCCAGGCCGGGTTGGTGAGGCTCGGCCGGGCGGAGTTGGGCCAGCCGCTGGATCCCCACCATGAGTGCACGCCGGCTCCGGCCCAGGGCGTGATCGCCATCCAGGTCAGGCAGGACAGCCCCCTGGCAGAGCTGGTGGCGCCATCGGACCATCTCCCCACCCGTCTTTGTGTGGAGGCGGAGAGGGAGGTGCTCCGGCAGCTGGGCGGCGGCTGTCGCCTGCCGCTGGGCGCGCTGGCCGAGCCCGCGGCCGGCGGAGAATTTCGGATCACGGCCGCCTGGTCCGCCAGCGGCGACGGCCGTGATCTGGTTCGCCTGGAGGCGGTGAGCAGCCCCCCGGACCTGCTCGGGTCCGCCCGCGACCTGGCCCGGCAGCTGGCCGCCCGGGCTTGAGCGGGCCGCTCCTCGGCCGTCGGGTCATGGTGACCAGGGCGGCCCCCCAGTCCGAAGCGCTGTGCGAACTGCTCGTGGCTGACGGGGCGGTGCCGCTCCCGGTCCCGGTGATGAGGGTTCAGCCGCTGCTGGGCGACCGAGGTCTGGCTGGCCTTCGGGGCCGGATCGCGGCAGGTGAGTTCGACGATCTGGTCTTCACCAGCGCCAACGCCGTGGAGCTGCTGCTCAGCCTGGGCCCACTTGCCCAGGCTGCTTCGCGGGTCTACGCCATCGGCCCCGGCACGGCAGCGGCAGTTCGGCAATTCGGCTGGTCAGTGGAACCGCTACCCGCGGGTTTCATCGCGGAGTCGCTGGCATCCCGAATCGGCGAGCGAGCCGTCGCCGGCCGGCGAGTGCTGCTGCCGCGAGCCGGGGGCGCCCGCGATGTCCTGCCCCGCCAGCTCCAGGCCCAAGGGGCACAGGTGGAGGTGGTCGAGCTCTATCAGATGGTCCCGGACCAGGCGTCGCAGGCACCCCTGCGGGCGCTAATTCGGGCCGGAGGGGTTGACTGTGCCACCTTCACCAGCGGCAGCTCGGTGCGCTGCTTTGTGGAGTTGGCGGGGGCCCTGCGTCCGGCGTCTAGCTGCACCATTGCCTGTATCGGCCCCATCACGGCCGCGGCGCTGCGCCGCCAGGGGATGCACCCCCAGGTGGTCGCCAGGACCCACAGCATGGAGGGTCTGGTGAGTGCGCTCAGATCATGGTTTGGCGGATTGCCCGAGAATGGGGAGCGCACATGAGCTTTCCCGAGGATCGTCCGCGGCGCCTGCGGCGCACGGCCCAGCTGCGAAGGTTGGTCCGCGAGACCCGCCTATGCCCTCAGGACCTCATCCTGCCCTGCTTCGTGGCAGAGGGCCTCTCCGAGCGCCGGGAGCTCTCCACCATGCCCGGGATCTTCCAGGAGACCGTGGACAGCCTGCGGGAGATGGCCGCCAGGGCGGCGGAACAAGGGGTGGGAGGCCTGATCCTGTTCGGGGTGCCAGCGCGGAAGGATGCCACGGGCAGCTCGGCCTGGGACGAGCGCGGGATCGTGCAGCGGGCGCTCACCAGCCTGCGCGCGGAGGTGGGCGACCAGCTGCTGCTCTTCGCTGACGACTGCCTTGACGAGTACACCGACCATGGCCACTGCGGGGTCCTGGACGAGCGGGGCGAGGTGGACAACGATGTCACCATCGAACTCTACGGCCGGATCGCGGTCAGCCAGGCGCAGGCCGGCGCTGACGTGATCGCGCCCTCGGGCATGATGGACGGGCAGGTGGGGGCGATCCGCTCAGCCCTGGATGAGGCGGGCAGCACCGACACCGCCATCCTGGCCTACTCAGCCAAGTTCGCGTCTTGCTTCTACGGCCCATTCCGCGAGGCCGCAGAATGCGCTCCCCAGTTCGGAGATCGCAAGGGTTACCAGATGGACCCGCCCAATCGCCGGGAGGCGATGCGCGAGCTGGAGCTGGACCTGCTGGAGGGGGCGGACATGCTGATGGTGAAGCCGGCGCTGTCGTACCTGGACATAGTCCGAGAGGCCAAGGATCGGTTCGAGCTTCCCATCGGCTGCTTCAGCGTGAGCGGCGAGTACGCGATGCTTAAGGCGGGAGCGCGGGCCGGCGCCTTCGACCTCCGCTCCGCGGTCATGGAGTCCCATCTGTCGATGCGGCGGGCGGGAGCGGACTTCATCCTCACCTACTTTGCGCTCGACATCTGCCGGTGGTTGGGAGAGGAGGTTGGTAGCAGCTACGATATCGCTCATGAACGTTTAGAGTAGCTATTATAATTAAGCGAATGGATACGCTGTTCCCGATGAAGAAGGCTTCCGCCCTGCTCGGAGTGCACCCGCAGACGTTGCGAGCCTGGGACCGCAGTGGCGTCCTCGTGCCGGTGCGGATGCCGAGCGG
>JAJYPP010000102.1 GCA_021795235.1 bacterium
GAACAGGACTGCCAGGGACACCATGTTCACCACCAGGCTCAGCGCCGAGTAGAGGGTGCGCTGGCTGAGCACCACCCCCAGCGCGCCCACCAAGGCGAGCCCGGCCGCGATGCCGAAGATCACGGTCATATGGGATCGGCCCCTCCACCCTTGGTACGCGGCTCCGGGATGGCCGGCCGCAGACCCGGGGCAGCGCCAGCGGGCCCGAGATGGGATGAGCCTGCTCCCATGGGGGTCGTCTGAGGCGCCGGAGCGCCGGTCCCGGCGGCCACTCCGGTTGCCATCGGTTGGAATCCGGGCCAGGCTTCGAGGAGGTCGTCCTTGGTCGCGACCAGGCGCTCCCGCTTGTAATCACACAGGTCCAACCGCGGCCCCAGGGTTATCGCCTCGGTCGGGCAGGCCTCAGCGCAGTAACCGCAGTAGATGCAGCGCATGAGGTTGATCTCGTAGCGGACCGCGTAGCGCTCCCCGGGGGAGACCGGATGCTGGGGATCGTTCTGGGCCGCCTGCACGTAGATGCAGCCCACCGGGCAGGCGCCCGCGCACAGTTCGCAGCCGATGCACTTCTCGAGCCCGTTGTCATAGCGGTGCAGGATGTGACGGCCGCGGTGGCGCGGTGGCACCGGCCGCTGCTCCTCCGGGTACTGGATGGTGATGGGTTTGGTCATCATCTCGCGCATGGTGATGCGCAGGCCGCCGATCAGCTCACGAAACATGACGCCTCACAGGTGATCCGTTGCGGGGTTGTGGTCACTTCAAGGCCACGAAGAAGCTGGTGACCAACAGATTGACCAGGCCCAAGGGCAGCAACACCTTCCAGCCGAACTGCATCAGCCGGTCGTAGCGAAGTCTTGGGAAGGTCCAGCGCACCCACATCATCACGAAGATGAGCAGGCCCACCTTGGCGACGAACCAGATCGGGCCCAACCAGTTAGGCAAGAAGAAGAAAGGCGCCATCCAGCCCCCCAGGAACATCACCGTGGCGATCGAACAGACCGTCACCATGTTGATGTACTCAGCCATGAAGAAGAGCCCGAAGCGCATCCCCGAGTACTCGGTGTGGTACCCCGCCACCAGCTCTGACTCCGCCTCCGGCAGGTCGAAGGGCAGCCGGTTGGTCTCCGCCAGAGCCCCGGTGAAGTAGAGCAAGAATCCCATCGGCTGCAGGAACACAAACCAAAGTGAGTGCTGCTGATTGACCACGGTCTCCAGGTTCAATGAGCCGGCCAGCAGCACCGGGCCGATGAGGGCGAAGCTGACCGCCATCTCGTAGCTGATCAGCTGCGCTGAGCTGCGAAGCGCGCCCAGCAGGGAGTACTTGGAGTTGCTGGCCCATCCCCCAAGAAAGATGGAATAGACCCCCAGCGAGGTGATCCCCAGGACGAAGAGCAGGCCGATGTTGAGGTGGGCCAGATCCCAGTGAAGCGGATAGCCCCCAGGGCAGCTGGCCGAGAGAGGGCCCGCCCCGTGGGTACCGCCGATGCAGATGGTCTGATCGATGGGGATGACCGAGAAGGCGAAGAGGGCCGCCGCGGCGGCCAGGGCGGGCGCCAACAGGTATAGGAAGTTGTCGCGTCCCTCGGGGGCTGCCTTCTCCTTGAGGAAGAGCTTGACGCCGTCAGCCGCCGGCTGCAGGAAACCGAACGGACCGACCCGATTGGGACCGTAACGCAGCTGGATGCGGGCCGAGATCTTGCGTTCTGCCAGGGTCATGTAGGCGAACGCGGTCGCCAGGACGATGACGATTAGGAGCCCCTTCACCAGGGCCACGATCACTGCCAGGACAATGGAGGTGGCCGCAGAACTCAAATCCCCGCCCTCCAGATGGCCCTCAGTCCTCCCTGAGTGCCGCTGTACGCAGGGACGCTCTCGGCTAGCCGCTTGAACACAGGGCCCGCCAAGGGCTGGGATCCGAAGTCCCCTCCCATACCCCGGCCCAGTTCCACGATGCTGCGCAGGTCGGGTGGGAACGCCAGCTTTGGCTCCACCCCCGGTCGTATCCGCTGAACCCGCCCCTCGGTGTTGGTCACAGTCCCGGCCTTTTCGACCAGGGTTCGACCGGGAAGGATCACGTCAGCCTCCGAGGTCGCGACCCCGGGCCAGGCGGCCAAAACGACGGCCAGGTCAACATTCGCAACCGCTTCTCTGAAGCCAGGTTCAGCTTCCAACTCAGCCCAGGGGTCGATCAGCACCAGCGCCCTCAGTTTTCCCGAAGTGGCTGCCTGAAGCATCTCCCTGGTGCCCATGCCGCCGGCCGGCGCCGGCCGATATCCCGGCAGCCATTCAGGCAACAGCCCGAGATCCTGACATCCCCGCTCGTTCACCTGGTCCAGAATCGAAAGGACCTGGACCTGGCGGGTACTGGTAGTGAGCTCGGCCCGCAGCTTGCGGGCCACGGCCACATCCTGCTGGTGGACGACGACACCGATGCGCCCGTTCGCTGGCAACTGTCCGGCCAGCGAGGCCGGGTCGGAATCGACGGCCACCCGGCTCACCTTGCGCCGACGCTTCTGTTCGGCCTTGAAAAGCCTCAGGGTCAGAACTGGCGCGGCTGCCTCGGGTTTCTCGCCGAGCACCACCACCGCATCGCACTCCTCTATTTCGGCGATGGAGAGTGCGAAGTCTTCCGGGGCGAGCTTGTCGAGCTTGCCAAGTCGATGGTCCAGATTCTTGGTGCGGATCACATCCCGGGCCAACCACTGCAGCGCAAACGCCTCCTCGTTGGTCAGCCGGGCCGACCCGATCACACCCATGGCCTCTGGACCGTACTCCGAGCGCACCCTCAGCAGCCCCCCGCACGCGCGCTCGATCGCCTCCCTGTGGGAGACCGGCTGGCGAACCCCTCCCACCCTGGCCTCGGGGGTGGACACCCGACCGCTCCGATTCATCTCGGGAAAGCTGTAGCGGCCGCGGTCACACAGCCAGCTGTCGTCGACCTCGGGATTGTCGTTGCTGGCGTAGCGCGCCACCTGGTCCTCGCGAGCGTCCACGAAGATGTTGCAGCCAAAGCTGCAGTGCGAGCACACGCTGGCGGTGCGCCGCAGGTCCCAGGGCCGTGCCCGGAAACGGTACTTGGCGTGGGTGAGGGCCCCCACCGGGCAGATCTCGGGCAGATTGCCCTGAAACTGACTCTGGAGTGGGCGCCTCTCGAAGGTGTCCACCACGGTGTGAACCCCCCGCTCTTGGAGCACGATCTCGCGCTCCCCGGTGATCTCCTCGTAGTAGCGCACGCAGCGCCAGCAGAGGATGCAGCGCTCCTGGTCCAGGTAGATCTTGTCTGAGAGAGGAATGGCTTTGTCGAAGTGAACCTTCTCGGTGATGCTGGTCCGGCTGCGCCCCGGGCCATAGCGCTGCGTGAAGTCCTGTAGGTCGCACTCCCCTCCCCGGTCGCAGACCGGACAGTCCAGCGGGTGATTCACGAGCAGGAACTCGAGGTTGCCGTCCCGGAACTTGCGCACCTGCTCGGTGGCGGTGCGGATCACCATGTTCGGCGCAACCCTGGTGGCGCAGGCCGGCTGCAGCTTGGGGACCCCCTCCACCTCGACCAGGCACATCCGGCAGACCGCCACCGGCTCCAACTTTTTGTGGGCACAGTAGACCGGCACGAACACGCCGGCTTTCTCGCAGGCGTCCCATACCAAAGTTCCAGGGGCGACCTGAACCATGCGGTCGTCGACCGAGACGGTGACCAGCTCGGCAGCGGCGGTCTCTGCCACCTAGACGGCCACCGCCAGGGGCTCACGGACCGGACAGCGCCCGGCCCCGCAGTGGCTCTCGAACTCCTCCGGGAACATCCGGTACGCCGACATCACAAACCAGGTGGCGGTGTCGCCCAGGGGGCAGAAGCAGCGCCCATCCATGTTGGCGCAGATGTCGGCTAGGTTGGTGAGCTCGGCCTTGGTGGCCAACCCAGCTTCGAGGCGATGCATGAGCTCGCTCTCAAAGTAGGTGCCCTCGCGACACGGCACGCACTTGCCACATGACTCATGGCGGTAGAAGTCGACCAGTCGCATCGCCACGTTGACCAAGCAGGTGGAGTCGTCCATTATCACCAGGGCCCCGGCGCCCAGTGAGGAGCCCGCATCCGCCACCGCCTTGAAGTCGAGCGGGAGGTCAAGGTGCTGCGGCCCAAGGATCTGCATCGACCCGCCTCCTGGCTGCATCGCCTTAAACTGCCGCCCCCGCCATACTCCCCCAGCCATCTCCAGGAGGTCGCGGAACGTGGTCTTCCCCATCGGAACCTCGAAGGTGCCCGGCCGCTCCACATGGCCGCTGACACAGAAGAGCCGGGTTCCGGGACTGGCCTCGGTGCCAAGGGCAGCGTACCTGGCACCGCCCTCGGCGACGATGAACGGCAAATTCGAGAGGGTCTCCACATTGTTGACCACAGTCGGTTGGCCATAGAGGCCCTTGACCGCCGGAAATGGAGGCTTCAGCCGCGGCTGGCCCCTTCTCCCCTCCAGGGAGTCCAGCAGTGCCGTCTCCTCGCCACAGATGTAGGCCCCCGCCCCGCCATGCACCATCAGCTCACAGTCCCAGCCCGATCCCAGGACGTTGGGGCCGCCGTAGCCGGCCTGGCGAGCCTCCTGGACAGCGCGCTCCAGGAGCTCCCGCTGGCTGCGGTACTCCCCCCGGATGTAGATGAACGCGTGATTCACCTGGAGGGCGAAGGCGGCGATCAGAACTCCTTCGAGAAGCTGGTGAGGATACTCCTCCATCAGCACCCGATCCTTGAAGCAGCCCGGCTCCGACTCGTCCGCATTGACGCACAGGTAGCGAGGAAAGCTGTCCTTGGGAAGGAAGCTCCACTTGGTGGCTGTCGGGAAGGCGGCTCCGCCTCTGCCTCTGAGGCCGGAAGCCTTCACCTCGGCCGCGATCGCCTCCGGGCCCATCTCGATCGCCCGGCGCAACGACCGGTAGCCTCCCACCTGCTCATACCCGGCCAGAGCGGTGAGGCCTGGGGCTCCCTGGTGACGGGTCAGGACCAGGTCGCTCACTTGGACCCCGTTCCGGCTGGCATTTCGGCGCGGATCTTCTCGAGCACCTCCAGCGCAGTCTGGGGAGTCAGGTTCTCGTAGCTGTAACGATCCACCTGCATCATGGGAGCCCCTCCGCACGCTCCCAGGCACTCCACCGTGCCCTCGATGGTGAAGGCGCCATCCGGGGTGTTGCCCTCGGCATCGAGCCCGAGCGCTCGCTGGAGGTGGCCCAGAAGTTCGTCCGAGCCTCGCAGGCCGCAGGAGACGTTCCGGCAAACCTGGACCACGTGTCGTCCCGGCTTGTGGTTGAAGTACATCGAGTAGAAACTGGCAACCGCCTCCACGTCGCCAGGGAGCAGCTTCAACTCCCCGGCCACCACCTCGATGGTCCACGGAGGCAGGTACCCAAGCTCATCCTGGACCGCCCAGAGGGCGGGCAGCACCGCTGAGCGCGAGGATGGGTACTTAGCCTCCATCTCACGAATGCGTGCCAGAGTGCTTCCACTCAGGGCCACGCCTGAGCTGGATGCCTCAGCCACTCCACCGCCCTCCCCGCCGACCGGGCACGGGAGCTCCAAGCTCTCTCCCCAGACGGCGACGGGCGCGCTCACGCTTGCCCCTGCTCATTCTGCACCCCACTTTACCAATCCGCCCCACCCGTCCGAGCGCCGCCGGCCCGCCAGCCGCGACCTCGATGCTGCAGGATTACCGTCCATGAGACTTCGACCAGCTCCCCGATCCCAAGATAAGGAGGGTATCGGGCCGCCCGCCGCTGGGCGGATGGCGGGCCTGCGCCGGTTGGCCTCCGCCACCACCATCCGACAGAACCTCTTCTACCTCATCGGCATCGGCGGCTCCGGGGCGGGGGTGCTGGTGGCGCAGTCCTACGGAGCCCACCATCTGTCCCCGGCAGCCAATGGAGAGTCGACGTCCGTGGTGGCGGTTCTCAACCTCCTTTACACAACCTCGTACGTGGTGGCCGCAGGTTGTGCCCGGGAGGTCGCAGCCGCCCTAGCCCAGGGCACTGCCCCAGAGTCCCACTGGGCGAGACTGCGCGGCAGCGGCTGGAGGATAGGCCTGAGCCTGGGTTTGGCGATGGTGCCGGTCGACGTCGGCCTGGCCATCCTCCTTCACCTTCCCGATCCCTGGATCCTGGTGGTGACCGTCGTCGCCGGCCCCATCTCGGCTCTGGGAGGCTCGCAACGTGGATACCTCCAGGGGTCGCGGCAGTTCAGCAAGCTCGCGATCAACTTCCTCCTCTATGGCATCACCATGGTGGTGTTGGCGGTGATCCTGCTGAATCTCGGCCTGGGGGCCGCTGCCGTCCCATTGGCCTCGGTCGCCGGCGCCCTCGGCTCTGCGGTGTACCCTCGCCACCAGCGCGTCGCGCGAGCCTCGGCCCCCGCCCATCCGGGGGCCCTTGTAGACGGCACCGTGCTCGCCGGAGCCGCCACCGCCCCGATCTTCAACAACATTGACGTGGTGGCCGCTCGGCATGTCCTGAGCCCGACCAATGCGGGGCTCTACTCAGGCCTGTCGATCATGGGCAAGATCCTCTTCTTCGGCACCAGCAGCCTAAGCGCCGTCATGTACCCCCGGGTCGCCGCCGCCGCCGATGCCAACGCGCGACGCCGTTTACTCCTCCAGACCGGTGCGGTCCTGGTCGGAATCGACCTCGTGGTCGTGGTCGGCTACACGGCTCTGTCCCGGCCGCTCCTGGGGCTGGTGCTCGGCCATCGCTACGAGTCCGACTCCACCCTGCTGCTGCTCTTCAGCCTCGGGATCGTGGGTCTGACCCTGGTCAACATGCTTGTCTACTACAGCATGGGAGCCCGCGACCGCAGCTTCGCCCTGGTGCCGGCGATCGGGGTACCCCTGCTCATCGCCTGGTTGTTCACCAGCCCGCCCCACCTGGCGGACTTCGTGCCCCGGATCGCGTCAGCGCTGCTCATCCTGGGAGTCTTGGAGGCACTGGTGGTGTTGCCCAAGGCGCTGCGGGCCAGGGGCGCTCTTGATCGTTAGCGGTCGACGTCACCCAGGATGATGTCGATCGAGCCGATCACCGCAACCACGTCAGCCATCAGCTCGTCCTGGACCATGTACGAGAGCGCCGACAGGTTGCTGAAGGAGGGGCCGCGAACCTTGCACCGATAGGGCCGGTTGCCGCCGTCACTGATCATGAGGAAGCCCAGCTCGCCACGGGCGCTCTCCACCGCCGAGTAAACCCGGCCCGGCGGTGGCCTGAAGCCCTCGGTGCTGATCTTGAAGTGATGGATCAGGGACTCCATCGAGTTATCGATCTCGGTTCTGGGCGGCAGGACCACCTTGCGGTCGGAGGTGTTGACCGGGCCGCCGGGCAGTCCCTCCACCGCCTGTTCCACGATGCGGCACGCCTCTCGCATCTCCCTCACCCGTACCAGATAGCGGTCGTAGACGTCGCCGCGAACGCCGACCGGGACGTCGAACTGGAATTGGTCGTAGCCGGAGTACGGCATCGCGCGCCGGACGTCGTAGGGTACGCCGGAACCCCGCAGGGTCGCCCCGCTGCAGCCGTAGGAGATCGCGGTCGCGGAGTCCAAAACCCCTAACCCGATGGTGCGCTGACGGAATATCGGATTCGCCGTGAGCAAACCCTCGTACTCGTCCACCCGCTTGGGAAACTCGGCGACGAACGCCCGCACCATCGGAACGAACTCCTCGGGCACGTCCGCCATCAGTCCGCCGACGCGGATGAAGCTGGTCATCATCCGGACCCCAGAGATCCACTCCATGATGTCGAGGATCTTGTCCCGTTCTCGCCAGCAGTACATGAAGGCGGTGACTGCCCCGATGTCCATTGCATGGGTACCGAGCCAGATCAGGTGGCTTGCGATCCTGGAGAGCTCGGCCACGATCACCCGGATGTACTGTCCCCTAGGAGGGATCTCGATCTCGAGCAGCTTCTCGGCCGCGAGCGCGAACCCGAAGTTGTTGATGGGCGGCGCCAGGTAGTCCATGCGATCGGTCAGCGGAATGCACTGCTGATAGGTGTGGGATTCGAAGCTCTTCTCGAAGCCGGTGTGCAGGTACCCGATGTCGGGACGACAGGCGCGCACATGCTCACCATCCAAGCTCAGCACCAGACGCAGCACCCCGTGCGTGCTGGGATGCTGAGGCCCCATGTTGATCTCCATGAGCTCCTCGCCCGTCTCGATCTTGTCCAGAAACTCGCCCTGACCGCCGGGATGGATGTGGGGCACACCCTCCTGAACCGGGACCCGGTTCGGCGGGGTGCCGTCCCCTCTGATCGGGGGCAGGATCGCCATCAGGACCTCTCCACCGAGCCCCGAATGGCTCCGGGCAGGTACTCGGGGCGGTCCTGGGGGGACAGCGCCCACTCGAGGTTGTGGGTGAAGGCCACAGGCTCACCGAAGGACACGTAGTCCTTGCGCAGGGGGTGCCCCTCCCAGTCGTCAGGAAGCAGGATCCTGGTCAGATTGGGATGGCCGACAATGCGCAGCCCAAAGAGATCGAAGCACTCGCGCTCATGCCACTCCATGCCCGGGTACAGGCCAGCCAGGGACGGCACCTCGGTCTCCTCACTGGCCCTCACCGCCAGAGTGACCAGGTCGTTGTGAACCAGGGATCTCAACACGTACATGACCTCGAAGCGCAGGTCGCGTTCCGGCCAGTCACTGCAGGTCATGGTGACCGGCATCTCGTAGGCGGCACTGGGATCGTCCCTTAGCGCCTGCACCACCTGGAGCAGCCGCTCCACCGGGATGAACACCGTGGTCTGCCGATTTTGCACCAGGACCTCGGCCTCGTCGGCAGGTAACATCCGGGCGACCAGTTCGGCCGCACGCCAACCCTCGGTCGGGGACTGGTTGCCCTCTGGCGAAGGCGCGGCCGGAGTCGGGGTGGCCACCGCTACTCCCTGATGCTCGCGACCGGAGTCGCGGCGATCTTCTTCTGGAGCATGATCACGGCTTCGATGAGCCCCTCGGGGCGGGGCGGGCAGCCGGGGATATAGACATCCACGGGGACCACCTTGTCGACTCCCTGGATGATCGCGTAGTTATTGAAAATGCCCCCACAGGAAGCGCAGGCTCCCATCGAAATCACCCACTTGGGGTCAGGCATCTGGTCATAGATCTGGCGCAGAACAGGGCCCATCTTCTGGGAGACCCGGCCCGCCACGATCATGAGGTCGGACTGCCGTGGGGAGGCGCGAAACACCTCGGCGCCAAAGCGCGCCAGGTCGAAGCGGGCGTTGCTGGCCCCCATCATCTCGATCGCGCAGCAGGCGAGCCCGAAGGTGGCCGGCCAGATCGAGGAATACCGTCCCCAGGCGATCACCTTGCCCACGGTGGTGGAGAAGATCCCCTCCCGGGCGGCGGCATCGGCCAGATCCTGCTCGGCAGGTATGGCGCCAGGGATGGCCGGCAGATCGGATGCGCCCACCCGGGCCGCCATCGCCAGTGGAGCGCGGCGAATCAGGAACTCATCACTCTTCAGTCCCACTCGAGAGCACCCTTGCGCCACACGTATAGGAGCGCGACCCCCAAGAGGGCCACGAACACCACCATCTCGACGAACCCGAACATGTGCAGATGGCTCCGCACGATGACCGCCCAGGGATAGAGAAAGATCGCCTCAACGTCGAAGACGATGAAGAGCATGGCGGTGAGGTAGAAGCTCACGGAGAAGCGGCGCCGAGCGGCCTCGGCCGGGACTATCCCGCACTCGTAGGGCAAGCCCTTGGCGACCGTGGGGTGCCTCGGCCCCAGGGCGGTGGACGCAACCGTCATGCCCACGGCGACCGCCACCACCAGAATAAGAAAGGCAAGGAGCGGAAGGTAGTTGAAGAGCATCTGACCTCAGTCTACCAATTGA
>JAJYPP010000103.1 GCA_021795235.1 bacterium
GGCTCTAGCCGCGATCTCCGCCAACCCCGTCTGGTTGGACCGTCTCCTCTCCCAGCAGCACTACCGGCTAGCCCGTTGGCAGGCCACTTCAGAGGATCGGAACTACCGCCGCTTCTTCGACGTCGACTCCATGGTGGGCCTGAGGATGGAGGAGGAGAAGGTGCACGGCGACCACCACCGCTACCTGCTGGGGCTGCTCGACTCCACGGCCGGACTCCGGGTCGACCACCCTGATGGACTGAGGGATCCTGAGCTCTATCTGCGCCGGTTGCGACAGCAGTCTGAGCAGCGCTGGATCGTAGTTGAGAAGATCCTCGCCCCCGGAGAGGATCTGCCCTCCGCTTGGCCCGTCCAAGGGACCACGGGTTATGAGTTCTCTCGGCTGGCGACCGGGTTGTTCGTGGACCAGGATTCCGAGGAGTCGCTGACCAGGATCTATTCGCAGTTCACTGGGGAGCAGCGCCCTTTCGCAGAGATCGCTCACATCAGCAAGGGGGATGTGGTCAGAGGGCTCTTCGGAAGTGACCTCAACCGTCTTACCAACCAGCTGCTGCGCCTAACCGAGCGCGATCCGTTCCATCGCGACTGCACTCGCTCCGAGGCCAAGGAGGTGCTGGCCGAATTGGCGTCAGCCCTGCCCGTGTACCGGACCTATCTGCGCGAGCGAATGAGCCCCGGGGCAGCCCATCGGGCCGCGGCGGCGCTCCGGGAAGCGCTGGACGGAGTGGCTACAAGTCGGCCAGATCTTGACCCGGATCTCGTTCAATTCGCCGGCGAGGTGCTGTCCCTAAGGGTTGACGATCCGGAGGCCCACGACCTGGCTCTGCGGTTTCAGCAGCTCACCGGTGCGGTGATGGCCAAGGGTGTGGAGGACACCGCCTTCTATCGCTACCACCGGCTCATATCGCTCAACGAGGTGGGCGATGATCCGAGCCGGTTCGGAGTCGGGACGGCGGAGTTCCATCGCTCCATGGCCTGGCGGCAGGCGCGGCACCCCTTTTCCTCGAATGCCACCTCGACCCACGACAGCAAGCGCAGCGAGGATGTCCGATGCCGGATCAATGCAATCTCGGAGGTGCCCAACGAGTGGGCCCGAGCGGTGCGGCGCTGGAGCCGCCTGACCGCCCGCCACCGCGTCAGCAGGGATCTGCCAGACCGCAATTTCGAGTACTTCTTGTACCAGACGCTGGTAGGGGCCTGGCCTATTTCCGAGCAGCGGCTGTTGGCGGTGGTCGAGAAGTCAGTGAGAGAGGCGAAGGTGCACACCTCATGGCGATCTCCTCAGCCGACCTACGAGACGGCGGTGAGGAAATTCGTGATCGGGTCGGTGCGTGATCCCGAATTCGTCGGGTCTCTGGCAGCATTCGTCCGTCGCATCGATCGCTTCGCGCGGATCTCCTCGCTGGCGGTGACTCTCCTGAAAGTCACTGCCCCCGGTGTTCCCGACATCTACCAGGGCACAGAGGTGTGGCATCACAGCTTGGTGGACCCCGACAACCGTCGGGCCGTCGACTTCGCCCGCTTGCGAGAGCAGCTTGCCCGCTCGGAGTCGGCGTCACTGAGCGAGGTCGTGAACTCTTGGTCCAGCGGGCTGCCCAAGCAGTGGCTGCTGGCCAGGGGACTCAGGGTGCGACGGGAGTTCGCGTTCGCCATGGGGGCAAGTGGGGACTACCTGGCACTGGAGGCGACGGGAGAGCTAGCCAAAAATGTGGTTGCCTTCCAGCGTGGGGAACAGGTGGTCACTGTGGCGCCCAGACTGCCGATGGGGGCTCGCCGAGGTTGGGGGGACACTGCCATACACCTTCACCGGGGCAACTGGGTGGACCGGTTGAGTGGCGCCAGGTACGAGGGAGGGGAGACCAGGATAGCCGGGTTGCTGGGGCGCTTTCCGGTAGCTCTGCTGGTCGCCGAGGTCAGGGCTTGAGACCGCTGTCAGTGTGGGCGCCAGCTGCAGAGTCCGTGCGGCTGAGATGGGACGGTCAGGATCGCGAGATGCGGCGGCGGGCCTCTGGATGGTGGGAGCCCAGCGGCGGGGTTCCCAGCTCAGGCGACTACGGCTTCCTCATAGACGCGCAGGGGCCCTTCCCGGACCCACGGTCACCCTGGCAGCCGAATGGAGTTGACGGGCTGTCCCGTCGGTTCTCGACGCGCCGTTTCCGCTGGACCGACCAGGGTTGGCAACCGCCAGCCCTGCGCAGTGGGGTCATCTATGAGCTGCACATCGGTACTTTCACCGAGCAGGGGACGTTCGACGCCGCCATAGCTCGGCTCGATCATCTGATGGATCTTGGGGTCACCCACGTCGAGCTCATGCCGGTCCACCAGTTTCCCGGAGCGAGAGGGTGGGGCTACGACGCTGCCAGCCTGTATGCCGTCCACGCCGCCTACGGGGGCCCGGCCGCCCTGATGCGCTTCGTCGATGCCTGCCATGCCCGTTCTCTGGCCGTGATCCTCGACGTCGTCTATAACCATCTCAGCCCCGAGGGAAACCACCTCCCCCGGTTCGGACCATACCTCACGGACCGCTACGGAACTCTTTGGGGACAGGCTCTCAATCTCGATGGTCCGGGAAGTGATCAGGTGCGCCGGTTCATCTGCGACAACGCTCTGCGCTGGCTGCGGGAGTTCCACGTCGACGGTCTGCGCCTGGACGCCGTACACGGCTTGATTGAGACCTCGGCTCTGCCACTCCTGGAACAGCTCGCGGCGGAGGTAGACCTGCTGCAGCGTGAGCTCGGGCGCGAGCTCACCTTGATCGCCGAGAACAACCAGAACGACAGCCGGATAGTCCGCCCGCGGGCCATCGGTGGCCGAGGGCTGGGCCTGCTCTGGAACGACGACTTCCACCATGCCCTGCATGTCGCCCTCAGCGGAGAGCGGGACGCTTACTACCGTGACTTCAACGGTGTCAGCGACCTACAACAGTGCCTCGAGCGCGGACTGGTCTACGCCGGCCGCTACGCCGGCTCGCGAGAGGCGGTGATCGGACGGCCTGGTGACTACCCTCCTCCCTGCAGCCTGGTGGCGTACATGCAGAACCATGATCAGGTAGGCAACCGTGCTTTCGGTGACCGCATCGGCCAACTGGTCAGCCCCGATCTGGTCCGGCTGGGCGCCACCCTATTGCTGGCAGCTCCATTTGTTCCCATGTTGTTCCAGGGAGAGGAGTGGGGGGCTACCACCCCCTTCCTGTACTTCACGGATATTCAGGACCCGGCTCTCGGGCGCGCAGTCCGCCAGGGTCGCCGACGGGAGTTCGCGGAGTTGATTGGCCCAGGCCGAAGAGTGCCAGACCCGCAGGCTGACGCCACCTTTCGGCGCAGCACGTTGAACTGGGAGGAGCGTGAGCAACCCCGGCATCGTTCGATGCTTGACTACTACCGCGGGTTGATCTCGTTGCGCCGCAGAACGCCCGACATGTGGGCCAGCGAACGCGGTGTTGAAGTGGTCTCGGGCAGCAGTTGGCTGCTGGTTCGCCGAGGAACCCTGGTGGTGGCCGCCAATCTCGGCGCCCGTCGGCGGGAGATGGAACTGGGGTGCCGGGGCCAGGAGTACGAGATGCTCCTGGAGTCGCGTTCGGGGGTCCAACGTGGCCCCACAACCGTCAGCCTTCCGCCCCAGGCAGCGGCCATAGTGCGCTGCGTCTAACACCTGGTGGCTTCCGGGGGTCAGGGTGAAACGCCCAGCTCCAGTCCGCGTTAGGCATATTCGGACATCGACGGGAGCCGGCCCGTCGTGACTTTCCACAGAGGAGGAGCCCCAATGCTAGATCCTGAATCTCCCCGGGAGGAGCAGTCGGTGACGACGGTTTCCCAAGCCCCGGGTACTGCTCAGCGGTCCACCTACACCGCCAGCACCCCGGTGACGACCACCGGCTTCAAACTGCGGCAGTTGGTCTGGTTGGCCGCAGGGGTGGTGGACGCGATCCTCGCCCTGGACTTCATCTTCAGGTTGATTGGAGCTAATGCGATCGGGTTCGTGGCCTTCATCGGCAACCTGGCCGCAGCCCTGTCGGCACCATTCCGAGGCATTCTCGCCAGCACGGCTACCGCCGGCGCCCATGTCGCCTATTGGCCGGATGTGGTGGCCATCGTCGTCTACGGGATTGCGGCCTGGATCGTGGTCGCGTTGATTGGGATCATGGCGACCCCGCGTGCAACTCGGCCGGCCCGTCTCTGATAAGTCAGACGGCCGAGCTGAGCCGCTGGTGCCACTGGTAAACCCAGACCAGCTGGGAAGCGCGGGGGCGTTCCCCCCGCCTTCCCAGATTTGGGCGGCCAACTGCACTTAGAGGAGATGGCGGGACGGCTCTTCTGGCAGCGTCCTGAGTCTGCCAATGGTCCAAAAGGGGACCGTCAGCGGCCACGGGCGAGTCCCGGTGCTGGGACGGGCCTCCCGGCGAAGGGAAGGGGCAACGCCGCCTCTGAGTCGGAGAGCGCGCCGCCGGCAGAGGATCTTTCCGGTGGGCTGTGCCCAGCCTTCGGGCCGATACATGTCTCAATAGGGAGGGCAGCTTTGGGAACTGCGATCGGTGGGTCCGCCGTCGGCTCACAATCGGCGTTGCGACGGACGGGGGGCGCCTTGGAGCCCGCGGGCGGGGAGGCGGCGCCGGGACCAGTCAGGCAAGACGGCGGGCGCCTGATCCAGGCCGACTTGGTCCGGGCGCTGGCAGCCGCGTTGGTGGTGGTGATCCACTGTGCCCCCTGGCCGTCGCATGCGACCACCGGCGCGGCTTCAGTCTACGGGGCGCTGAGCCTGGCTTCGAGGGTGTCGGTTCCCCTGTTCGTGGTCCTGAGCGGGATGATGCTCGCCTACACCAGACGGCTGGGCACCGGTAGGTCTGGGTTTTGGACCAGGAGGTTGAGGCGGAGCCTGCTGCCATGGGTGCCCTGGGCTCTGATCTACTTCGCATTGACGGTGGCTTTTCAGGGCATGTCGCCGGCGCCGTCCCAAAGTTGGGGGTGGTGGACGGGAGGGGCAGGGCACCTCTACTTCCTGATCCTGATTCCGCAGTTCTACCTGCTCTTCCTGGTCTGGCCACGCGGCACGAGGGGGTGTCTGGCGGCCGCTGCGGTGGCGGTGATCGTGCAGGTGAGCCTGCAGTTGCTGAGGGTCGTTTTGCCGATCCACGGTGGCGTGGGACAGGTGGTGCTGCTGGACTACGGCTTCGAGGAGGCGCCCTTCTGGGTCGGATACTTCGCGATCGGGGTTATCTTCGGCCTACATCCGGAGTGGCTGGGGAGGGGTGGCAGGTGGCGGTGGGCGATTCTCCCAGCGGGGGCCGGCGCGGTTGCGCTGCTATTCGCCGGTCTGCCCAGCCGGATAGCCCAGAACTGGGGCCCCTGGGTGCGAGGCACCGGTGGCTTCCTGAGGCCGTCCCTGCTGCTGCTGACGGTACTAGTCCTCTACGGAACATGGACGGTCGCGCCGATCCTGGTCGGCCCGGTGGCCGGCGTACGTAGTCGTCTCACCAGGACGCTGAGCAGTAATTCCTTGGGTATATACATCATCCACCCAGCCTTCCTGCTCGGGGCGGGACCGCTATTGGAGGTAACCCCATGGCCGATGTCGCTCCAGGAGAGGCTCCCTTGGTCTCTGCTGCCGTTTGCAGCCCTGGTGCTGGGTGCAATTGCCTTTGGTTGGGGGATGACGCGCATTCTGTCGTCGTTCCGTGCGACTGCCTGGGCGGTGGGGACATCCGGGTCGAAGCTTGGGGGCGACCCGAAGCCCGGCACCATTGCTGATTCTGCGCCCGGACCCGTGCTCGGAGGACGACGATAGTTCCACGGGGTTGGGCGTCGGGGCCGTGGCGAGCGGTCAGCGTGGACTGTCCATGACCACAGGATGGCCCGTCTTGCGCCACTTGAAAACTGCGACGTCCCGGCCGGTGCCCACGGCGGGATTCCAAGCAGGTCCAATGACTGACCAGTGGGCGCCATGTCGAGCTCACTCCAGCCGCTCGGGCAGCCTGCGGATCGATCCAGCCACCAAGCATGACGCGCCGCGGGGCGCAGCACCGGACCCATTCCCCTGAGACGCCGGGGAGTTGAGACGTATGCCCCTCGGCACCGTCTGGCCGCGGTCACTGCTCCAGATGCGACTCCAAGGCATTGAGGACGGCCAGAAAAGTGGCGAGCTCGTGTTCTGACAACTTCGCCAGAACTCCGGCCATGGCGTCTTGCTGCCAGGTTCGGTACTGCTTCAGCAAGTCCTTGGCCCTCTCCGTCGGAGCCAGCCTAACCGTGCGCCGGTCCTCAGGCTGATAGTGGCGCTCCGCCAGCCCATGGCTGATCATGCGATCCGCGAGAGCGGTCGCCGCGGCTCCGGTAATTCCAAGCGCATCTGCAAAATTACGCATGGTTGCGCCGCCGTCGGGAAGGTAGGCGAGGGACCCCAGTTGGCGGATCGTGATCGAGCCGAGTTCGTTGCGGAGATCCTCGGGCATGGAGAGGGCGAGCATTCGCTGGAGGCGAGGCTGAAGGCGCGCCAGTTGCTCGATCAAGCCGTCCGCCTGCTCGACCAGGTCACTCGTAGGCTCGGGGTTGGCCTGTGGTTGGGCGGTCTTCGAACCCTGGCTCTTCATGACGCTAAATATTAGCCGTCCTATGTTCTTCCGGTCAAGCCCGTTGCGACCTGTGGAAAAGCGCTAGCGGGTGCGCCAGATTGGCCGAAGGCGGGCACCGGATCGCGACCGGCGCGAGCCGGTCCGTGGCACCCAGCCAGGGCCACTCAGGACCTGGCGGCGGATGACCGAAGAGCGGAGCTACGGAACGCCGAGGGCTAGCCGTGGTTACAAAGCCGATGTAGGCAGGGTCAACAATTGGGGAGCGGGCTCGCGAGCCAGCGCCGAAGCGGTTTCTCCGACCCCAACCTCCAGATCCCGACCTCGCCCCAGTTCCGTGCCACCCCAACCCCATATCTGATCCCAGCACAGAATTCCACTGTCATTTGACCGACTTTGACGCGGTATTGGGAATGCTACCATGGCCCTGGCGGCGCCTACGGCGCTTCGCGAGGACGCCAACCGTGGAACAACTCATTCAGCGCATCGCAGCCTCGCTTCGTGACGGCGAGTGTCTAAGTGGACTGACCTCGCTGATCGCGCCTGACAGGGTCATCTGGCCGGGCAAGCACAGGATCCGTCACTTCGATCAGCCTGGCGCTGGAAGAAGTGGCGTCGCGGAGATGGAGCGCGATCATTCCTCGCTTGTCGCCAGGCTCGAACTTGTTGGATCTCAGGGAGAGCTCACTTGGCGGCTGGTGTGGTGGAGGCATCATTCCTTGCTTCGGTGGTGATGGCCTGGGCGCGCGAGCCGCTGCGACCGCACGGCCTTCCTGGTTACGGTCCAATATTGTTTTCTTGCTGAGGCACAGGCTCGCCTCCGAGCCCTTCAGTGGCTGCACCAGGATTGGACCAGACCGAAACGGCTGCTTGGGTGAAGCGTTGTGCGGGGCGACGGCTTCGTCTCTCCCTTGTTGCGGAGGAGGACTCCAGATGAATATTGCGTGCCTGCTCGATGAGGGCTTTGAGGATTCGGAATTCAAGGACCCGTATGTTCAGCTCCGGGCGGCTGGACATGGGGTGACCGTGATTGGGCTTGAGCGCGGAGCTACTCTGTCGGGCTACCGCGGCCACGAGACCATAACCACCGACCAGGGGATCACTGACTCCGACCCAGATGAGTTCGACGCCTTGTTCATGCCTGGGGGGTACTCTCCCGACCACTTGCGGGCCGACGATCGCATGGTCGACTTTGTCCGGCGAGTGATGCAAGACAGCAAGCCGGTACTGGCCATTTGCCACGGGTCTCAGTTGGTGCTCTCGGCGGGAGTGGCCGAGGGCCGACGGATGACAGCTTGGAAGACAGTGCAGAACGACCTTCGATATGCCGGGGCAGACGTAGTGGATGAGGAAGTCGTGGTCGACGGCAATCTGGTTACGTCCAGGCGCCCTTCGAACATACCTGCCTTCGTTGCCAAGGGGCTTGAGCTACTTCGATCATGAATCGCGGACCCGCAGTTCCCCGCTTTGGACGACCGTGGCGGCTCATGGAGTCCTGGTGGGAGTTGGGACGCACCTTGAGGCGCGCGGGCCCTGGGGCGATCCCGCGCGGGCTGCGAGCGGATGGCCCGTGGCTCCGGACCGTCCGGTTGGCAACGAGTGCGTGTCGGCTACCCAACCGCATCGAGCCATCGGGATCGGCCGCGATACGGCGTTCCTGCATCGCGAACCTGTCGCGTATGGAGGGTTGGATTTGGCACCAAATGGAGGTGCGCAGCACTCCGCATCCGATGAACGTGAGCCGACCTGTATCGGCATGACAGTCCGGGATTCCGGTGAAACGCTGGTCCACAAAGAGCGCAACTCAGAGGGCGTTAGCCGGAAGCCACTTGCTTGGGGATCCGAAAGCGATGCCCTGCTTTTGGCCCCAACCTCGTTCTCTCACGAAGCTTTCCTTTATCGGGACGAAGACGAATTTCTGGGCGTGCTTCTTCCGTTTATCGGCGCTGGTGTGAAGGCTGGGGAGCGTGTCTTGGTGGTGATGAGTCGAGCCAAAAACCAACTGCTGGAGTGGAAGCTTGGGGCTACCGGCGCTCGGGTGCGGTTCGTCGATGTGGCGACCGTCGGGCTCAACCCAGGGAGATGCATCTCACGATGGAACCAATTTGTGCGTGACAGCGTAAGTGCCGGCTACGGCTTTCGGGGAGTCGGTGAGCCTGCTTTCGTGGGGCGTGGCGGCGCCGAGTTGGATGAGTGCTGGCGCCACGAGACCCTCCTCAACACGGTCTTCGACGCTGGGCCGCCCTGGCGCCTGCTGTGCCCATATGACACGGAGCGAAGTGGGGCCGCGGCGCTGGCATACGCATCGAGGACGCATCCGCACCTCCGCACCTCCGACGGCCACCTTGTGCCGGCAGCAGGCGCAGCGCCGGTCCGAGCTCAGGACGTCCTCGCTGGAAGCCTTCCGGCGCCACCTGTTGACGCTGCCCAACTCCGCTTCTCGGTGCCGCCATTTGATGATCTCCTGGGTGCGGTGGAGGCCGCATCACAGCACTTCACTGTGGACCGACGGCGAGCGCTGGTGGCGGCGGTGGGAGAGCTCGCCGCCAACAGCTATCGTCACGGCGGAGGTGCTGGATCCTGCCGGATCTGGTCGGAGTCGGACGACCTCGTAGTGGAAGTCAGTGATCGTGGGAAGATCGAAGATCCTCTAGTTGGCCGTCTGCCGACCGAGGGTGGCGGGGGTGGGCTTTGGAGGGTTCACCAGCTGTGTGACCTCGTCCAGCTTCGGTCCAGCTCTCAGGGGACGGTGGTCCGCCTTACCATGCGGCCCATGGCCCCCAGCATCGCGGCGCTGGCACGGGCCTGGAGCGCGGTGCACGAGAGCCTTGAGGTGGATCTCTGGCGGCGCCTTTCCCCGTCCTCGCGTGATTTCCTGTTGAGTCTGAGACCCGAGGCGTTAGCGGCTGTTCTGGCCGATGGTGGCGGTTCTGAGGCCAGCCAGGCAGACGATCCTGGCGAGGACCGCGAGCGGGCACTGTCCTTAGAGGTGGCGGACACTTGGCGGGACGTGATCCGAGGTTGCCTCGGTGAAGTCGATTCCCGTTTGCAGCGCGAGTTGGCACAAATCCTGGCTCGGGCGGGGTCTGCTTAGCTCTGGCGAACTGTTAGCCACCTGCACTGGTCGTCGACAAGGTGCCCGAGCGGCGGGCTGAGCCGTGAAGGGATAAAGTGTGAATGCAAGGCGGCCCGCGCTGCATCCACCCAAAGTTCACTGTTTTCCTGTGGAAGACCTCGCACTCCCAAGAGCGCGGTGCGCTGGAGTGGTG
>JAJYPP010000003.1 GCA_021795235.1 bacterium
CGAAGGAGCGACCCAAGCGACAACGCCCAACTACAGACGGGCTGGTCAGCGCGCCGTCGTCGCTGCAAACTGGACTAAATAGACCTCGTCCCAACGTGGGAGGAACGTCTATGAAAACGGAGACTGTTCACTGCCCAGAAATTCCGTGACTCGCCGGACATGGCCAGCCGAAGGGGAGTAGGTGACGTCGCGGTCCGCCCACCAGCGAAGGCCGCGGCGGCCAGGGCGCTGGCACCCGCGGCGCCGTGGGAGGGAGGGCAAGCCCAGAGCCAACGGCTCAGGCGGCACCCGATGAGGCCAAGAGCCGTAAGGGAACTCCGAGAGGGGGTGCCGCAGGAGTGCGCCTGCTTAGAGTTCACCAGGTGACAACTGGCACGGGCGACGTGGTCGCTGAGAGAGCTCCCAGATCCCGCCCTCCCACCTGGGTAGCTGGAGTTCGCATCGCCTTTGGAGCGGTCCTCATCGTGGACGCGGTCCTGGAGTATCAGACCGGCACCTACCAGGTGTTCGGCGGCCTGCTGTACGCCAACGCGGCGGTGAGTCCCGAACCACTGCGCGCCCTGCTGGTCTTCGCTGCCCAGCTCATTGGTCAGCAGCCGGCGCTCTGGAATGGAGTCCTCGCAGCGGTGGAGCTCGCCATGGGCCTGGGGATCCTGCTCGGCCTGTGGGCCAGGGTGCTTCTGGCGACCTGCCTGCCCTTCTTTCTCGTCATCTGGATCTTCGGACAGGGACTGGGGCTGCCGTTCGCCCCGGGAACCACCGATCTCAACTCCGGACCGGTGTACCTGCTCCTTGCCTTGACCCTGCTGTTGGGCCACAGCTGGGAGCGGTGGAGCCTGTTCGCGTGGATCCGCCCCCACGGTGCTGTGACCCCAAGGCGGCTGGTGGCGGCTGCGGCGGGGTCGGTGGCGGTGGCGGTGGTCCTCGCGGCGCTGACCTGGGGCAGTGTGGTTTCCGTCGAGCGCCGACCCGGGCAGTCGGGGCCGCCTGCGGTCGGAGGCGCGGCCATGGCCCTTGACACTCAAACCGGTGAGGACGTGCTCTTCGGGGGGTGCAACGCCCTGGTCTGCTCCAACGCCACCTGGCTCTGGAACGGCCGGCGCTGGGCGGCTGCAAGCGGGAGCACGGCACCACCCCAGAGCGCCTACGCCGGCACCGCCTACTCTCCGCAGCGCCACGCCGTGGTCATGTTCGGAGGATCCACCAAGCAGGGTTTCGGCCCGGCCCTGGACACCACCTGGAGTTGGTCGCGGGGTTGGCGCAGGCTGTCTCTGCCGAACCCTCCGGCGGGCCGGCGGTTTCCGGCCCTGGCCTACGATCCCATTACCCGCCAGCTGCTGATGTTCGGTGGCGACGGCGCCTCCGGGAGGCCGCTCGCAGGAACCTTCGTCCTGGGCTCGACCGGCTGGCATCAGTTGGCGGTCGCCCGGCAGCCGCCGCCGCGGACGGCTGCCGCTATGGCTTGGGACCCCGGCTTGAAGGAGCTGATCCTCTACGGTGGCAGTGACGGGACGTCCCGCCTGAGCGACACCTGGGCTTGGAACGGCCACAATTGGGCGCGGCTGCGCTCCCGGAGGTCGCCTGGCCCACTGGCCTACGTGGCCATGTCCACCGATCCGACTGACGGCGGAGTCCTACTCTACGCAGGCGCGGGCAGCGCCCAGCGGACATGGAAGTGGGGGAGACGAGGCTGGACCCCGATCGGGGGCAGCGGCCCTACGCCTCCTGTGTACAGCTTCATGGCCATGGCCCCAGCCCCCGCTGGGCGTGGAGTCCTGCTGGTGGGCGGAGCGACCAGCTCCGGCTCCGGCTTCACCAACCAGACCTGGCTCTGGGACGGCAGGGGGTGGACGCGCATCAGCTGAGCCCGGTCGCGGAGGACGCCAAGAGATCTGCTATCTGGCGGGGGGTGCAGTTGCCCCCGGAGAGGATGCAGACCACCTCCGCCGGATCTCCCTCCGCGGAGCTGGCCGGGACCGCGGGCCAGAGCTCCCCTCGGCCCCGCAGGGCGGCCGCCACCGTCATGGCCCCGGTGGGCTCCACCACCAGCTTGCACCGTGACCATAGCCACCAGCACGCCTGGGCGATCTCGTCGTCGGTCACGGTCACGATCCGGCTCACGCGCGACCGGATCACCTCCCAGCACAGCCCTCCAAGGTGCAGGGTCCTGGCCCCGTCGGCCGCTGTGTCAGGGGCCCGCGCCAGGCTGACCAGGCGGCCCTCAGCCAGGGACTGCTGGCCGTCGTTGCCCAGCGCGGGCTCGACCCCGATCACGGTGGCGCCGGCCAGACGGTCCTCCAGCGCCAGGCAGATGCCGGCCAGAAGACCGCCGCCGCCGACCGGGACCAATACCACCCGGGGCCGGGCCCCGACGCTCTGACATTGATCAAGCAGTTCGGTGCCGACCGTCGCCTGACCGGCGATCACCAGAGGGTCGTCGTGGGGGTGGACCAGGCGGAGGTCGTGATCGGCGGCCAGCTGGCTCGCGACCTCCTCACGGTTCTCCGCGGTCACCCCCTGATCAACCACCCGGGCACCGTAGGCCCTGACCGCCGCGACCTTGACCTCGGAGGCGTCCTGGGGCATGACCACAGTGGCCCCCAGGCCCAGCTCCGACGCCGCCATGGCCACCGCCTGTCCATGATTGCCCGACGAGACTGCGATCACCCCGCGGCGGTCGCCCGCCTCCAAACCCGCCGCCAGGGCGTTGAACGCCCCCCTGGCCTTGAAGGAGCCGCTGCGCTGAAAGCTCTCGGCCTTGAGCCAGAGCCGAAGCCCGGCCCGATGGTCCAAGGCCGAGGAGTGCAGCAGTGGGGTCTGGTGCACCCGGCCCCGGATCCGCTGGCGCGCCGCCCCGAGGTCGATGCAGGACGGGTCGTGACTCGCGCTCATGGCCGCAGGATACTGGCCCGGGCGCGATCAGGCGTCGTAGTCGACGGCCACGGTATCGGTCAGAGGATGGGACTGGCAGGTGAGGATGTAGCCTCCGGTCCGGTCGGACTCGTCCAGCGCATAGGTGTGATCCATGGCGACCCTGCCCTCCGTGAGCCGAGCCCGGCAGGTGCCGCATACGCCGCCCTTGCACGAGTAGGGAGCGTCCGGCCGCACCTCCGCCAGGGACTCGACCAGCTTCTGGGTCCGACGCATGGAGAACTGCGTCTCCCGGCCATTGAGGCGGGCTCGAACCGACACCTCACCGGCTTGGGCGATGGCGACCTGCTCCTCCCGCGAGCGGACTGGGGCCTCGTCCTCGACGAAGAACAGCTCGGTCTTGATCCGCTCCTTGGGGACCCCGAGGGCGGCCAGAACCGGGGTCAGCTCCTGGATCATGGGATAGGGACCGCAGAGCATCCAGGCCGCGACCCGATCTGGGTCCAGGCAGCGATCCACCAGCAGCCGGACCCTCTGGGCATCGAGCCGGCCGTTGTGAAGATCCAGTTGCTGGCGCTGGCGAGAGAACACGTGCAGCAACTGGAAGCGGGCCGGGTAGCGGTCCTTGACATCGGCCAAGTCATCCAGGAACATGGCGGATTCGACGGTGCGGTTGCCGTAGAACAGGGTCACCCGGCTTTCCGGCTCAACCTCAAGAGCTGCGGCAACCAGAGCGAGGATCGGAGTGATCCCCGATCCCGCCGCAATCGCCACATAGGACCGCCGGGCTTCTCCGTCCAGCGGTAGGGTGAATCGACCGGCGGGCTCCATGACGTCCAGGCGATCGCCGGGGCGCACCACTTCAAAGAGATGCTGGGACAGCGCGCCTCCAGGCACACGGCGCACACCGACCCGCAGGCCGCCCGATGAGGGCGTGCTACAGATGGAGTACGTCCTGCGGACCTCTGTTCCGTGGAGATTGGCCCTGAGCGTCAGGTGCTGGCCCGGCTCGTAGCGGAAGTTGTCCCGCAGCTCTGAGGGCACGCGCAAGCTGATGGCGATCGCATCAGCGGCCACCGGCTCGATTGCCCCGACGGTCAGAGCATGGAAGGCACCGCGATGCAACGAGGCGAGATCTGAGAGCGAGAGGGTCAACGGAGCGCCTTGAAGTGCTCGAACGGCTCTCCACACGCCAGACACCGCCACAGCGACTTGCAGGCGGTGGCGCCGAAGTGGCTGGTCTCCTCGGTGCGCAGCGACGCGCACTGCGGGCACTTGAGGCTGAGCCGCAGTGGACTGGTGGAGTCCAAGGGCGGGGGTGGAGCTATTCCCATCTCCAGCAGCCGCGCCCGGGCCCGGGGACTGAGCATCGCGGTGGTCCACGGCGGTTGGAGCTGGAATTCAACCCGCACGCAGAGGTAGCCGTGGGAAGTGAGGGCTGTGATCACGTCCTGGCGCATCACCTCCCGGGCGGGGCACCCAGAATAGGTGGGAGTCAAGACCACTCTCACCTCACCGTCGTGACCGACCTCGACCGCACGGAGCACTCCCAGATCCTCCAGGGTCAGGGCGGGGAGCTCCGGGTCTGGAACCGCTGCTGCGACCTCCCTGGGACTCATCTCACCAGCTGGCATCGGGGTGGCTCCGGTGCAGGTGCTGCATCTCCGCGAGCAGGTGGCCGAGATACTCCGAGTGCAATCCTGCCCTTCCACCAACACGCGCGGCCACGCCCTGGGGAACCTCCAAGGTGGCCTCCCTGAGGGTGGCTTCGACGAACGCATCCCAGCCGGGCCGCACGGACTCGGCGGCAGGAATGATCCCGTCGTCGGCCAGACGTAGGGTGATGGCATCCACCTGGAACATCTCGGCTGTCAGCGGCCAAAGGGCGAGCAGGGCCCGGTCCATCCGCCGGTGGCTCTCCTCGGTGCCGTCTCCCAGCCGTACCGTCCAAAGGGCGGCGTGGTCGCGATGGTACCGGGCCTCCTTGGCCCCCTTGGCGGCAACCCCGGCGAAGGTCGCATCCGCCGAGTCCTCCAGGGCCTGGTAGATCGCCAGCTGGTAGGTGGCGAAGAGCAGATGGCGAACAATCGTCATGGCGAAGTCGCCGTTGGGCTGTTCCACCAGTAGCAGGTTGCGGAACTGGCGGTCGTCACGCCAGTACGCCAGCTCATCCTCCCCGCGGCCTTTGCCCTCCACCTGTCCCGCGTAGGTGAGTAGAGATCGCGCCTGCCCCAAGAGGTCCAGAGCCAGATTGGACAGCGCGACATCCTCCTCGAATTCGGGAGCGTGAGCGGACCACTCCGACAGTCGGTGCGAGAGCACCAGCGCGTCGTCACCCAGCCGCAGCGCGTAATCGAAGATGTCGGAGCGCGTGGCCACCGCAGCTCCCCCGGTCACAGCTTGAGATTCTCCGGCACCTTGTAGAAGGTGGGGTGCCGGTAGACCTTGTCCTCCGGCGGGTCAAAGAGAGGCCCCTTCTCGTCAGGGTCGGAGGCGTGAATGTCGGCGGCAGCCACCACCCAGATGGAGACCCCCTCGCTGCGCCTGGTGTAGAGATCGCGGGCATTCTGGACCGCCATCTGCCAATCCGGAGCGTGCAGTGAGCCCACATGGTTGTGGGAGAGCCCGCGGCGGCTGCGTACGAAGACCTCCCAGAGGGGCCAGCCGTCCCGCTTGCTCATGCCGCCTGCCCGGGGGTCGCCTGGGAATGCCTTAGTGCCCAGGCGCGCGCGGCTTCCCGGACCCACTGGCCCTCGCGGTCCGCCTCCTGGCGGTTGGCGATCCGCTGGGCGTTGCAGGGCCCGTCGCCCCGCACCACCCGGTTGAACTCGTCCCAGTCGATGCGCCCGAAGTCGTAGTGTCCGCGCTCCTGATTCCATCGCAGCTCAGGGTCCGGCAGGGCGAGCCCCAAGGCCTCGGCCTGGGGAACTGTCATGTCCACGAAGCGCTGGCGCAGATCATCGTTGCTCACCCGCTTGATCCGCCAGGCCATCGACTGGGCGCTGTTGGGTGAAGCATTGTCGGGGGGGCCGAACATCATCAGCGAGGGCCACCACCAGCGGCCGACGGCGTCCTGGGCCATTTCGCGCTGGGCGGAGGTTCCACGAGCGAGCGCCATCAACAGTTCGAAGCCCTGACGCTGGTGGAACGACTCCTCGCGACAGATCCGCACCATGGCCCGGGCGTACGGACCGTAGGAGGTGTGGGTCAGGGCGAGCTGGTTGGTGATTGCCGCCCCGTCCACCAGCCAGCCGATGGCGCCGACGTCGGCCCACGTGAGCGTCGGGTAGTTGAAGATGCTGGAGTACTTCTGGCGCCCGGACTGCAGTTGCTCGACCAGGTCGTCCCGGCTGACCCCCAGCGTCTCGGCGGCCGAGTAGAGATAGAGGCCGTGCCCGGCCTCATCCTGGACCTTGGCTAACAGGATGGCCTTGCGGCGAAGGGAGGGGGCGCGGGTGATCCAGTTTCCCTCCGGCTGCATTCCGATGATCTCCGAGTGGGCGTGCTGGGCCACCTGGCGGACCAATGTGGCTCGATAGCGATCTGGCATCCAATCGCGGGGCTCGATCCTCTCGTCGGCGTCGATCCGGGCCTGGAAGGCAACCTCGCGCTCAGCGACAGTACTTGCGGTCACAGACAACCTCCGTGCACCCGACCGATCGGTCGGTTTCGATTCTCATTCTGACCCTGGAGGAAGTCAAGTCTGATGCACTCATACTCTCCGGGGTGCCTGGAGAAGAAGATCTCAGGCGCGACCGGACCCGGGTCAAGCACGACGCCCAATGGCTGCTGGGGGTCACGGCGGGGGAGTTCAACCGGCGCGGATACGACGCTACCAGCATGTCCCAGGTTGCCCCCGCCGCTGGGATCACCAAGTCCACCACTTACCACCATTTCGAGAGCCGGGAGCTGCTGCTGCGGGGCGCCGTCGAGCGGGCCCTCGATGCGCTCTTCGCGGTCCTGGAGCAAGAGCCGTCCAGAACCGGTAGGGCGGGGGAGAGGCTGCCCTAAGTGGTGGCCGGCACCGCTTTGGCCCTGGTCGAGGAGCTGCCATACGGCACCCTCTTGCTCCGGGTGAGGGGTTGCGAACAGTTGCACGTACGACGCGCTATAATGAGCGGAGATGAACTTCAGGGAGTGGTAGCCACTGCACAAGAACTCCGTGACCGGCCGGACATAGCCAGCCAAAGCGGTGTAGTTGACACCGCGGCGCCGTTCGTTCTCGGGCCGTACTCGGGCGGTACAGGCGGCGGCTCGGATGCTCGGACGACGAGCCCACGGCGAGTGGATATAAGACCAGCGCTTCGGCGCTGGCGGTCTGCGCTGAGGCCAGAACCGAACCCGGCAACGGGGGAGGAACCCCGCGAGGGGTGTCACAGCACTCTGGGCGGTGGAGCGCCGCCGCGAATTCGACCGGCGAGCAGCCGTACTGGTGGCCCAGGCGGCGCTGGCGGGGGAGGCTCGATCCGATATCGGCCCGGGACTAGCACCCGGCTTATCTTCGGAATGGTCAACTCGGTAAGGGAGTGGTACCGCGCTGACCGTGAGCAGTCTCCCGCCACGGTGGCCGATGCGGTCGCCTCGATCGCCCTGGGCGGACTGAGCCGCGCCTCCGGGTAGCAATGGCGGGGCCTGGGCGGAAGTGGTAGGGTCACCTGAGGAGGGGAGATATGTTCGAAGCCGAGGACATCCGAGACTGGCTGGGCCACGACTTGGTCGACGAGAAGGGAGACAAGGTCGGCGAGATGGAGTCGATCTACTATGACACCGCCAGCGACGAGCCCTCGTTCGCCACGGTGAAGATCGGAGTGCTGTCCCGCCGACTGGTCTTTGTTCCTCTTCAGGGGGCCAAGGTCGGCCCCGGTCATGTGAAGGTTGGATACCGCAAGAAGCTGATCCAAGACGCACCAGCGATCGAGACCGACGGTGGGCTGCTGGCGTCCGAGGAGGCATCGGTCTTCGAGCACTATGGGCTGCCGTACCAGCCAGGAGCGAGCGGAGAGCGACGGCTAGCTCGTCGCTGACGCTGCGCCCTTCGAGCCCGCGATCTGAGCCCGCGGTGGACAGGTCACGTTTCGGGCCCGGTGGTCGATGGGTTTAGCCGACCGTCGGTGTACTCATCGCTGAGGAGGGCCATGGTGTGGGCATCGACCCAGGCCCCCTCCCAGAACAGGGCCTCTCGCCTGGTTCCCTCGTGACGGAACCCAAGCTTCTCGTAGACGTGCCTCGCTCGGGGATTGAAAGCGTAGACGGTCAGCTCAATCCGGTGCAAATGGACCCTCTGGAATGCGTGGCGCAGGACCAGCTCGAGCGATTCGGTGCCCAGGCCGCGGCCAAACGAATCCCTACGGGCCAGAAGAATGCGGAGCCCGCACGAGCGAGTTGGCGAATCGAAGGCGTTGAGGACGGCCTCCCCGACCCAAGGGCCTCTCGGGCGGTCGATAATAGCCAGATCGAGGCGGCTCAGGTCTGCGATACAGGAGGCATACCACCGTTCCAGCTCCGCTGGGGTATGCGCTTGGTGAGTTCCCGTGAGTCGTCGGGTCTCCGGATCAAGGTCCATCAGCCTTGGTAGTCCGGAGTCCCAAGAGTGAACAGCTGAACCGGAGAGGCCGACTCCTGGGCCTATCGGGAGAGAACCCGAACTCGCCAGCCGACTTCACCAGCCAGGTGCTCCTGGTGATCGCGGCGATTCCACCAGGTGAGGTGCTGAGCTATGGCCAGGTGGCGATGCTGGCGGGAAGATCAGGGGCCGGCCGAGCGGTCGGCCGCATCCTCGCGCGATCGCACGGACTGCCCTGGTGGAGGGTCGTCACCGCCGGCGGTCGGCTGGTGCCGGGAATGGAGATCGATCAGGCCAGGCGGCTGGTGGAGGAGGGGATCCCGGCTCTGCCCGCCTCCGGCCCGCAGCCGCAGGTACGCCCACGGTGGTCGGGCGAGTCAGCGCGGGCCCGGGACTAGCCGGTCGAGGGTGGACCTGGAGAACCAAAGGAGAGACCTACTGGGACCGCGGCTGCCTGCTCCCTGGCAAGCGCGCAGAGCTACCGATCACGACCGCAGGTCGAGGATCCGCTTGGCCTTGCCCAAGGAGCGCTCCAGCGATCCCGGCTCCACCACGTCGGCGTCGACAGTCACGCCGACCGCGTGCTTGACCCGGGCGATGAGCTCATCTCGGAGCCGATCCCGGCTCTCAGCGCTGGCCGCAGCGGGCACAGCCTCCACTCTGACCGTCATCTCATCCATGCGGCGGGGACGGCTCAGAACACATAGGAAGTGCGGGCTGAGACCAGGCGTCTTCAGCACGATCTCCTCGATCTGGGAGGGGAACACGTTCACCCCTCGGACGATCATCATGTCGTCGGTCCGGCCGCGGATGCGCTCCATCCGGCGCATGGTCCTGGCGGTGCCGGGTAGCAGTCGGGTGAGGTCCCTGGTGCGGTAGCGCAGGAGAGGCATTGCCTCCTTGGTCAGGCTGGTTAGAACCAGCTCGCCGACATGCCCGTCGGGAAGAGGCTCGCCCGTCGCTGGATCGACCACCTCAGGGTAGAAGTGATCCTCCCAGATGGTCAGACCGTCCTTGGTCTCCACGCACTCCTGGGCGACTCCCGGCCCCATCAACTCCGAGAGCCCGTAGATGTCCACCGCGTGCATGTCCGCCCGAACTTCAATCTCAGTTCTCATCTCCGCGGTCCATGGTTCGGCCCCGAAGATGCCGACCCTGAGCGAGGTTTCACTAGGGTCTATCCCCTGGCGGGCGAACTCATCCAGGATGACCAGCATGTATGACGGGGTCAGCATGATCACGTCGGCCCGAAGATCGCGGATCAGGGTCACCTGTCGTTCGGTGAGCCCTCCGGAGGCGGGTACCACCGTGCATCCGAGGCGCTCCGCGCCATAGTGGGCCCCGAGGCCCCCGGTGAAGAGGCCGTAGCCATAGGCGACATGGACCACGTCTCCCGGACGGCCTCCGGCAGCGCGGATGGACCGCGCCATCAGATCGGCCCAGGTATCGATGTCCGTCGCGGTGTATCCGACGACAGTGGGACGGCCGGTGGTGCCACTCGAGGCGTGGATGCGGCTCAGCTGCTCGGGTGGCACCGCCAGAAGGCCGAGCGGGTAGTGGTCCCGAAGGTCGCTCTTGGCCGTAAACGGGAGCAGGCGGACATCTGCCAGGCTGGTGATGTCGGAGGGGTGCAGTCCCCTGCGGTCGAACTGCTCGCGATAGAAGGGGACCTTCTCGTAAACCCTCTCCACCGTGCTCCGCAGACGGATCAGTTGTAGGGATTGGAGCTCGTCCAGCGACGCCCGCTCGATTGGGTCCAACGATTCCGGCCTAAGCAGGTGGCCAATAGTCTTGTCAGCCTGGCTCGGGGGCAACGCTGACTGCGTGGCGGCCGTGCCATGCTCAGGTGTGGTGCCACAGGGATATCCACCGCCACACATCTGTTCCGTTTCTGCTATACTTGTTGTCATGTCCCCGCTCTCGCCATTGTCACCAACTCACTGCGGTGATGGGCGCCATCGTCTCACTGTTTCGCATCCCCCGGGTCCTGCCTGGGGTTCAGAAGCTGCCAGGCTCGCCCTGGCCCAGATCCCAGGGCTTCAAGCAGCCCTGGCCGAGTCAAGTGCTGCTCCGCCAGAACGTCTCCGCAGACGTCGCGACGGGAGGGCACAGGCCAGCGCCAGGAGGCGCCGGGCTGCTCGGCAAAGTGCCGGGTCGGCACCTCCGACCACTCCGGATGAGCTCCCAACGGCACTCGCCCGAGGGGACCACGCCGGCGCATTGGTGGTGTCTGCCGGACCTGACCAACGTCTTGCCCAAGGACAAGACTTATGGCCAGGTGCTTAGGAGAGAACTCTTTCATCGCCACCTCCTACAGCCGCGCCCCCATCTTTTCCAAGTGGGTCAAGGGCCAGGGTCCGCCCCAGACTGCGCGACCGACCTCGGAACTCGACCAGGCACTCTCCGTCGGAGAGCCGTCTGATGGTCACGTCGTAGATCCCGGATCGCCCCTGCAGAGCCCGCTCGGTGGCGACGGCCTCCAGTACGTCGCCCTCGTGGGCGGTCTGGAGGAAAGTGATGTCGGCACCGGCGGCCACTGTCACCTGCCCATAGGTGTTGCACGCGAAGGCGAAGGCGCTGTCGGCCAGGGTGAAGAGGTACCCGCCGTGGCAGATGCGATGCCCGTTGAGCATCGTGGGGGCCACCGTCATCAGAACTCGAGCTCTGCCCGGGGCGACCTCAACCACCTCCATTCCCAGGGCTCTCGAGGCGGAGTCCGCAGCCATCAAGGACTTGGCGCAGCGCTCTGCGAGCGTTTGTGCGGCCTCGGGGCTGGGGCCCCGATCAGGTGACCCAGATGGCATCATCGCCACAAGTTTAGGGCTGCCCCGCCCGGGTCCGGTCGCTCTCAGACCATTCGGTGTTCTGGAGCTGCGTTCCAGGCCCGATCGACATCCGAGCAAGCGCTGCTCGGTGCGGTGGGCACGGGCGATGGGCCACGCGCCCTACTTGGAGTCTGCCGACGACGGGACCGCCTGAAGCACCGGGTTGGGATGTTGGTCCCCATGGCCCAGCTTCGGCCAAGCCAGCGCGATGAACACCACCAGGGCCACCCCGACAGACGAGAACACGTACCAGGGCCACGGCCCCATCAGAAGGAGGGGGCTCCAGGTGGGGGGAGGTTCCCGCAGGAACATGTAGTCGCCACCGGTCGCCAGGTTCGCAACGCCAGCTACCATGGCCCAGATGACGGTTGCCGCACAGGCACGCCCGATCGACGGAGCGCCAAGACGCAGACTGCGATCGAACAGCAGCAGCAGGCCGTAGAACAGCAGCGTCCCATGGTCCACGTAGAAGGCGTAGAAGAGCGGGGAGGGCGCCGAAGCGCCGATCGCGGGGAAGCTAAGACCGAGGAGACCCGCCGGAATACTCCACAGGTAGGCGAGTTCCACAAACCACCTCATGCGGGGCAGGACCAGAGATACGGCGCAGACGATGGTGGTGATGTCGGAGAGCTGCAGGGGCAGGGTCGAAGCCGCCGCCCACTGGTGGATCTCAATCGGCCAGAGCATGACCACCAATTCACTGCCGACAAGTGCCACCAAGATCACACCCCGCAACCACGTTGGCGGCGAGCGACGCCGCAGCCACAGGCAGGCGGCCCCGCCCAGCACCCCGGGCAGCACCAACGGAGCCGACGAATCGAAGGTCATGGTGGCATGGGAACCTCAGTCACCTCTGCCACAAAGATAGACCAGTCTGGCCCCGGGTCGCACCCCAGCACAGGGGAGCATGTGTTCGTACAAGTAATCGACGTCGCTACAATCGCCGCCCACGACCTGCGCCGGACCCCTCCGCCACCTGGGCTACGTCGACCGCCGGTGGTTCCAGGAGATCCTGGAGGGCGCGGATCTGCCGCCGCCACGAACCGGCAGCCACGGTCAACGCGGAATTCACCCTGCAGGTAGGGACCGACATCATCCAGCTGGTCACCAACTACCGTCTGACTTGCCCCGCAAGGCGCCTGATCTTTGCGATCCGGGAACTGGACGGCATGTCCAAGAGACCGCGTCGGAGCGTGTCCAGCCCCTGGGTGATGCTGCACATGGTCGAGCCGCCCCAGAGTGGCCATCTGGACATCCTGCGAGAGCTCAACGACGAGGTACCCGGCTGGTGACTCCGCGGCTGGCGGGGAGGGGTGGACGGGCGCTGTTCGATCTCGGGGTATGCCGTGGGCTAGTGATAAGGTCTCTTATCTATAGCTCATGGCTGAACGCCGGGGAGACCTCAATCCCCGCCGCCGCTGCAAGTCCGGGGTCCGCCCCTGGGCCGCGGCCCGGACTTGCCAGGCGCGATCAGCAGGCCATTCCACGAGTGCCTGACGCCCCAGCCACTGCCGCTCCAGGGTTGCCGACTGGTGCCAGAGGAATGCGCTTCAGTAAGGGATGATGAACTTGAAGGCGTCGGCGGGACTGCGAGCCATTCATCCGGCGACCGCATACTCAGGAGGCTCGTAGCAGTGGGTCAGGGACGGGATGCTCCCCGTGCCGGCACGCAGGGCCGTGGGCCTGGTCCTGGGCTTGGCCGACGCGCCCGGCTCAGCCGCCACCGCCGGCAGCGTCGTCGTCTCCGCCCGCGTCTCCTCGGCGGTCCAGAGCGTCGACATCGACCAGTGGCTGTGCTTGCGGTACCGCGTCTGGCTCTGTGCCTTGAAGTTCACCCGGATGCGTCACCTAACCTCGGTGTATGGGACAGCGATCCGGGGTTTCCGACCGTAGCGTTGGCTACCCCTTGCTCTGTTGGCTCCCCGCCGCGTACTGCGCTAGCAACCTCCGCACCACCGCCGACAGGGTGGTCCCTTCGCCCTCCGCCCGCTGACGTGCTGCGACGTGGACATCGGCGGGGACACGGGTGTTGACCTTCGGTGACTCCCCGTGAGCTTCCCCTTTGGCGGGGCGGCCGGGGCGTAGGTAGACGCGCCGAGCCAGGGAGATGTCATAGCCGGCCGTTGCTTCTCGCGACAGCTCCTCCTCCAGCTCCGGGGTGAGAACCGTCCCGTCTTTCAAGACGAAGGCTGGGTTCGCCATGGCACGGCCTCCTCGTACTCGCGTCGATACTTCTCTCGCAGCTTCATCGCGTGGATTACCCGCGGGTCGCCGACTGCGTTGGCCACCGCGACCACCTCCAGAGGGACGCCGTAGGCGTCATCGCCGAGGTAGACGACCCGGCCTTGCCCGACCCCCCGACCGGTGCCGGCTGGCCGAATACCAACCCGCAGTGCTCGATGACGAAGCGCATCTGCTCATCGGTGATTCCATGTTTTCGAGCCGCCCGTGTGATCTGGATGACTGCCCCACTCCTAACTGTATGGCAGTTTAGCGCCCTGCCTGTGCTTGCGGGATTGCACCTCCTCCTCAGCACAAACTGTGCGGATGACATGCTGGGCCGGGCTGGGCTGGAGTCGTGGAGATGGAGGGCTTGCAGCTGTGATGACCGTCCAGAAGATCGCTGCCGGGGACACCGTGCGCTAGGTCGCGTACCTTGCCAGCCAGGGGCCCGAGCGCCGTCGCGGCGACTACTACCTGGGACATGAGGGTCGGCCCGCCGAGGGTCCCGGCCAGTGGCTCGGCCAGGGCGCCACCGCCCTCGGCCTCTCCGGCGAAGTGCAGCGCGAAGACCTCCTCTCCCTCTGGCAGGGCCGGGACCCCCGCTCCGGCGAGCAGCTGGTCCGCTTTGCCCACGGCGTCCACACAGCCGCCGCCGACTGCACCTTCTCCGCGCCCAAATCAGTCGCCGTCGTCTGGGCCATCGGCGATGAGAAGACCAGGGAGCGGACTCCACTACGGCTCCCTTCAGCCTCACCAGGGATTGGCGGATGAGGCGCCGGGTCTCGCCGCCGAGTGTGGCGTGGCCGAGCGCCCTGGCGGCGTCGCCAAGGCTGAACGCCTCTCGCCGGTCGGAAGGGCATCATTCTCTGATGTAGCGGGTGGTCAGCTCCGCGTAGAGACGTTGGTCGGCCACTGTCAGCGCGTGGCCGGCGACCTGCCGGAGCTGGCGGCCGTACAGGACCGTCGGGGCGATGAGTTCCATCTGGATCGGCCGAACGCGGATGTCCCATAGGGGAACCCGTGGAAGTTCGGTTCCGAGCCGCCAGGCCGCTCCGGTTACTGCTTGCCCAAAGACAGCGGTCGGCCGGCCTTGGTCCAAGCGCGAGTGCCTCCGCGCACGGACCGGGCGTCGATCCCGGCCCGTGCCATGCCCTGGGCGGCAGCGTAGCTGCGATGGCCGCTGGCGCAGATCACATACACGGGCCGGTCCTTGGGTAGGTCCCGAATCCGCAGCGGCACCACGCCCAATGGGATCAGCTGGGCTCCTGGCACATGTCCGCGGCGGTACTCGTGCGGCTCGCGGACGTCCACCACTGGGGCGCCGCTGGCGTGCGCGACCGCAAATGCGTCGATTTCAACTTCTTGCACCGAATGCCTCCATAAGGGACTTGCGATACCCCCTGGGGTATAATACAGGTCGGCGAGGCTTCCCGCTTGGAGTCAGCTCCGGCCCTGGTACGCCCAGCGGCTGATAGGACAGTCGAGGAGGGCCATCCCGTGGAATTGCGAACGGCGGACGCGGCAGAGATAGTCAGGCGCTTGCGTCGTGCCCACGGCCAGCTGGCTGGGGTCATCTCGATGATCGAATCGGGCCGCGACTGTACCGAGGTGGTCACCCAACTGGCGGCGACCTCGCGAGCCCTGGACCGGGCCGGCTTCAAGATCGTGGCCTGCGGTATGCGCCAGTGCCTGGAGGCCGATGCGGGTTCCGCAGAGCCTGGCGGCACCGAGGCCGACCTCGAACGGCTGTTTCTGGCGCTTGCCTGACCAGACCAGGGGCGGCCCCGGCGCCCCTTCGGGGCCACCATCCTGGTCGTCGATGGATCATTAGAGGGAACGCCTGAGGCCCCTGGGCAGCCATGCGGCGGCGGTGACCTGGGAGGAGCCGCCGCCACCTCGAGGCCAGCCCCTCACCTTCGCCGGCCGACATCCTCCAGCACTCAGCACCAGAGGATGTCGGTGGTCTGAGGAACTTCCGCCGCACTCACGATCGGCACGGGAGGGCCATGTTTTGGCAAGCTAAGGCGGTGCAACGCATGCCCAGCAGATCCGCTCCCCCTCCCCTCCCCTCTAGCATCCGCCGAGTCCAGATCGCGGAGATCACACCAGCCGTCGACTGCGGTCGGCGGCCGGCCAAGGCTGCTCAGGGCGAGACGGTTCCGATCAAGGCCCGCATCTTCTGCGACGGTCGGTCGCGACTCAGGGCCCGGGTGCTGTGGCGAGGCCTTGGCTCTAGCCCCGAGGCCTGGCGGGCCTCGTTCCTGATCCCAGGCTACGATGACTTCTGGTATGGGGAGGTGTCATTTCCCAAGATCGGCCCCGCGGAGTATCGGGTCGAGGCCTGGGAGGATCACTTCGGCACCTGGCGGGCGGACATCCTCAGGCGGATTGAGGTCGGGGCCGATCCCGGTCCCGAGCTGGAGGCCGGCTGGGACCTTCTCGAGCGCAGCCTGCGACGCATCCCCCCACCCCACCGCTTTCGGATCGCCGAGCAAGGACGGGCCAGCCGCCGCGCGGACCAGGACCAGCAGCTGGGGTTCTTGACGGCCGAGCGCTTGGTGGAGCTACTGGGAGAGATCGTTCCAGCTCGAGCGGTCGCGCAGAGTCAGCCGCTGCCGATGTGGGTGGAGCGGACCCGGGCGATGGCGGGTGCGTGGTATGAGCTCTTCCCCCGCTCTCAGGGCTCCGATGGCACGCACTCGGGGACGTTGCGGAGCACCGCTGCCGCGCTGCCGGACATAGCCGCCATGGGATTCGACATCGTCTACCTGCCGCCCATTCATCCCATCGGCGAGACCAACCGACGAGGCGCCAACAACGCGGCCGTGGCTGGCCCGGGGGATCCCGGGAGCCCCTGGGCAATAGGTTCGCAGGCGGGCGGCCACACCGCGATCCACCCGGAGCTGGGAACCCTCGACGACTTTCGTCACTTGCTAGCAACGGCAGAAGCTCTCGGTATGGAGATCGCGCTGGACTACGCTCTGCAGTGCTCGCCCGACCATCCCTGGGTCCGCGAGCACCCAGACTGGTTCGCCCACCGTCCCGACGGCACCATTCGCCCGGCCGAGAACCCACCCAAGCGGTACGACGACATCTACCCGTTGGACTTCAGCTGCCGCAGTTGGAGATCCCTGTGGGAGGCCTGCTACCAGATCCTCGAGCACTGGATAGCCCAGGGGGTGCGTATTTTCCGAGTCGACAACCCCCACACCAAGCCAGTTCCCTTCTGGGCATGGGTGATCGCCAGGCTCCGCCAGGAGCATCCAGAGGTCGTTCTCCTGGCGGAGGCGTTCACCCGCCCGGCGATGATGCGGGAACTGGGCAGACTGGGCTTCTCGCAGTCGTACACCTACTTCACTTGGCGCACCACCAAGGATGAGTTGACCGCCTACCTGACCGAACTGTCCACGGAAACCGTCGACTACCTCCGACCCAATCTGTTCGCCAATACCCCGGACATCCTCACCGAGGAGTTGCAACGGGGCGGTCCCGGAGCATTCCGCTACCGGTTGCTGCTGGCCGCCACCCTGGGCGCCAGCTACGGTATCTACAGCGGATTCGAGCTGGCCGAGGGAGATGCTGTGCACGACGGCCGGGAGGAATACCTAGACTCCGAGAAGTATCAATTCCGCCCGCGTGACTTCACCGCGGCGCACAGCCTTCGCCCCCTCATCGCCAGGGTCAACGAGATCCGCCGCCAGCACCCATGTCTCCGTCAGTTCCGCAGGCTCGACTTCCACTGGAGCGACGATCCGGCCATCATGTGCTACTCAAAGACGACCCCAGGGCTGGACGATGCGCTACTGATGGTGGTCAACCTCGACCCTTGGCAGGCCCACGCGACCACCGTGCACCTCGACTTGGCCAAGTTGGGAGTCGGCTCCGACGAGCGCTTCTCGGTGCGCGACCTGCTCACTGGTGAGGAGTTCAGCTGGCAGGGTCCGCACAATTACGTTAGCCTGGATCCGCGCAGGTATCCCGGGCACATTCTCCAGGTCGGCTCATGACATTGAAGAGCGATCCGCAGTGGTACCGCGACGCGGTCATCTACGAGGTGTTCTGCCGCGGGTTTTACGACAGCGATGGAGACGGCGTGGGCGACCTGGCCGGGCTCACGACCAAGCTCGACTACCTCCATTGGTTGGGGATCGACTGCATATGGCTGCTGCCGCTATTCCCGTCGCCCCTGCGCGACGGTGGCTACGACATATCGGACTTCTATCAGGTCCACCCCGACTACGGCACGGTGGAGGATTTTAGGGCGCTGATAGCAGCCGCCCACGAGCGCGGCATCAGGGTCATTTCGGATCTGGTCATGAACCACACCAGTGATCAGCATCCCTGGTTTGAGGAGTCGCGCCAAGGCCCAGACTCCCCCCGCCGCGACTGGTACGTCTGGAGCGACACCGCAGCTCGCTACCGGGATGCCCGGGTCATCTTCGTGGACACGGAGACCTCCAACTGGACCTGGGACGACCGGGCGGGAGCCTATTACTGGCACCGGTTCTTCCGCCATCAGCCCGACCTCAACTACGACAACCCCCAAGTCCAGGAGGCGATGCTGGATGTGGTCCGCTTCTGGCTGCGGCTGGGCTTGGATGGGCTTCGCCTGGACGCGGTCCCCTACCTGTTCGAGCGCGAGGGCACCAACTGCGAAAACCTGCCCGAGACCCACGCCTTCCTGAAGCACCTGCGGACCGAGGTCGATCGCGAATTCCCCGATCGGGTGCTGCTCGCCGAGGCCAACCAATGGCCCGAGGACGTCAGGGACTACTTCGGCGACGGCGACGAGTGCCAGATGTGTTTTCACTTCCCCTTGATGCCGCGCATGTTCATGGCCCTGCGCCAGGAGCAGCGCTACCCCATCACCGAGATTCTCAGCCGCACCCCGCCCATCCCCTCCAACTGCCAGTGGGGCATCTTCTTACGAAATCATGACGAGCTGACCCTGGAGATGGTCACCGACAGCGAACGCGACTACATGTACGCGGAGTACGCCAGGGACCCGCGCATGAAGTTGAACGTGGGTATCCGGCGTCGCCTGGCCCCGCTGCTGGGGAACGGGCGGCGCCAGATGGAACTCTTCTACGGGCTGCTGCTCTCGTTGCCCGGAACTCCGATCCTCTACTACGGGGACGAGATAGGGATGGGCGACAACATCTACGTGGGCGATCGAGACGGGGTGCGCACTCCCATGCAGTGGAACGCCGACCGCAACGCCGGCTTCTCGACCGCCGACTTCGCACAGCTCTATCTGCCACCACTCATGGACCCGCTCTACGGGTATCAGGCCTGCAATGTGGAACAGCAGCTGCGCAGCCAGAGCTCTCTGCTGCAGTGGTTGCGGCGCTTCCTGCAGGTGCGCCAGGCGCACCCGGTCTTCGGACGCGGAGAGTTCCAGGTGCTTGAACTCAATAACCCCTCGGTCTTCGCGTTCGTGCGATCCTCGCCGGATGAGGTGGTGCTCTCCGTGAACAATCTCTCCCGGTTCTCCCAGCCCGCGACCTTGGACCTCGCCCAGTTCGCCGGCAAGGTGCCGGTCGAGCTGGTGGGCCGGGTGCCCTTCCCCGCCATCGATGAGCAGCCGTATCCCCTGGCGATGGGGCCACACGGCTTCTACTGGTTTCGAATCGAGGACCCCGTTTGACCTTGCCGTTGGATTCCGCCCAGCTCGAACCCATCTGGGACATGCTGCTGCCGCAGCTACCCGAACAGCGTTGGTTCGCTGATAAGCAGAGGCAGCCCACGGGACTCCGACCGCGCACCATCTTCTGGCTACGGCGCGAGCTGCCGGCGGTGCTGCTGGCCCTGGTGGATGTCGACTTCGCAGACGGTGGGTCAGCCAGCTACCAGCTTCCCCTGGGGGTCCGTTCCGGACCGCCGCCGGTTTCGGCCACGCCCCAGTTTCTTTTCGCCGAGCTGCCCCCGGCCGATGGCGGCGAGGCGATGGTGCTGTTGGACGCCCTGGCCGATTCCGAACTGGCGGGGGTGCTGCTCACCGCCCTGGTCAGTGTGGCAGCCGTACCTGGGGACCCCGCCGGCCAGCTGGCCTGCAGGGTGCTTCGCGAGGGCTTCCAGATCGAGGAGAGCGCCACTTCCGCCCGAACGCTCTCCCTGGAGCAGAGCAACTCCCTGGTCGTCTACGAGGAACGGCTACTGCTCAAGGTATTCCGCCGACTGTGGGGGGGGGTCAACCCCGAGCTGCAGCTTCTGGAGGCCCTGGATCGGTCTGGCTTCTCAGGCATCGCCAGACCGTGGCTGGCACTGCAGGCCACGATTGCCGGAGAGACCCACTCCCTGGGAATGCTCCAGACCTACCTCCGCAACGGCACCGATGGCTTCACGCTGGCGCTGACCTCACTTCGGGACCTGCAGGCCGACCTCCTGCTCGACGCCGACGGCGAGGTGCCCAGCAAGGAGCTGTGCGACGACGCGGTCAGGTCTCAAGGCGGCTCCTTCACGGCCGCCGCCCGCGAGATGGGAACGCTCACCGCGCAAATGCATCTTGCGCTCGCCAGTTCTGAGGTGGAGCACTCGCTTAGGGCGCGCCCCCTCGACCAGTCGGATCTCCGCCAAGCCCAGGCGCGCATCGAGCACGATCTGACGGCCCTGCTCGGTGATCCTGACCCCCGGCTGGAGCCCCTGCGGGTAAACCGGGCCCGGCTCCGGAATATGCTGCGGCGCGTGGGACAGGACAAGCCCGAGGGTCTGGCCATCCGAGTGCACGGTGACCTCCATCTCGGCCAGCTGCTGAGAACCGATGTTGGGTGGCACGTGCTCGATTTCGAGGGACGGCCCGCGATCTCGGTGGCCGAGCGCTCGGCCCACGGCAGTCCGCTTCAGGACGTCGCCGGCATGTTGCGCTCCTTCGACTATGCGGCCGCCGTGGCCCTCCGCCAGCAGGCACACCCTGATGAGGCCACGGCGCGCACCCTGGCTCCGTACGGGAGAAGTTGGGCCGCAATCATGCGCGCCGAATTCTGGGATGCCTACCTCAACGAGCCTGGAGTCCCGGCCCTGATCGGTCCATCGCAGTCCTTCCAGAAGGACCTGCTGACGGTGCTGGAAATTGGCCAGGCCCTCTACGAGGTCGCCTACGAGCTCCGCAGTCGGCCAGAGTGGCTCACAATCCCACTTGAGGGTATCGCCAGACTCGTTCATGGAGCGGCCTTGTGAAGGTAGTCGATTCCACCTTTCCGGACCCCGACTCGCTGGGCCTCATCACCCAGGCTCGGTTCGACGACCCCCACGCCCTGCTGGGCTTCCATCGCAATCCCACCGGCGCCACCGTCTTGAGCTTCAGGCCCGACCTCCCCGCCCTGGCCTGCCGACTGGGCGAGGATCTGATCCCATCCCGCCCTGTACCCGGTCCCCCAGGATTCCATCAGATCCTGCTTGACCATCGCCAGGCGGATCTTGCCGAGCGCCTGTTGAGCGTGGGCGAGCAGGCGTACCAGCTGATGTCGGGAGAGGCCCGAGCTGAAGGCTGGGCCGATCCGTACTCCCTCTCCCCCACGCTGGGACCGACCGACATCCACCTGCTGGCGGAGGGCCGCGATCGTTTTCTCTACCGCCATCTCGGCGCCCATCCCAGGCGCCATCAGGGGGTTGACGGGACAGCTTTCGCCGTGTGGGCACCCAACGCCACCGGGGTGCGGGTGGTGGGGGACTTCAGTGGCTGGGACGCGAGCTGGCTGCCAATGCGGAACCTGGGCTCCAGCGGCTTCTGGGAACTCTTCATCCCCGGAGTAGGCGCGGGAGCGCTCTACAAGTTCTGGGTGTTCCATCCGGACGGCGGGGCTGTGTACAAGGCCGATCCCTGCGGTCAGGCCATGGAGGTGCCCCCTCGCACCGCCAGCGTGGTGGCCAGCTCCAACTTCAGCTGGAGCGACCAGGGTTGGTTGCAATCCCGGGCGGCGGCCGACCCTCTGGAGCGGCCGATCAGCGTCTACGAGGTCCACCTGGGCTCATGGCGCCGCGGGGGTGAGGACGGCGGGCGGCTGCTCACTTACCTGGAGGTGGCCGAGCAGCTGGGCGACTACTGCGCCGAGATGGGATTCACCCATGTCGAGCTGATGCCGGTGGCGGAGCATCCCTTCGGAGGCTCCTGGGGCTACCAGGTGAGCGGCTACTTCGCACCCACCGCCCGTTACGGATCTCCCGACGACCTCCGCCACATGGTCGATCGTCTCCACCAGCGCCAGATCGGGGTGATCCTGGACTGGGTCCCCGCCCATTTCCCCAGGGACGAATTCGCCCTCAGCCACTTTGACGGCACCGCCCTCTATGAACACCTTGACCCTAGACTCGGGGTCCACCCGGACTGGAACACCGCCATCTTCAACTACGGCCGCCGGGAGGTGCGCAATTTCCTGGTCGCCAACGCGCTCTACTGGTTCGACGAGTTCCATGTGGACGGGCTGCGGGTCGATGCGGTGGCCTCCATGCTCTATCTGGACTACAGCCGGAAGGAGGGCGAGTGGCTTCCCAATCGATTCGGGGGCCGCGAGAATCTGGAAGCCGTGGAGCTGTTGCGCGAGGTGAACTCGCTGGTCTATCACGATCAACCGGGGGCCCTGATGGTGGCCGAGGAGTCGACCTCATGGCCGGGGGTCAGCCGCCCCACCTACTCTGGAGGGCTCGGGTTCGGACTGAAGTGGAACATGGGCTGGATGCACGACACTCTTGACTACTTCTCCAATGACCCCGTCTACCGGCGTTACCACCACAACACCCTGACGTTCAGCCTGATGTATGCGTGGAGTGAGAATTTCATGCTGCCGCTCTCCCACGACGAGGTCGTCCACGGGAAGGGCTCCCTGCTGGCCAAGATGCCGGGAGACGATTGGCAGAAGTTCGCTAACCTGCGCGCTCTGCTGGCCTACCAGTGGGCCCATCCCGGGAAGAAGTTGATCTTCATGGGCCAGGAATGGGGTCAGCGCGCGGAATGGGACGCCGATCAACAGCTGGACTGGTTCCTGCTGGAGCAGCCGTTCCACAAGGGCCTCCAGCAGCTGGTCCGCGACCTGAACCGGGTCTATCGCCGAGAGCCGGCCCTGCACCAGCGCGACTTCACCCCGGAGGGCTTCCGGTGGATCGATGCCAGCAATGCTGACGCCAATGTGATCGCCTTCGTGCGCTTTGCAGCGGACGGCCAGCGCCACGTGGCCTGTCTCTGCAATCTCTCACCTGTCCCCCGGCACGGTTATAGGATCGGGCTCCCCGGCCCGGGTCCCTACCAGGAGGTTCTGAACACCGACAGTGGTTACTACCAGGGTAGTAACCAGGGCAACCTGGGCGAGATCCGCGCTGACGGGTTGCCCTGGCACGGCCTGCCCAACTCCGCGGTGGTGACCCTGCCACCTCTGGCCACGGTGTGGATCGCGCCGGCCAGTCAGGAGCGCTGAGGGTCTGCCGCCGCCGCTCCAAACGGCTTGGGCTCGCGGGTCATCGGATAGGTAGCCCGATACATCTTCTCCACTCCACCGTCTTCGCCCCGCACTATCCGCAGCTCCTCCCCTCGCTCCGGCCCGGACGCGCACAGGTACAGGTCCGGCCCCACCTCCTGGTAACGCTCCCAGTCCGCCCCCTCCGGCGCGTCCGCGGGAATGGAGACCAGCGCACCCTCCCGCCAGCTGAAGACCCATTCATTCCACTCCGACCACCACCTTCCCAGCAGCGGCCTCACCGTGTCGGGCACAGGCGGCCCCGGCATCCAGGTACGGCCCGCGTCGCGCTCGGTCAGGATATTCAGCGCCTCGGCCGCCAGCGCTCCGATCCGGAGGGAAGCGGTGGAATTGGTCACGACCGCGACCCCGCTGTCGTGTCCTGGCGAACTGAAGCAGGCCGCCAGGAAGCCGGGCATTGAGCCGGTGTGCCCGTGGTAGACGCGGTCTCCACTGCGCATCAGCATCAGGCCCAGGCCCCAGGCCAGCCGCCATCCATCCAGGTCGGCCAGCACCCGCGGCGCCCGCATGGCCTGGAGCACCTCTGACCGCAGGACCTCGGCATGGCCGCAATTGAGAAAGTTCGACCACGTTCCCAGATCTGCGGCCGTGCTCCAGATCTGGGCTGCGGGGGCGATCCCCTGGCTGTCGACCGCGGGCTCCTCCGCGACCTCATCGGAGTACGGGGAGACCGCGTAGCCGGTGGCTCTGGGAGAAGTCGGCCGGAGGGTGGTCCGGTTCATGCCCAGGGGCCGGAGAAGGCGCCGGTGGATGTACTCCTCCCAACTGAGTCCGGAGATCTGCGCCACCATCTCCCCGAGCAGGGCGTAGGCCAGATTGGAGTAGTGCCACCAGCTTCCGGCGGGGTAGAGGCGACGAGCGTCGGCGGCGCTCTGCGGCAGTTCGTCGCGGGTGGGCAAGACCAGGGTCTCCCAGACCTCTCCCACCGGCTCGCGCTGCAAGCCCGACGTGTGCGACAGGAGGGCCGAGACCTGGAGGTCTGGATGCGGCGCCTTCGGCCAGTGCTGGCCGAGGGTGTCATTCAGGTCGAGCCTTCCCGCTTCCACCAGCTGCATGACAGCAACCGCGGTCAGCGTCTTGGTGATCGAACCAATCCGATACTGAACATCGGACCCCGCCGCCAGACCAGAGTCCAAGTCGGCCAGGCCGGCGGTGAAGGCGCCCACCTGCTGACCTCTTTCCTGCACCACCATGACCAGGCTGGGCAGCCTCCGCTTCAGCTGAGTCGAGGTCACCAAGCTTTGCAGTCGGCGAATGGTGGCGGCATCCAACCCTTCCATCAGCGGCCAGTTTACCGGCGGCAGCTGGCCCTGACATCATTGCCGACATGGTCCACCTCCCCGACAACGGCCCAGACGAGCTGGAGCGCCTGCTGCGGCGATCGTGGGCCCGGGCCGGCCTGGGCCTGCGCGCCGCTTGGCCGGAGGGAACCCGCCTCAGCGCCTCTCAGATCCTCCGATTCTTGTTGGGGCAGCGGTTCTGCGCACTTGCCTTCGCGGGCGACCGGGTCCATGTGATCCCAGTCTCATTTCACATGGATCTCAGCGGTCTGACGCTCATACCGGCTGGCGAACAAGCCCGGCGCATGAGCCACCTCGCGCTCCACCCGTGGGCAGCCGTCCTGGTAGGGCCGGAGTCCGCCCCTGGACATCGAGTCGTCCGGGTCGAGGGGCCATCAAGGGCGGTGGCAACCACCGACCTGCCCGCGGCGGTCCTAGGCGGTGCTGAGACCAAGCTGGGGGACCTCAGCTGGTGTGCCAGCTGGCTCCAGATCCAGCCATCCTCCGTGCTGGGATGGGGGGTGGTGGAGAATCCCGGTCACTCCGCCGGCAGCAGCAGTCGTTCGCCGGGGTAGATGTAGTCAGTCTGAAGGTGGTTGGCGGTCTTGATGTCGTAGACGGCCTGGCGTGGATCGGTCTGGGGATAGTGGCGCGACGCGATCGACCACAGACTCTGCCCCTGAGCAACCGACACCCACAGCCCCGCTCCGCGCTGGCTGCCCAGCACACCACTGGTCATGAGACCACCCACCAGGGCCGCAAGGACCAGGAAGCGCACGACGAGTCTGCGCTCGCGCTGCCATGGCGGTCTCCGCCCCCGGGTTCGGGTACAGCTGTCTCCGCGCGGCGTGATATGGAACATGGGTTCGCAGTATAGCGAACAGACGTACCGCTGTCAAGCCGAGTCCCATTTGTCGAACCAAACCACCTGCCGCGACGTCCGCTCCTCACCGAGGTCCGACCGCCTGAGCACTGCTAACCGGCTCTTGTGGTCTGGTCCGGAGTGCCGGAGCTGAACAGCTTCAGCCGACTCGGGCGAAGACGCTGAGCCGGAGATGCCGAAGTATCATCGCCCGCTCAACGAACACGGAGTAAGAGGGATAGACGTCTTGTCGGACCAAAGCCGGCTGAGAGTTGGCGTAGTGGGCCACCAGCCGGACTGCGACCTCTCGCTGCTTGTGAAGGTCCTGGCCCGCGATCAGACCGGAGTGCAACGACAGACCGATCTGGAGGCCCACAAGGACAGCCGCACCCGAAAGCGCCAAGGTTGGTACGGCGCTCTTCTTCCGAAGCAGCCGCCAGGCCTCCAAGGCGCCCAGCCAAACTCCTGCCAACAGCCACAGATTGAATACCACATACCGGCCACTGGCGGCGTAAGGCACCCCTTCTCCGGCTCTTCCTAAGGTATTGAGCAGGTCCACCACCAATCCCAACGTGATGATCGCGATGGCGACCGCCATCTCGGGCGCTGGCCGCAGTCGGTAGGCGACAAAGTAGATCGCCGCCACCGCCGCCAGAATGACGATCCCGAGGACGGACAGCGTCCTCTGGTCGAGGTGGAGCAGGCTGGACTGCGGCACCGCGCTCCCAACCAGGAGGGCCAGGTAGTGCAGCGACAGGAGTGGCTGAGACAAGGCGGACCCCACCCCGCCGCCCCCGGTCAGAGCCCAGTTGAATCCGACCAGATACAAGGCCGAGGTGGCAAGACCAGCCCCGGTCCACAGGAGAATCTGGCGCTGAGAGCGGTGTCGAACGACAAAATAGGCGATCCCAGCCGGCCAGATGGCCAGCCCCTGGATCGACGAGTACGAGCCGATCACGGCCACCAGCACCGCCAGTCCCAGCAGCCACGGTCTATCGGAGCTGCGCTCCAGCAACCACATCGCCAGCGCGAAGGAGGCGATCACCATGTAGATGGCGACCGCGAACCCCTGCAGGGAGATTGTGAACTGGGCCAGGCTGAGCAAGACAAGTGCTGCGGGCACCAGGCCCCAGGACCACCCGCCCGCAGTGGTGCGGTGCAGCCGCCAGATCAGCACTATCGCCGCCAGCAGGAGCGCCGCGCTGGCGTACATCTCGACGGTGGTGTTGAAGTGCGAGGTCAACTCCAGCACCAGCAACACCAGATACGCGAACAACATCCGATTCTCGTTGTGCTGCGCCCAGAGCATGTTGATGCTCAGCTGACCGTGGTGAACGCTCGCGAGCAGCGTGACCATGTGCCACTCGTCCTCGAAGGGGACGTTGACCCCATAGGCATGGACGAACCACAGATAGAGACCTGCCATGGCCCCGCAGATCACTGCCGGCCCGAGCCAGCTCCGCGATCCCGATTCCCGGCTCCGCCCCAACAGCATCCCCCAACTCTCGCGTCTGCCAAGAAGTCGCGCGACGGCCACGGCTCCTGAGTCTCTGCGCTTCACCCGCCCAAAGTCAAAGACGAACCCAATTGACCTCCTCCCCACGGCTGAAGCTGGGGGGCTTGCACTCGTCACATGGTCACCTGGACCCTGCGTTCAGGATCGGGCCTCCCACCCTCCGGCCCAGAGCGGTCTCCCGGCCGCGTCCAAGCCCCAGACAGAGCAGCGATTGCGCAAGCCAGCCCGAGGCTGAGGCCGCCACGTCAGTGGCACCACTTCAAGAACCCATAGCGCCGGGCCTCGCTCAGGCGTTTCAGAACAGGGGTTTGTGGCCGGCGCAGTATCGTGCTATCATCGACTCGACCATATGTTCTCGTGGCCGGTTCAGGAGGTGCCCTATGAGCGACGCGTTAACCCCCAGGCAACAGGAGATCGTTGACTACCTGCGCTCCCGAGCTCGACGCGGCGAGTACCCTCCCTCGGTTAGAGAGATTGGGTTAGCGGTCGGGCTGAGTTCGAGTTCCACGGTCCAGAACCATCTCAACGTCATGGAACGCAAGGGTGCGATCCGCCGGGATCCGACCAAGTCCAGGACCGTCAGCCTGACCGACTCATTCGGGGAGCGGCTGCCTGCATTCTCCCTCCCCTTGGTGGGACAGGTGGCCGCGGGAGCCCCGATCCTGGCCGAGCAGAATATCGAGGATCACATCGCCCTCGGTCCCCAGATCGCCAGCGACGAAGGCTCCTTCGTCCTCAAGGTCAACGGGGACAGCATGATCGGAGACGGCATCTTCGACGGTGACCTGGTCGTGGTCAAGCCCGGCACCGACTCCGCCAACGGGGCGCTGGCGGTGGTCCGCATCGACAATGCCACCACCGGCGAGGCCGAGGTCACGGTCAAGCGCTTCTACCGGGAGTCGGGACGGGTCCGCTTGCAACCCTCCAACCCGGCATACGAACCGATCATCACCAAAGACGCCAAGGTCGAGGGCAAGGTCACCGCGGTGATCCGCCTGCTGCACCAATAGCCGACCGGAGCCACCCCCGCGATCAGGCGAGGGGTGGCTCCGCCAGCGGGTCCATATCCGCCGCAGCCATCAGTCTCGCCAGCTGGGCCCCCAGGGAATGTGGCACTCGCCCTCGTACCCGGACTCCGCTGGCAGTGAACTGCTCCGCCTCCACCACCCCATAGCGGCGCCAGCGGGTGAGCACCTGGAGGTGGTGGTACGGGATGGTGGCCTCGACCACCTCCATCTCCCGACTGAGGGCTTCTCCGATCTTCTCCCGCAGGTCACCGAGACCCTGTCCGGTCTCGGCGCTCACCAACTGGCTCGCCAGGTAGGGCTCGGGGGCGAACATCTGCAGCCTGAGACGCGACTCAGGCGAACAGAGGTCAGACTTGTTGACGGCCAGCAGCATGGGCTTTTCCGCCAGCCCCATCTCATCCAGGGTCTGGTGCACGGTCTCCAGGCGCCGCTCGGCGCCCGCCCGGCTGGCATCCAGAACATGGATGATCAGGTCCGCCTCCTTGACCTCCTCCAGGGTCGCGTGGAAGGCTGCCACCAGTTCGTGGGGGAGCTTCTGGATGAATCCGACGGTGTCCACCAGGAGACAGGGTTGACCACCCGGCAACCGCACCGCCCGGGTGGTGGGATCCAGGGTCGCGAAGAGCTGGTTCTCGGCCAGGGCACCACCACGGGTGAGGGCGTTCAGCAGGGAGGACTTGCCTGCATTGGTGTAGCCCACCAATGCCACTGATCGAAACGGCAGGCGTCGGCGCCCAGCCCGGTGCAGCGCTCGCTCCTCGGCCAACTGCTTGATCGCGCGCTCCAGCGACGCCAAGCGGGTCCTGATCCGCCGCCGGTCGGTCTCCAACTTCTGCTCGCCGGGGCCCCGGGTCCCGATCCCACCGCCGGGGCGCGACAGGCTGACGGAGCCAGCCAGCCTGGGCAGCAGGTGGCGCAACTGGGCGGCCTCCACCTGGATGCGGCCCTCCCGGGAGCGGGCGTGCTGGGCGAAGATGTCCAGGATCAACCCGGTGCGGTCGACCACGGCGACCCCGGTCGCCTCCTCCAGGTTGCGCTGCTGCCGAGGTGAGAGCTCGTCGTTGGCAATCAGGAGACTGAAGTCGAGCGTCTCGCGCAGGGAGGCCACCTCCTCCACCTTGCCCCGCCCGAAGTAGAGCGACGGATCCACCTGTGCCCGCCGTTGGATATCCGAGCCCACGATCTGTGCCCCAGCCGTCTGAGCGAGCTCGCGCAGCTCCTCCATTTCCTGCTCCACCGTCGCCATCGCGGCCTCGTTGGAAGCCCAACCGAGGAGGAAGGCTCGCTCTCCACGAGCCTGCAGAGACTCGTCGAAGACCGTGAACCGGCCCGGGCCCAGGGATGCTCCTCTCGCCCGCCGCTCCTTCAACCTCGCTCCTCTCCAAACCGCTGGCCGACGAGGGCGAGTGCTCTCCCGACCAGCGCCTCATGTTCAGCGTCGGCGTCTATCCATACCAGATCCGGCTCCCTGCGAAGCCAGGTCATCTGGGCTCGAGCGTAGCGCCAGGTGCGGCGGATGACCTCGCGGAGTGCTTCCTCCCTGGTCAACTCGCCACTCATCCACCCCAAGACCTCTGCATACCCGATGGCAGCCCCGGCGATCTCGGATCGACCGTGCCCGGATTGGAGCAGGTCCTCCACCTCCTGCCGAAGCTCCGGGCCCAGGATGCGCTCGGAGCGCAAGAGGATCCTGTGGCGGAGGTCCGCCGCGCCAACCTCGCAGCCGATCCGCACCGCCGTCCAGTCGCCTGGCCGCCGCGCCGGAACTCTCCCCCGCCGGGCCAGCTCCAGCGCCCTACCCACCCGTCTGGGGTTGCGCTGATCCAGCTGGAGATAGCGTGCGGGCGCGACCCTTCGTATTTCGGCGAGAGCCTGGGCGGCATCGACAGGGTCAACGGGAGCTGGAGCCTCTGCCACCAAGGCATCGCCTCCGAAGTCGAAACCCTCCAGCAGTGCTCGGATGTAGAGACCAGTCCCGCCGACCAGAATGGGGAGTCGCCCCCGCGCCCAGATGTCCCGCACTTGAGCTGCGGCCAACTGCACGAAGTTGGCAACTGTGAAGCGATCGCCGAGCCGCCGCCAGTCGAGTCCGTGGCAGACCACTTCCCCCAGCTCCGAGGGCGACGGTTTGCAGACCCCCACCGCCAACTCCGAGATGGCCTGGCGCGAGTCGGCGTTGATCAGCTCTGCCCCGAGAGCCCTGGCCATAGCGACGGCGAGTCCGGTCTTCCCAGACGCCGTCGGGCCCATCACCGCCACCACCTGCCCTGACCGGCTCGTCATCGCCGTTGGAACGCTGTCAGCAACTGCGACTCCGACAGCAGCAGCACGGCGGGCCGACCATGAGGACAGGTGATCGCGCCCTCGGTGGCGGCCAGATCCTTGAGCAACCTCGACGCCTCCACCTCGCCCACCCGGTCCCCGAAGCGGATGGCACTGTGGCAGGCCAGGGACGCAGCCACCCGGTGCCACCGGTCGGCCTCCCCTGCCCCACCGTGCTCCGCGATCTCCAGCAGGTCAAGAACGGCCTGGGGAATCGCCGCGACGGGGAGCTCGACCGGAGCCGCGCTACACCGCACCGTGGTCTCCCCAAACTGCTCCAGCTGGAAGCCCATGCTGAGCAGGTCCAGTCCAGCGTCGGTGGCCCGGTCTAGGGCACCCACCTCGGTCGCGATCAGGATCGGATCCAACAAGCCCTGGGAGGCATGCGCCTGCCGAGAACCATTCCGCAGCTCCGCCAGCCATCTCTGGTAGAGGACCTTCTCATGAGCCGCATGCTGGTCAATGACAGCCAGCCCTGACGGGGTTTGGGCCACCAGGTACCGCTGGTGGGCCTGCCCCAGAAAGATCCACGAGGCCAGCTCGGCCAGGCTCGCCGCCCTCGCGGCTTCCCCCCTGGAGGCTGGGACCTCCGCCTCTCCGAACTGAGGAATGGGCAGCTGTTCAGCGATCTGGTCTGGGGCGCCGGTCGTGGCAGACGAGATGGGAAAGGAGCGAGGGCTGACCTGCTGGAGAGCCGTCCAGCACCCTCGCTGCACCAGTTCGAAGACCACCCTCTCATCTCGAAACCGAACCTCACGTTTGGCCGGATGGACATTCACATCCACCAACCCGGGGTCGCACCCGATGTCGAGGACCGCCAGCGGAAAGCGGTCTGCCGGAAGGATGCCCCGGTACGCGGCCGATATCGCCGCCTCAATACCTCGGTGATGGATGCGCCGGCCGTTGACCATCGCCACCATCCCCTGACGGGTCGGACGGGCGACCTCGGGCGCCCCTATCAGGCCAACCACGGTCATCTCTTGGTCGGCATGGGCGACCTCCAGCAAGACGGAACCGGACTCCCGGCCGAAAACGGCGGTCACCGCCTCGGCCAGCGACCCAGAGCCGCTTGAGGAAAACACCCGTCGCCCTTGGGACCGTAGCTGGAACTTGACGTCGGGGCGGCTAAGTGCCGCGTCGGCGACGACCCTGCTGCAGGCGGCGGCCTCGGCCCGCGGCGAGCGCAGGAAGGCGCGTCTGGCAGGAAGGCTGTGGAACAGGTCGCGTGCGGTGATGGCGGTACCAACCGCGGCGGAGGTCACGCTGGGGCCGCGCCGCTGCTCGCCTTCGATGGTGAGGGAATGGGCGCGCCCGCCGTCTCCAGCCCGGCTGACCACGGTCACTCGCGATACCGCTGCGATGCTCGCCAGGGCCTCACCTCGGAAGCCCAGGGTGCGCAGACGCTCGAGATCTTCGATCGCGGTGAGCTTACTGGTGGCATGCCGATGGAAGGCCACCTCCAGCTCCGCGGGAGCCATCCCGGATCCATCATCCACGACCCGGATCAGATCGACACCTCCACCCTCGATTTCCACCTCGACCCGCCGAGCCCCCGCGTCGAGCGCGTTCTCCACCAACTCCTTCACCGCGGCCGCAGGCCGATCGATGACCTCGCCCGCGGCGATCGCCTCGGCCACCACGGGGTCAAGGACTCGGATGCGCCTGCCCGGTGGCCCGGCCCTGTTCAAGCTCTGGTGCTCACGCGTGCGCCTGCCACTCCGCCAGCTTCTGCAGGGCTTCCAGCGGGGTCATGCTGTCGACCTTGATCGCCCGCAGCTCCTCCATCACGGGGTGGGAGGTCGTCAGCGGCAGCGCCATCTGCTCCCCCGCCGGCGCCTCCTGGCCCAGCGGTCGGGCCGCTTCCAGGTCGACCAAGATGGCTCTCGCCCTGGCCACGACCTCCTCGGGTATGCCCGCCAGCCTGGCGACGTGGATTCCGTATGAGCGGTCGGCTCCGCCAGGGACGATCGTGTGCAGGAAGGTGACGTCCCCGCCGTCGGGATCTTCAAAGACCTCGGCACGGTAGTTGCGCAGGGCGGGCAGGCGGGCGAGCTCCGTCAGCTCGTGGTAGTGGGTGGAAAAGAGGGTGCGGGCGGCGACCCGAGGGTCGTCGTGGAGATGCTCCAGAATCGCCTGGGCTAGGCTCATGCCGTCGTAGGTGCTGGTGCCCCGTCCCACCTCGTCAAGTACCAAGAGGCTTCTGGGAGTGGCGCGCTCGAGGATCTGGGCCACCTCACTCATCTCCACCATGAAGGTGCTGCGACCTCCTGCCAGGTCGTCCTGGGCCCCGACCCTGGTGAAAATCCGGTCCACCAGGCCCCAGCGGGCGCCCTTGCACGGCACCGCGGAACCGATCTGGCCGAGCAGACAGATGAGAGCCACCTGCCGCAGAAAGGTCGACTTGCCGGCCATGTTCGGTCCGGTGATCAGCCAGATGCGTTCGGTCTCGCCATCCATCAACACGTCGTTGGGGACGAACCGGCCGGGACCCAGGGCGTCCTCGACCAGAGGGTGCCGGCTCTGGCGCAAATCCAGTGACTTGCCGGAATCGATCTCCGGCATCACCCATCCCAGGTCGGAGCCAACCTCGGCCAGGGTGAGCAGGCAGTCAAGTTCAGCCATCGCCGCACTGCAGCGACCCAACTCCTGGGCTGCCTGCGCTGTCATCTCCAGCAACTCCCGGAGCAGGACCTGTTCCCGCGCCAGCGCCCGCTCGCGGGCGGTGAGGACGATGGCCTCCTGGTCCTTCATCTCCGCCGTCACGTAGCGCTCGGCTCCGACCAGGGTCTGCCGGCGCATGTACTCGGATGGCAGACCCCCGGCCCGCGACCCGCGAACCTCCAGGTAGTAGCCAAAGACACGGTTGTAACCGACCTTCAGCCCCTTGATCCCGGTGCGCTCCCGCTCCCTCGCCTCCAGTTGCGAGATGTACTCCCGAGCCGCTGCCCCCCCTTCCACGATCTGATCCAGCTCCTGGTCGTACCCGCTGCGGATGAACCCCCCATCTCGCGCCAGGACGGGGGCTTCGTCGACCAGGGCTGCCGCGATCCGCTCCGCCACCCCGATCGGCGCCATCATCAGCTCCGGCTGTAGGGCACGCACTCTGCTGGCGGTGATTGAGTCGAGCAGCCCTGAGACCTCGGGGAGTTGGCTGATCGTGTGGGCCAGCTGCTGAAGATCCCGCGGCCCGGCCAGACCGTGCGTGCAGCGCGACGTCAACCTCTCCAGATCCCGACACCCTCGGAGCCGGGCGCGAACCTCGCCACGGCACTGCTGTCGCTCCAGCATCTCCGAAACCGCCACCTGCCGCGCCTGTAACCGCTCGAGATCGACCAGAGGGGACTGTACCCAGCTCCGCAGCAGACGCCCGCCCGGTGCTGTAGTGGTGCGGTCAAGCAGGTTGAGCAAGGATCGGCCCTCCTGGGACGCCGGCTCCAGCAGTTCCAGGTTCCGGACCGTGCTGTGATCCAGCTCCATGACCTGCCCGGGCATCCACCAGGCAACCCTGAGCCCGGACGACTCCAACGAGAGGCTGCCAGCGTAGCCGTGGGCCGCGACCCCAGCCATGGCCTGCAGGGCGGCGTCGAGGAGACCGGCAGGGCCCTGCCGCGGCGCCTCGGTGCCAGCCAGCTTCAGAAGACGGCGACCGGCCTCGACAGAGAAGGCCGCCAAGGGCAGGCGGGTGCAGGCCAGCCCGGGCAGCTCGGGGGTGGTGACATCCGTCGCGGCCAGGACGACCTCTGCCACATCCCATGAGCGCAGCTCATCGAGCAGAGCGGCCGTGCCCGAGTGGCCCGCTCGAAACGAGAGGAAGCACTCAGCAGAGCTGAAGTCGACCACCGCGAGTCCGGTCCCCTCCGTAGTTGCCACGATCCCGGCACAGCGCCTGGGCAGCTTGGGATCCAGCAGTGAGTCCTCCACCAGAGTCCCCGGGGTGAGCACCCGCACCACCCTTCTGGCCACCAGCTTGCCCCCCTTGGCGGGAGCCTCCACCTGGTCGCAAATTGCGACCCTCCTCCCTGCCCCCAGCAGCCTGGCCGCGTAGGTCTGAACGCTGTGGTGGGGCATACCGCACATCGGCACTCGACCTCCTCGACCGAAGTCGCGGCCAGTGAGAGTCAGGCCCAGCAGGTGCGACGCCTCGACCGCGTCGTCGCCGAAGATCTCGAAGAAATCCCCCAGGCGGAACAAGACCATGCAGTCCGGATGCTCGCGCTTGGAGGAGAGGTACTGGCGCAGAGCGGGAGTCTCTTTGGCCGCTCCCAGCTGTCGAGCGCCGGCCGAAGTGTCGCTGACCTGAGTACCCGGCATCAGCCGGCGGCGAGCTGCCAAGCCGTGGCGGAGGTCACCGTGAGCGACAGCACATCGCCCGCCCCAGCTGGGGCGTCCGACCAAACCAGCCGACCCTGCCGGGTGCGCCCGAACGGCCTGCCGTCCTGGCCCAACCCCTCCACCAGAACCTCGACCTGAGATCCCACCAGAGCCTGGTTGCGGCGGTGACTGATCCCTCGCTGGAGGTCCAGAACCCGATGGAGCCGTTCGCTCTTCACCTCGCGAGGAATGTCGTCGGCACGCCGGTAAGCGGCGGTGCCGGGCCGGGGCGAATAGGCCTGGATGTGCACCGTGTCAAATTGAACGGTCTCCAGCATGTGGTAGGTGGCCTCGAACTCCGCCTCCGTCTCGCCGCAGAATCCCACGATGATGTCGGTCGTCAGAGCGATACCCGGCACCCGTCTGCGGGCTCGCTCCAGGATGCGCAGGTACTCGGCCACGCTGTACTCGCGCTTCATCCGCCGCAGGCAGGAGTCGCTGCCCGACTGGACCGGCAGGTGCAGCTGTTCGCAGGCCGTGCCCAGCTCGGCGATGGCGGAGAAGAGATCCGGGGACGCATTGCGCGGGTGCGAGGTCAAAAAACGCATCCTCCTCAGGCCGGGGACACGGTCGACTAGGCGCATCAGCTCCGGCAGTCCAGCGCCGCTGTCCGGGTCCCGATACGAGTTGACGTTCTGCCCCAGCAACGTGATCTCCGCCACCCCGCGCCCCACCAGGCGACGGGCGTCGGCCTCGATCTCCTCTGCCGGTCGGCTGAGCTCCCGCCCGCGGACGAAGGGCACGATGCAATAGGTGCACATCTCGTTGCACCCCAGAATGACCGGCAGATAGGCGCAGAGCCGATCCGAGGCCGGCAGCGGCACCGGGCCCTGGAGCGCACCCTGGTACAGATCCCGGACCCGAGCCAGGAAACCGTCGGGCTCGCGCATGTCGAAGACGTAGTCCAGATGACGGAAGCGCCGCAGCAGTTCGCCACCATGCTCTCCCACCATGCAACCGGTGACGGCGATTGCCCGACCGGGGCGGTCCCGCTTCCAAGCCTTGAGCTCCCCCAGCTTGGCGTTGGCCTTGTCCTCGGCGTGCTGGCGAACGGCGCAGGTGACCAGCACCGTGAGATCCGCCTCGGCGAGGTCGGCTCCGGGCCTGAGCCCGATCTCCGCAAACGCCTCACTCAGAGCGTCGGCATCGGCGGTGTTCATCTGGCATCCGATCTGCCAGATGTGGACGCGCGGAGCCCCGTCGCCACTGACGACGATGGGCTCTCGGTGCGGTGCCGCCTCTGCCATCGGCAGCGGCATGAAGCGATTGCCGGCCCTGACCGCAGCCGTCAGCGGACCTCCACCATGAGCCGGATCCCGGTCCGTTCCTCGCCGTCGATGCAGATGTCGATGAAGGATGGGATGCACACCAGGTCGAGTCCACCGGCAGCCACATACCCACGGGAGATCGCGATGGCCTTGACCGCCTGGTTGATGGCCCCGGCCCCGATCGCCTGAATCTCCACTTTGTGCTCGGTTCTGACCACGCCCGCGATCGCTCCTGCAACCTTGACCGGCTGGGAGGTGGCGGAGACCTTAAGTACTTCCACTGGGGTGGCGGCGCTCCCGCCGGTGGACGGAGGATGGATTGACAACTTAATTGCTTACCTGATCGTGAAGAGGATTCTAAGGCTCCAGCGGCAGCGGTGGGCCTCCAGGGGGCCAATTCACCGAGCGCCGGCGCCACAACGAGGCCCTGGAGACGCTCGTAAGCGCACAAACCACCACCGCCGCCACCACCACCAGCCCAAAGAACTCGACCTGGGGCAGATGGGTGGCACCCCAGGCCCCGACTACGGCCCCGGCCGCCCGTCCCATGTATTGGAACCAGAGGGCGGCGCCGAAGGCCTGCCCAATCCCGTCCCTGGGGGTGGTGGTCTGCAGCCGGTTCAGCCCCCACACCTCCTGGAGAGCCCCCGTCCCCGCGAACACCGCCAGCGCCACGACCACCCCCGCGGGGCCCAGCATCAGCCCCACGAACAGGGCAACGACCAGATGGAGGTAACCCACCACCAGCAGGCTGCGGCGCCTGACCTGGGGGTGGCGCAGCGCCAGAGCGCTCCCCAGCACTGAGGCTGCCCCGACAATCACGTACATCAACCCCACCTGGTTGGTGCCCAGGTGGAGGCCGTGGTGGACCAGGGGCACGAAGTACACCGTGATCACCGCTGCGACCAGCGCTCCCAGCCCGGCCTGGATCACGAACAGCCCGATCGTGTTGTCGAGCAGGAGGAGATCAAAGCCACGCCGCAGCGATCTCCAGCCCTGTATGGCGGCGGCGGCACCGGGTCGGATCACAGATGGCTGCGGCCCAACTCGAGCCAGCAGCGCCGCCGAAGCCAGGAAGGTGGCGCCGTCGATGAGGATGAGCATCGAGGGCGTGACAAACAGCAGCAGCAGCGCCCCCAGCGCTGGAGCCACCAGAATTGACGACTCCGACGCGACGGAGAGCAGGCTGCTGCCAGCGGGCACCAGGCGGCTGGGAAGGACCACAGGGACCAGCCGCCGCCTCCCCGGATCGTAGAGGGCGCTGGCGGTTCGGCTGGCCGCCAGCGCCACGACCACCACCCACAGGATGTTGGCATGGGCCCCGACCATGATCAGGGCCGCCAGACCTGCTCGCCACACATCGAGAGCCACCAGCCTTCGGCGCCGATCCCCCCGATCTCCGAGCTGGCCCCCGAAGGGCAGCAACGCCAGCAGGGGGATCGTCTGAAAGGCGACCACGATGCCGATCCCTGCCTGTCCCCCGATCCGGTAGGCGATTATCAGCAGAGCGGGGAGCGTGAGGAAGTCTCCGTACCAAGACAAGACCCCCGCCAGCCAGAGCGATCTGAACCCAGGGACTCGAAGAGGCGCCCATCGCCTGCTGGCGCGACCCCTCAACCCATCCTCCCTGCACAGTTCGACTCATCGGGCGAGCAGCCGACAGGGGCGAAGTGTACGCCCCAAAGTCCACGCAAATGCCAGCCCCTCCGGTAGCCTGTCCATCGCCTCAGGAACCTGCCGTCAGATGTTACCGATTCGTCACTCCGACTTCAAGGGCTCGTCACAACTGACCGTTCCGTGACTATTCTGTTTCTGAAGGGTTCTCATGCCAAACATCGTGGCTAGGGACGTAGCAGTTCGTCGAAGGAGAGAATACACATGAGCACTTGGGACTTCGCAGAGTGGCCTTGATCTGACTTGTGGGCGGCTCTAGTAGTCGCTTGCCAGAGTCAGAAAGAGAGCATCTCCTCGGTGGGATGCTCTCTTTGGTTTGCTATCACCTCCAACTCATCGTTGCTGATCTTATCAAAGGCGGCTACGCACAGCGGGTCAAACTGGGTGCCCGAGCACCGCCGGACTTCCTCTCGGGCCGCGGCAACGCTCATGCCCTGCCTGTAGGGCCGATCCGAAATCATGGCATCAAAGGCATCTGCGATGGTGAACAGCCGAGCACCTAAGGGGATGGCGCTCCCGCTGATCCCATTCGGGTAGCCCTTGCCGTCGTACCGTTCGTGGTGGTTCAGGATTATCTCCCTAGCCTTCTCCAACTGCTTCACGTCCGCCACCATCATGAAGCCGAGCTCTGGATGGGTGCGCATCACCGCCCACTCCTCCTCCGTCAAGGGCCCGGGCTTGTGAAGAATGGTGTCTGACACGCCTATCTTGCCTATGTCATGGAGTAGGGCGCCGTGGCACAGCCTAGTCAGCTCTTCTTCGGTGAAATTCAGGTTCCTGCCCATCAGTAACGAGTAGTCAACGACCCGGCGGCAGTGACCCTCTGTGTCCTTATCGCGAAGGTCGATCGCCTTGGACAGGCTGACCAATGTTGCGTTGAACCCGCTCCGCGCTTCTTGGACTCGGGCGTGTTGCTCGCGGATCCACCTGTTGGTAGCTGTCTGCACGATCGCTACAGGGGCCGCTAGGGTAACCAGGGCCGCGGGTGCGAAGATGCGGTAGCTGGCGGCAAGTACGCCTACGCCAGTGAGCCCATAGCCAATGTAGTAGGCAGACAATGGTGTTGCGCCTCGGACAAAGCCAATCAGGCTGAATCGCTTTGCCCCTCGCTCGGCTGCTAGAACCAGACCCAGAAGAAAGTAGTTGCTGGCCCACGCAACGAAGCCCCCTGCAGCGCCTGCCAGTACGAGGAGCCAGACGTCTGCTCCTGCCGCTCTGCGTAGAGCATCGAACACACCGTAGGCAGACCCGCAGACCAAGAACGTCATCGATGCATTGAAGAGCGTCTTGACCGACACGCCTCGCTTGGTCCATGTGCTGATGAGCACAGACGCCAGAGTCGACGCAACAGCGGCTTGCATCCCCAGCAGGTAGACGGACCCGATGGTTGCATATGCCCTAGCGCTGAAGTTGATTTTCAGATTCCCGAATTGGAAGGGCACAGCGCCACTTGACTCCAACAGGCCGACAAGTACAACCAGCAAACCTAGTGTGGCCCACTGGAATGGCGGCCTGACCCATAAGGATGCGACAAGGACAGCGCAACCCGATACGGTCCCGACGACGAGATACACGCCAAGGGGCTCCCGGGGACTGGCTGGCCCTCTAGCGACCTGTACCCGCCGTCGCGGGGACCCTACCGACGAATCAGCACATCTGGGCTGGCGTGTATCCTGCCGTCGCGCCACTCTAGGAGGAGAACTCATCAGCCTCTCCACAAGACCCGACGCTCGCGCCCACAGATCTGCGGCTTCTCATCTGCCCTGTTAGGAAGGCCAATGTCTCCTTCTCCATCTCATATCCCGCCCGCTGGCCCTAGCTGTTCCAGATCCTCCCTCCAGCGGACGCCCCGAAGTCTAGCCGCCGGTGGCATGCCACGTGCCCACTGGGAACGTTTTGCGGCACGCCTGTCACCAATTCGCCACAGAGACCTGGTGCCGACGACCTGTCGGAACGGGACGACCTACTTCGCGTAGTCGACCGAGCGGGTCTCACGAACCACGGTCACCTTGATGGTTCCCGGGTAGCTCATCTCGCTCTCGATGCGCCTGGCGACATCTCGGGCCAGCACCACCGCGTGATCGTCCGTGATTCGCTCCGGGCGCACCAGGATTCGGATCTCCCGGCCGGCCTGGATTGCGAATGACCGTTCCACGCCGTCAAAGCCATTGGCGATCTCCTCCAGCTTCTCAAGGCGCTTTATGTAGCTGGCCAGGGTCTCGCGACGGGCCCCCGGCCGCGAGGCCGAGATCGCGTCCGCGCTGAGGACGATGAAGGCCAGGACTGTGCTGGGCTCGACGTCGTAGTGGTGGCACTGGACCGCATCGACGACATCGGGATGGCGGCCCAACCGCTTCAGGATCTCGCCACCGATGATGGCATGGGAGCCCTCCACCTCGTGGTCCACCGCCTTGCCGATGTCGTGGAACATTCCGGCTTCCTTGGCCAGATGCTCCTCTGCTCCAATCTCAGCGGCGATCATCCCGGACAGGTACGCGACTTCCTTGACGTGGGCCAGGACGTTCTGGCCGTAGCTGTAGCGGTAGCGCAGAGTGCCCACCAGCTTGATCAGCTCGGGATGCATCCCCTGCAGCCCCAACTCGAACAGCGCCTTCTCTCCCTCCTCGGCGATCTTGGTGGCCACCTCCTCCCGGGATCTGCTGACCACCTCTTCGATCCTCGTTGGATGGATACGGCCGTCGCTGAGCAACTTGGTCAAGGTGACCCTGGCCACCTCGCGGCGGACCGGGTCGAAGCCGCTGAGGACCACCGTCTCCGGGGTATCGTCGATGATCAGGTCAACGCCCAGGGCACTCTCCAGGGCCCTGATGTTGCGGCCCTCTCGGCCGATGATCCGCCCCTTGATCTCGTCGTTAGGAAGTGGCACCACCGACACCGACGTCTCTCCGGTCTGGTCAGCCGCGTGGCGTTGGATCGTGGTGACCAGGACCTCCCGGGCTCGGTCCTCGGCCTCGGCCTTGGCGTCCCCGACCGCATGCCGGATCAGCTCCGCCTTCTCCGCCACCAACTCCCGGTCCAGGGTGCCGAGTATCTCCTGGCGGGCCTGGTCGCGGCTGAGCTCCGCGACCCGCTGAAGCTCGAGCCCGACGCTGGCCTGGAGCGCTGCCACTTGGGCACGCTCCTCCTCGACCGCTCGCAGCGTCGCCCCCACCGTCTCACTGCGCTGGAGCAGGTCCTGCTGCTGACGGTCGAGCTGCTCCTCCCGTTGGAGGATGCGCTGCTCCTGCCTGGCGATCTCAGAGCGGCGCTCCCGGAGCTCATCCTCTAGCTCGGTCCTGACTCGCAGCGCCTCCGCCTTGGCCTCAAGGCCGATCGCCCGACGCTCCCCCTCAATCTGGACTCGCTGGGCCCTAAGGTCCTCGAGCTCCTTGGCATTGCGCAGTCCGTTCTGCTTAGACGCCCGCAGCCCATACACGATGGCCCCCGCGGCGACTATTGCCAAGACGACGACCAGCGCCACCAATGCGGCGGTCATTGTGCTCACCTCGCAGTTCCGGGCAGCAGGCTAGGCACCAGCCCGTCCCGGTGAAACCCTCCCAAACTCGGAGGGAAGAAGAAATTCAACTAGAACCTGTGGCATTCTACCGCTTGGGCACCGGCCCATAGGGGAAGGACGCGGTCCAGTTGGTCCGCCCGCGGTCAGGAGATGAGCGCTGCCGCCGCCGGCTCCTCACCCTCGGGGAGGTCGGCCACAGGATCGCCGAGGACGGCCTGCCGCACCTTTTGGGCTATCTCCTGGGTGAGCTCTGAGTTCCCTCGCAACAGATCCCGAACATTCTCCCGCCCTTGGCCAAGCCGGGTCTCCCCGTAGCTGAACCAGGCCCCGCTCTTCTCCACGACCCCCGCCTCCAGGGCTGCGTCGAGAACACTCCCTTCGTAGGAGATCCCCTCGTTGTAGAGAAGGTCCAGCTCGGCGGTCCGGAAGGGAGCGGCCACCTTGTTCTTCACGACCCTGACCTTGACCCGGCTCCCGATCACATCCATGCCCTGCTTCAGGGACTCGATCCGACGGATGTCGATCCGCACCGAGGCATAGAACTTGAGGGCGCGACCGCCGCTGGTCACCTCGGGGTTGCCGAACATGACGCCCACCTTCTCCCGAAGCTGGTTTATGAAGATGACCGAACAGTTGGACCTGCTGATGGCCCCGGTCAGCTTGCGCATCGCCTGCGACATCAGTCGGGCCTGCAGGCCCACGTGGGTGTCCCCCATCTCCCCGTCGATCTCGGCCTTGGGAACCAGGGCTGCCACCGAGTCGATCACCACCACGTCCACGGCCTGGCTCCGCACCAGGGCTTCCACGATCTCCAGGGCCTGCTCGCCAGTGTCCGGCTGGGAGATGAGCAGGTCAGCCGTGTTGACCCCGATCTTGGCCGCGTAGGCCGGGTCCAGGGCATGCTCCGCGTCGATGAAGGCGGCCACCCCGCCCGCGCGCTGGGCCTCCGCCACCACGTGCAGGCTGAGACTGGTCTTGCCCGATGACTCCGGCCCGAAGATCTCCACGATGCGTCCTTTGGGGATCCCCCCAACCCCGAGGGCCAGGTCCAGGGTCAGAGCACCAGTCGAGATCACCTCGATTCCCCTCAGGCTGCTGGCGTCCCCCAGCCGCATGATGGCGCCCTTCCCATAGCTGCGTTCGATCTGTCCCAGAGCGGCTGCCAGAGCCCGCTCCCGCTCGCTGTTCACCCGGGCCAACTCCTTGGAATCACGCTTCTCAGTGCCGTTCAAGCGCCCTGAGATCTCGAGTGTAACGCTCATCTGGGTGGCCTCCTCGTGGTTGTCGGGATTCGTGATCAAGGCGACCTGGCTGTGGCCCTGGGGCTGCTGACGGAACGCGTGTTCGTGATTGTAGCAGCACCGGGCCGCACGGCGCAGCCCCTGGTCTCAAGAGTTGATGTCCGCTCAGAGCGCCAACTCCTGCTCCAACAGACCCAGGGCCAGTTCCACGGCCGCTGAGCGATTTGCCTCGCGGCCCAGGTCGTCGTCCCGCATTTCCAGTCGGGTGCCCCGACCCGACGCCACGGCCACGAAGATGAGCCCGGCCGGCTTGGTCTCGGAGGATCCCGGGCCCGCGACCCCGGTTATCCCCACCCCGATCCCCGCCCCCATCAGCTCCCTGACCCCGGCCGCCATGGCGGCCGCGACCTGGGGGCTCACCGCACCCCAGCGGGTGAGCGTGGCGGCTGGGACCCCCAGGAGATTGTGCTTGCTCGAGTTGGCGTACGCGACCACCCCACCCAGGTAGACCGAGGAACTCCCCGGGACCGCCGTCAGGATCGCACCGAGCAGGCCACCGGTGCAGGACTCCGCGGTGGCGATGGTGGTCCTGGGCGGCCCCATGGCTCGGACCAAGACACGGCCTGCGCCTGGGAAGGACCCCTCCAGATCTCCTGCCTGGGCAGACCAGGTCACGCCCGCTCTGCGGCTCCTCTAACCAACCGCCCGCGGCTGCTCCGGGGGCCGGTCGTCAACGGTAGTTGGTGAACTGGAGCGGCACCGGCAGTTCCAGCTGGCGAAGGTCCTGGATCACGGCTTGAAGGTTGTCCTTGTCCTTGCTGACCACCCGTAGCTCGTCTCCTTGGATCCGGACCTGCACTTTGGGGTGGCCCGCCTTGATCCGTTTGCTGAGATCACGGGCAGTGTCCTCGTCTATCCCCTTCTGGATCTTGAGAGCCTGGCGCACGTTGCCCTTGGCGGCGGGCTCGGGCTTGCCCGGCAGCAGAATCTTCAGCGAGAGGTTGCGCCGGATCAGCTTGCTCTTGAGCACGTCGAGCATGGCGTCGGCCCTCCCGTCTGAGGCCGCCAGCAGAACTATCTCCTTCTCCTGCAGCTCGATCTCCGCAGTCACGTCCTTGAAGTCGTAACGGGTCGCGATCTCGCGCCGGGCCTGCTCCACAGCGTTGACCAGCTCCTGCCGGTCGAAGTCGGACACCACGTCGAAGGAGTGTTCAGTACTTGCCATGCTGAAAGCGTAGCCGCCTACTCCTCATCGTCGCTGGAGTCAAGCATGTGCTCCAGCTCCGCCAGGTTCATCAGGACATCCCGTGACTTGCTGCCCTCGTAGGGTCCGACCACCCGCGCATCCGCCAGCTGGTCCACCAGGCGGGCCGCCCTGGTGTAGCCGACATTGAGTTTGCGCTGCAGCAGCGAGGCCGCCGCCCTGCCCTCACCGATCACGATCCTTCCCGCCCTCTCGAAAAGGGGGTCGCGGCGGATCGCCCCGTCGGCCGGGTTCGGGCTGAGAGCCGCCGCCTGCAGGATCTCCTCCTGATAGGTCGGCCTGCCCTGGGCCTTCCACCAGCCGATCAGCTGGTCCAGCTCCCGATCGGATACGTAGGCACCCTGCAGCCGGGTCGCCTTGCCGGCGTCGATGGGCAGGTAGAGCATGTCGCCTCGGCCGAGCAGCTTCTCCGCACCCATCTCGTCGAGGATCACCCGGGAGTCCACGCCGCTGCTGACCGCGAAGGCGACCCGGGAGGGGATGTTGGCCTTGATCAGCCCGGTGATGATGTCGGCCGACGGACGCTGGGTGGCAACTATCAGATGGATCCCCACCGCGCGGGCCAGCTGGGCGATCCGGCAGATGAGATCCTCGATCTCGCTGGCGGCGACCATCATCAGGTCCGCGAGCTCGTCGATCACGATCACGATCTTGGGCAGGGTTCGCAGTCCCAATTGCGGGGCGCGCTCGTTGAACACGGTGATGTTGCGGGCGCCATGGCCCGCGAAGAGCTTGTAACGCTGCTCCATCTCCACCACCGCCCAGCGCAGGGCGGCCACCGCCGAATCTGGTTCCACCACTACCGGAACCAGGAGGTGCGGCAGCCCGGCGAAGCCGCTGAGCTCAACCCGCTTGGGGTCCACCAGGATGAGCCGAAGGTCTCGCGGGGTCGACTGCAGCAGCAGCCCCGCCAGGACGGCGTTGATGCAGACGCTCTTACCGGATCCGGTCGCTCCCGCGATCAGCAGATGGGGCATGGCCGCCAGATCCCCCAGCACCGGGTGGCCGCTGACATCCGCGCCCAGGGCGACCGCGAGCCTGCTCTTGAACTCGCTGAAGGACGGCGCCTCGACGATCTCCTTGAGAGTCACCAGCTGGGCCGCCTTGTTGGGCACCTCGATGCCGATGGCGGACTTGCCCGGGATTGGGGCCTGGACCCGAATCGGGGCAGCCAACGCCAAAGACAGGTCGGTCTGGTACGCCAGCACTCTGCGCACCGGCACCCCTGCTCCCGGCTGCAGCTCGTACTGGGTCACGGTCGGTCCGGCGTTCACCCCCATCACCTTGGACTCCACCCCGAAGTTGTTGAGGGTCGCCTCTATGGTCCGGATCCGGGTGCGGATCTCGTTCTGCAGTCGCTCTCGCTTGCCGTGGGCCGAGTCCAGCAGGTCGAGGCTCGGAAGCACCCAGTTGGGCTCAGGCTCCTCGCCGTCCTCCTCCGGCACCTCCGGTTCGGCACCTCCGAGCATGGGGACCGGGAGCGGCGAAACCGCCCCCGGCACGTCCACGTCGGGACGGGAGGCCTCCGGCTCGGCGACTGGTTCGTCAGCGTCCTCGATGCCGTCGAAGATCCGCTGGAATGGCTCAGGCGGGGAGATGGGCGCGTCCGCAGAGGTCCCGATGCCAGAGCTTGGCGAGATGGCGATCGGGTCCGGCTCCGGCAACGGCAGGGGAATGAACGCGCGCTGAGTTGGCTCCCGGCTCACCGACCGCGGCGTGAAGAGGGCGGCCGCAGCCGCTCCCAGGGTCTCCCCGACTATCGACGCCGAACGTGACAGCGAGACGCCCAACCCTATCACCAGGCCCGCCACCCCGATCGCGCCCAGGGCCACCAGGGCGGCCGCCGGGCCCACCAGAGCCGCGAAGCGCAGCCCGATCTCACGGCCGACGAATCCCCCAGCGGGGGCGCTGGCCACCGCGGCCATCGAGATCGCCGCCGTGGCCGAGACCGCTATCGCCACCAGGACCTGCCCCAGGCTGCGCTCGGCCGCCGGAGCGGCCAGCAACGCGACCCCGCCAGCGACCAGCGCCAGGCCCAGGATCCAGCCGCCGATTCCGACTGCCTTCGACATGCCGGCGGCGAACTCCCGGGCCACGGGGGCATGCGGGAAGCCCAGCAGGATGATGGCTATGACCCCCAGGGCGAGCGCACTCAGCCCACCCAACTCGCGACGTTGCTGGGTGCTGAGCGAGATGGCCGGCCGCTGCCGGCGGCTGACCGGCTTGGCCCTGGGCCTGGGCCTGGTGGTACGCCGCCTCGGGGACGGCGGTCTCGGGGCCGGGCGCCTTCTGGTGGTCGCCATCGCATACTGCCTCACTGCGGGGTGGCGTGGTTGAGCCGGGGAGCGGAGTTGCCACCCGCTGCGCGCAGTCTAGCAGCGAATTCGCACATCTGCTCGGCCGCTGGTTTCACAGATTCCGGTCCGACAGCCTCCAGTACCACCCTGGACCGTTCAACTGGGACCCGGCCAGCGCCGCGGCGCTGAGATCGGGACCACCTGCTGGGCGCGCCCTCAGTTCCCCCACCACAGCGCCCTTGTCCAGCGGAGTTCGCAGCGGCATCGCACGGGCGGTCAACGGTATGGCCAGCCCCGGCCAACCCAGCACCCGGATCGTCCCGACGGCGCGTACCGGGGAGCGAGCCCCCCACGGGGTCCGGAGCTGGCCAACGACCTCTCCTGCCTGGATCGGCGCCACCACCTCCAGGCGGGGCCAGGTGGCGGCCAGCAGAGCCACGCTGTCGTGTTCCGCCGCCGCTATCCCCGAGTAGGCGTTGCCCGGCTGCGCCAGCACCGCGCCCAAGAGCTCTGCGGTATGGCCCCCGCCGACCGGTCGCCTGGCGGCGAACACGAAGCAGCCGCCGGCCTCCGCGGTCCAGCCTGTCTTGATCCCAACCACCCCCTGCCGCCCCAGGACAAAGTCGTAGTTGTGGACGGTGCCTGCGACCGGCAGGACCGCGGTCGACATCGCGACCACATCTGCCAAGACCGGCTGAGCCATGACCTTCATAGCCAGCTTGGTGAGATCAGTGGCGGTGCTCATGCTTCCGGGGTCCAGTCCACTGGCATCCGCGTAGACGGTCTGGGTCATCCCCAGCCGCTTGGCCTCCTGATTCATGGCGACCACAAACGCCCCCCTTGACCCCGAGACCCACTGCGAGAGCAGGCGCGCCACATTATCGCCCGAGGGCAGCAGCAGTCCCTCCAACAGCTGCAGTTCGGAGATGGACTCTCCAGCTCTGACCGCGACCACCGAATCTCCCGCCGCCAACTCCTGCTGGTAAACCGACTGGTCGGCGGCGCTGAGGGTCAGCGAGGGCCCTGGTTGGCCCGGGTTCAATGGGTGGGCACGCACCACCAATAGCGCCGTCATCAGTTTGGTGACGCTGGCGATGGCGACCGGCGTCTGCCCTGGAGTCCTGGCGACCCAGCCCGTCCCATCCAGGTAGAGGGACGCCTGCCCCGCCGTGGGAAACGGCAGTTGCAGGGCCGGTCCGGGAACGGTGTAGCTGCTCGGCAGGCTGAAAACCGTGCGCGGAACCGGCACTGGGCGAACGAGCTGGAGCGCCGCGGCCACCGCCAGCAGGGCGACCAGCGTCCCGACTGCGATCAGCAGTCCGCGCCGCACCTGTCAGCTCGCGGACACTAAGGGAAGAACCCGAAGGTGGTCGATGCGGTGCTGAGCCAGCGCGCGCTCCACCTCGACCTCAACCATCCGGCCGATCTCCGCCAGATCGGTGCTCTCGGAGCGGGACCTACGCACGGCGCGTTGCGCCGACCTCCGAACCGCCTGTATGGCCTCCGCCGGGAGGCTCGGCGCGTTCGTGGCACCGGCCACCTCCACCGAGATCTCGTCAGCGCCGGCGCCGAAGGCGACCGACACCGCCAGGATGTCCTCCGGACGGGGCACCAGCGAGCCCCGCGAGCCGACGGCGCGGCCGTCGGAATCCAGCGGTACCCGGCCGGTGCCGACGCTGGCGGCCACCCTCAGCCCACCAGCGCCCACCTCCAGCGCGCTGCCGTTGTCGAGCATCGCGATGCGCTCCGCCGCGATGCCGGCGGCGAGTGCCAGCTGCCGGTGGGCCTCCAGGTGGCGGGGCTCGCCGTGTACCGGTGAGAAGAACGCGGGGGATATCAGGCGGAGGATGAACGCCAGCTCCTCGCTGGCTCCATGGCCGCTGGCATGGACTCCGTCGGCGCTGCCCGCCAGGATCCGGACGCCCTGGGAGACCAGCAGATTCACCACCCGGTTGACGGTGGACTCGTTCCCTGGGATCGGGTTGGCGGCCAGCACAACGGTGTCCTGCGGATGGCCGGTGACGAAGCGATGATCGCCTTCGGCGATCCGGCTGAGAGCCGCCAGCGGCTCACCCTGCGATCCGGTGGCGATGAGGCAGATCCGCTCGTGGGGCATCGAGGGTAGCTCCCGTGGCGAGACCATCCCTGACGCCGGCGGCTTGAGATACCCCAGGCGGGTGGCGGTGGTGAAGTTGCGCAGCATGCTCCGGCCCACCAGGCAGCTGCGACGACCGTTGTCCTCGGCGATCTCGAGGATCTGGCGCAGGCGAGCCAGGTTGCTGGCGAAGGTGACCACGATCACCCGACCGGGCGCCTCCCTCATGGCCCGCTCCAGCCCCGGCCGGACGCTGACCTCCGACGCCGTGACCCCGGAGTTGGGCGCGTTGGTGCTGTCGCTCAGCAGCAGCAGCACGCCCTGCCGGCCCAGCTCAGCCAGGCGCTTCAGATCCGGAGGCTCGGAGCCCACGGGGGTCTGATCCAGCTTGAAGTCCCCGGTGTGCAGCACCAGGCCAGCCTCGGTGGTGATGGCCAGCCCGCAGCTGCCAGGGACGCTATGGGTCATGTGGATGAACTCGACGCCCATCCCTCCCGCCTTGATCACCTGCCCATCGCGCACCACCACCAGGTGCGCCGACCCGGCCTGGCCCCGACGCTCCAGCTTGTTGCGCAGCAGGCCCATGGTCACATCGGTCCCGTAGATGGGCACCCTCAGCTGATGCAGGTAGAAGGGCAGGGCGCCGATGTGATCCTCGTGACCGTGGGTCAGCACCACCGCCCGCAGGCGTTCCAGGCGAGTCATGAGGAAGGTGATGTCGGGCAGGATGATGTCCACCCCCTCCATCCCGATCTCCGGGAACCGCAGTCCCCCGTCGATCATGAGCACGTCCTCGCCGCACTCCAGCAGGGCTAGATTCTTGCCGATTTCGCGCAGGCCGCCCAAGGGCACGAACCGGACCACCCCCGGAGCCGGAGGGCCGAGCACCTGAAGTGGGGAGGAATCAGAATAGGTCAAGCTGCTCCGCCCGCCCCGATGGCGCTGATGGAGCCGCAGCGGCCGAGCCCTGGGCTGGTCTGGCGGCTCTGTCGAGGTGCTCCCGAAGATGCCGGAAGTCCTCGCGCAGGGTGGGCAGCAGAGAACTCTGGTAGAGCGCTGCCGCCGGGTGGTAACAGGGCATGTAGGTCCGCGACCCAGCGCCCAACACCTGCCCATGGCACCGCGAGATGCCCGGCGCATCGGGGAGCATCCGCTGGAGAGCGTGCCGCCCCAGCAGCAGGATCACCTGGGGTTGGATGACCGCCATCTGTTCGTCCAGGTAACCGGCGCAGGCCGCCACCTCCTCGGGCAGGGGATCGCGGTTGCCAGGGGGCCGTGACTTGAGCACGTTGGTGATGAAGATGTCATCCCGGCTGAGGCCGACCTCCTCCAGCAGCTGGGTCAGCAGCCGACCGGCCTGGCCCACGAAGGGCTGCCCCTCCCGATCCTCCCTCTCCCCTGGGGCCTCACCGATTGCCATGATCCGCGCGCTGGCGGGCCCACTGCCAGGCACCCCTTGGGTTCTGGTCTGATGCAAAGCACACCTCCGGCAGGCACCCACCTGGGCCGCAATCTGGTCCAGATGGGCCTGCTTGGAGGCCGGTTCCATCGAAGCTGGCTCAGGCACCCGCCGGGCCGGGGGTCGGACCTCTGCCGTTGGTCTCCTGCCCGCCGAGGTCAGTGATCGCCTGCTTGCGGGACAGGTTGACGCGGCCCCGGTCGTCGATCTCGGTCACCTTGACCATGATCTCGTCGCCGATGTTGACCACATCCTCGACCCGGTTCACGCGCTGTTCGGCCAGCTGGGAGATGTGCACCAGTCCGTCCTGCCGCGGCAGGATCTCCACAAAGGCGCCGAAGGGCATGATCCTGACCACCTTGCCCTTGTAGATCCGCCCCACCTCCACCGATTCGGTCAGGTCACGGACCATGGCCACCGCCCGCTCCATGGCCTGCTCATCCACAGTGGCCAGGAAGACCTTGCCATCGTCTTCGATGTCGATCTGGCAGCCGGTCTCCTCTTGGATCTTGCGGATGGTCTTGCCGCCGGGCCCGATCAGGTCGCGAATCTTGTCGGGATGAATGTGCAGAGTGATGATCCGGGGCGCGTAGTTGGACATCTCCGAACGCGGCGCTAGAATCGCCTCCTCCATCTTGCCCAGAATGAAGATCCGGCCCTGGCGGGCCTGCTCGAGCGCCTGCCGGAAGATCGCCGGGGTGAGTCCCCGCACCTTGATGTCCATCTGCAGGGCCGTGACCCCGGTGCGGGTCCCGGCCACCTTGAAGTCCATGTCCCCCAGCGCATCCTCCATGCCCTGGATGTCGGAGAGGATCGCGTAGCGTGAACTGTCCCCTTCGTCGGTCACCAGACCCATGGCGATCCCGCTCACTGGGGCCTTGATCGGGACCCCGGCGTCCATGAGAGCCAGGGTGCTGCCGCAGACACTGGCCATGGAGGTGCTGCCGTTGCTGGAGAGGATCTCGGTCACGATCCGGATCGCGTACGGGAAGTCCGCGACCGGCGGCACCATCACCTTCACCGCTCGCTCCGCCAGGGCGCCGTGGCCGATCTCGCGCCGCCCGGGTGAGCGCAGGGGCCTGGCCTCCCCGACCGAGAACGGCGGGAAGTTGTAGTGGTGCATGTAGCGCTTGAACTCCTCGAGGCCCAGCCCGTCCAGCCGCTGCTGGTCGGACATGGTCCCCAGGGTGACGACGGACAGAGCCTGGGTCTGCCCCCTGGTGAAGACAGCGCTGCCGTGGGTGCGGGGCAGGACGCCCGCCTCGCACCAGATCTGCCTGATCTCGTCCAGCTTGCGGCCGTCGGGACGCAGCCCCTCATCGAGGATGGCGCGCCGGACGGCCGACTTCAAGACCGACTCGAAGGCGGCGGAGATGTCCTGCTCCCGTCCCGGGAAGCGCTCCTGAAGCTGGGCTTGGAGGTCGTGCTTGACAGCGTCCACCTGAGTGTCGCGCTGGGTCTTGTCGGCTTCGCGGAAGGCCTGGTTGATGCGCTCGTAGGCAGCCTCGGCCACCGCCTGCTTCAGCTCCGCCGACACCCCCACGTGGGGATAGTCCATGTCCGGCTTGCCCACCTTGGCAACCAACTCATCGATCAGGGAGATGATCTGGCGGATCCGCTCCTGGGCCCGGATCAACGCCTCCACCAGGATGTCCTCGGACACCTCCTTGGCACCGGCCTCCACCATGTTAATGGCGTCCCGGGTGCCGGCCACGACCAGATCTAGCTGGCTTCGATCCAGATCCGGCAGCCCCGGGCTCTCCACCATCTGGCCATCCACGATGCCGATCCGGCAGGCGGCGATGGGGCCACCGTGGGGGATGTCGCTGATGGCGACCGCGGCCCCGGCCCCGATGAGGGCGAGGATGGCGGGGTCGTGAACCTGGTCAGTCGAGAGGACTGTGGCCACTATCTGCACATCGTTGCGGAAGTCCTTGGGGAAGAGCGGCCGCATCGGACGGTCGATCATGCGCGAGGTGAGGGTGGCGGCCTCTCCCGGCCTCCCCTCCCTGCGGAAGAAGGCGCCCGGGATCCGCCCCACCGCGTACATCTTCTCCTCGTAGTCGCAGGTCAGCGGGAAAAAGTCGATCCCTGGCCGGGGAGCCTTGCTGGCGGTGGCGGTCGCAAGCACCACGGTGTCCCCCTGGCGCACGATCACGGCCCCGTTCGCGAAACCGGCCATCCAGCCGGTCTCTATGCTTAGCTCCGCGCCGTCGAAGGTGCGCGCAACAACAGTCTTTTCCATAGGTCTCCTCCCCGCGCCCCAAAGAGGGCTGCCGGCGGCAAGCCGGGCGCGATCCAGGCTGCACGGTTAGGGAATGGGGATGAGAGCTGAGCTAACGCTCGGCCCCGATCGCCAGTCTCCAACCGCGCCTGCGCCGATGCGTCCAGGCCAACCACCGATCCCCGACTTGGGAATCGCGGTCTAATGTGTGAACCGGAAGGCGGTCCTAATGCCGGCGTCCGGAAGGCGGTCAGTGTCAGTGGCGGAGCCCCAGCTTCGCCACCAGAGCCCGGTATCGGTCGATGTCGATTCGCATCAGGTAGTCGAGGAGGCGACGCCGCTTCCCCACCAGCTTCAGCAGGCCTCTCCTGGTGTGGTGGTCCTTGGGATGGACCTTGAGGTGCTCGGTGAGCTGGCTGATCCTCTCGCTGAAGATGGCGATCTGGACCTCCGGTGATCCGGTGTCGCCCTCGTGGCGGCGGTGCAGATCCATCACCGCGGTCTTGGCCTCACCTTGAAGCATGTTTGAACTCGCCTCCTGAAAGTCACCGCGGAGCGCGCTCGGCAGATACACGCCTGCTCCAGCCCCACTCCGGGTCAGCCCGAGCATAACATAGGGTCCCTGCGGGCCCGGACGCGGGGTGGCTAGAGGGACTTGAACCCTCGACCTCCAGGGCCACAACCTGGCACTCTAACCAACTGAGCTATAGCCACCACGTGGACCGCAATTATAGGCTGCCGAACTCGACGGCCCCCCGGTCATCGCCAGCCTGGAGCAGCGAGGACCGGCTGCACATGGCCCACGCCCTCCGGCTGGCCCGGGCCGCCGGACGCCGCCAGGAGGTCCCGGTCGGCTGTGTGGCGGTACGGAACGGAGTCGCGTTGGCGGGTGCCTCCAACCGGGTGGAACGAGGCCGGAGCGCCCTGTTGCACGCGGAGATGCTGGTGCTCGCCCAGGCAGCTAGCCGGCTGGGAACCTGGCGACTGCAAGAAGTCACCCTTTACGTGACCCTCGAGCCCTGCCCGATGTGCGCTGGGGCCATCCTCCTCTCCCGGGTGCCCCGCCTGGTCTACGCCGCCGACGACCCGAGGAAGGGCGCCTTTCGCTCCGCCTACGATGTCCTGGCCAGCCCTTCGGGCAACCACCATCCCCTGGTGGAATGCGGCCTGGAGGCGAAGCTGGCCGCGGCCTTGCTCCAAGAGTTCTTCCAGGAGCGCCGGGGGCGCAAACCGGCCGCTCGGTAGGTGGGCCAGGTCGCCGCCGATATGGTGGCACCGGGACGAGACCGGACCGAACCGCCGACCGCGAGGGAGGCCCAGCCGCCAGGTATCCGCTGCCAGGGCGTGAACTCCAGTTAGCCCGGCCCTGCGGCACGCCTTCTTAGAGTTCCGTGGCCAGTCGTGGCCTCACTTGGAGCCGCCGGAGCCGTTGGCTCCGGCCTCACGCTCCCGCCGGCGCCGCCGGATGATCCCGGGGTCCTGGCCGTCGCTGTCTTGCGCTGGCTCGCGGAGCTGGCGCGGCGCCCCTTGGCCATATGCAGTCACCCACTCCTCCAGGGCCATGATCGCCGACCATGGCGCGTCTTACGAGCAACTCTGTGCGCCGCCTCTCGACGCGGGGCGGGATTAGACTCTTCTGGCGTCAGGAGAGGTGTCCGAGTGGTTTAAGGTGCCGCTCTCGAAAAGCGGTGTGGTCTAAAGCCACCGCGGGTTCGAATCCCGCCCTCTCCGCCACCGACCCCAAGTCCCCCGGTGCCGGGGGCGACCTCTGCCGTGGTGGCCGACCATCGCCCGGCACCTGCTCCCCGTGCCATCTCTGGGGCCGGGCCTTAGAATCCAGCTGCAGCGAGGAGCGGTCGCCTAGTTGGCCGAGGGCGCGGCACTGGAAATGCCGTAAGGGGGCAACTCCTTCGAGGGTTCGAATCCCTCCCGCTCCGCCACCCCGACCCCTAACCCTCCGGCGGCCAGGGCCGTCCATCTGGGGACGGGCCTGCGGGACCGGGCACGCGCCGCTTAGACTGGCCCGCGGACGGAGCGGCCACCAGCACCGAAGCCGCGCTTGAGGAGGTCCGACCCGGATGACCGAGCTGCCAAAGGATGGGCCGGTGACCTTCAGAGCGATCCGGGATGGTCAGACGACCCGGGACGCCCAGCCGCCCCGCCGCCCTCTGCCACTCGCGATCGACCAGCGCACGCTCGGGGTCATGCTGATCGTCTGGTCCCTGATCAGCGTGGTCGACGATGTCACCTCGATCCAGTGGAACTTCTTTCCTCCAGCCCCGCCGGGAAGCCACTCCGCACTTCTCCAGCCATTTCTGGCAGGGACACCGTTCCCCTGGCTCTGGTACTTCCTCCTGGGCCCGGCCATCCTCGCCATCAGTGCCCTGGTGGTGCTCGCTGGCGGCATCCTGATGGGTATGGAGCGGCGGCCCGGCCAGGGGATCGCGGCGGCGGGGTTTCTGCTGGCGCTGGGCGCAGAGGTCGTCTCCCTGATCTCCGAGCTGACTTCTCTTAGGGCCCCTTTCCACTTGCCCTGGCAGTGGGCTGTGAACAGTGCCAGCTCCGCCCTCCTGATGCTGGGCGCGCTGTGTGTGGTCATGGCAGCCAATCGCAACCGCCGGACCTCGGTTCCCGACCCTGCGGAACCGTCAGCCCCGTGACCGGCAGAACGCTTACGCTGCCAAGCGACTGAATCGCCCCCGTCCGTCTTGGACGGGGCGCCTCTGGAGGACCCGGAGTTGGACAGACCTCGCTACCTCCCGATCGGCGACTACGGCATCATCGGCGACCTCCACTCAACAGCACTGGTCGGCCGGCTGGGGTCCATCGACTGGATGTGCGTGCCCCGCTTCGACAGCCCCTCGGTGTTCGGGCGGATCCTGGACGCCGACAACGGGGGCTCGATGTGGGTGGAGGTCGAGGGGGGCTTCATCCCCGACAGCCGTCGCTACCTACCCGGCACCAACATCCTGGAGACCACCCTCAGCAGCCCCCAGGGCCGCCTGCGGGTGACCGACTTCATGGTCGTCCGAGAGGGAGCGAAGACCCTCGAGCAGGACCACATCCTGGTCCGCCTGCTGGAGGCGCCCGACGCCGATCTGAAGGCGTCAGTTCACGTCGACGCCCGCCTCGAGTACGGCACCCTCGACCCCCGCGCCACCGTCATCGGCCCCGACGACTCTTGCCTCGAGCTGGAGCACGGCGACCTGCACATGCACCTGGATGGGCCGGTGTCGTGGACGCGCCAGGGGCGCGCCTATGTGCAGCGGCTCGAGCTGAAGCAGGGCGAGCCCCAGGCGGTTGTGGTCCGCTACGACGGCGAGCGGACCTACGAGCACGGTGCCGAGGCGCCGGCCATGCTGGCGGAGACCAAGCGCTACTGGGAGGAGTGGATCGGACGGTGCGACTACGACGGACCCTACCTGGATCTGGTGCTACGCAGCGCGCTCACCCTCAAGCTCCTGATCTACGCCCCCGAGGGGTCCATCGTGGCCGCCCCCACCACCTCGCTGCCGGAGTGGATCGGCGGGAGCAGGAACTGGGACTACCGCTTCACCTGGCTGCGGGATTCCGCCTTTCTGGTGTACGCACTCCAGCTGCTGGGCTACCCGGAGGAGTCCGCGGCCTTCATGGCCTGGCTGGGCCGGATTCACCGCCACCACCCCAAGAACTGGCAGACGATGTACGGGATCGACGGGCGCACCGACCTCCCCGAGGTGGAGCTCAACCAGTTGGAGGGGTACCGCAAGTCCAGGCCGGTCCGGGTCGGCAACGGGGCCGCGGACCAACTGCAGCTGGACATCTACGGCGAGACCATGGACTCGGTCTACCTCCATCTGCGCTACGGCAAGATCGAGGCTCCGGGGGTGCGCGCCGGGTTGAAGGACATGCTCCACCACGTCGCCCAAAGCTGGGACCAACCTGACAACGGCATCTGGGAGGTCAGGGGCGGGCAGCGGCACTTCCTCTACAGCAAACTGCAGAGCTGGGTGGCGCTGGACCGGGGTCTCAAGCTCGCCGATCAGCTACGGATCCCGGTGCCCAAGCGCCAGGAATTGGTGTGGAAGAAGGAGGAGATCCGCCACACCATCCTCACCAGAGGCTGGAGCGACAAGCTGGGAGCTTTCCGCCAGGCCCTGGACGAGGACGCCCTCGACGCCACCGCGTTGATGATCCCCATGCTCAACTTCCTCCCGGCCATGGACCCCCGGGTGGTCCAGACGGTCCAGACCATCCGTCGCGATCTGACCGACGAGAGCGGGTTCGTCTACCGCTACCGCCGCGACGATGGGCTGGCGACCGGCGAGGGTACGTTTCTGCTCTGCTCGTTCTGGCTGGTCAACAACCTGGCCATGCAGCGCCAGCTGGGTCCGGCCCGGGACCTCTTCGAGCGGTTGACCGCCCACGGCAACGACCTGGGCTTGTTCTCCGAAGAGTTGGACCCGGCGTCGGGGGAGCTGCTGGGGAACTTCCCCCAGGCCTTCACCCACCTCGCCATCATCAACGCCGCCGCCCACATCGAGCGCGCCGCCGAGAACCGGGGCCCGCTGGATCCCGTCCACTGACAGCCAGCGCACCGCCTCCCGCTTTGTCGGCACAATGGGAGGCGTGGCAGTGATCGAGATCGACTATGACCCCGTCGACGTGATCACAGTGGGCGTGGAGGGTGAGCCCGGGAACCGGGTCTTCTTCCTGGAGGCCAGGCAGGGCTCTGCCTCCTGCACCCTGATCTTGGAGAAGGCTCAACTGCGAGAGCTCGGCACCCAAGTCCTGAGCCTGCTGGACCCGGAGGAGGGCCATTCGGGCTTTGCGCCGGATCCCATCACCGGCCCCAACAGTCCACCGGGGTGGCGGGTGGGCAGCATTCAGCTGGCGCTCAATGACCCCGGCGGCAGCTGCGTCCTGGTGCTGGAGGAGATGCCCGCCATCCACCTGGGAGAGGATCCGGCCGAGGACGGTCCCGAGGAGGAGCAGGCAGAGCTGCGCGCGGTGCGGCTGGTGGCCACGGCGCGCCAGGTACGTCGCCTGGGCGAGAGCTGTCTCCGGGCGGTGGCCGGGGGGCGACCGATATGCCCTCTCTGCCATTTCCCAATCGACACCCAAGGCCACGTGTGCCCGGCCAGCAACGGCCACCACCCCATCTGAACCAGCCCAACCCCGAGATGGCAGGGCCGGCCCTGCTCCCTCCTCCGCTAACCTAGCTGGGCGCTACCCAGGCGGCCACCCAACGGAGACCAAGACTTGAATCGCAGCAACACCATCCGCCAAGCCATCCGCCCCCTGGCCGCGACCGCCCTGGCGGTGCTGGTCAGCTCGTGCGGTGCCTCCTTCCAGTCCGGCGAGCCCGCTCCGACTCCAAGCCAGAGCGCCCGGGTCCAGACGGCCGCCTCACCGAGCGCCTCCCCCACCAGCTGCGTCAACCCCTCTACCAAGGCCAACTACACCCTGGCGGGAGCACGGATCCTCTCGGGCAACCTGCAGGTCAAGGACCTCAAGGTGGGAACGGGTGCCACCGCCCAGCTCAACTCCACTGTGAAGGTCACCTACATCGGCAAGCTGGTCAACGGGACCGTCTTCGACAGCAGCGCCATCGACAACCACGGCAAGCCCGTCTCGCTCACGCTGTCGGCCGGAAAGGTGATTCGGGGGTGGTTCGAAGGTGTCCCGGGAATGAAGGTGGGAGGCACCCGCGAGTTGGTGATCCCCCCCGCCCTCGGCTACGGCTGCACCAGCCCCAGCTCCAAGATCCCAGCAGACTCCACTTTGATCTTCACGATCACCTTGGTGTCGGTCAGCTAACTACCGGTAGCGCTCCGGCAGGAGCGCGGCCACGTGCTCCTGGATGTCGGCGCTCACCTCGGCCGGTGTCTCGCCCCGGGGTAGATATGGCCGGCCGACCCGCAGATGGATGTCCGCCCGGCGGGGTATGAGTGCACCCTTGGGCAGCACCGACTCGGTGCCCCAGATCGCGCATGGCACCACCAGGGCCTGACTGCGGGTGGCCATGTACCCGACCCCGGGCTCAAAGGCCAGCATCCGGCCCCCGCTGCGGTGGCCCTCGGGAAAGACCACCAACGCCCCGCCAGACTCCAGGACCAGCCCCACCGCCCGCAGCACTGCTCGATCCGGCTGACCCCTCCGCACCGGAAAGCAGTTGCAGCGGCGGAGGTACGCGCGCAACACCGGGTTGGAGAACATCTCGGCCTTGGCCATGGCATGCATCACCCGGGGAAAGACCGCTCCAAACACCAGCGGGTCGAAGTTCGACAGATGGTTGGAGCAGAGCAGCAGGGCGCCTGTCCTGGGAACTTGTTCCAGCCCCTGGGCATCAAGCCCCCCGCGGGCGCAGTAGCGGACGAGCACCCTCAGCCCGGCCTGGGTGAGCCGCAGCGTCAGTGATCGGCCGCCGTCGGTCCTGACCCCTGGAGGCAGGGGGCGCCCACGCGCAGCCACCTCCTGTTTGTGATCGCCGTCGCCCGGCCTGAACGCTGGACCCCGCCCGGGCCACCTCAAGTCGCTTCGGGGACAGCGCCAACAGGCGCTGTCCGGCGCCGGCCAGCTCTGCTCGGTGAGCATTTCCCGAGTGCGCTCACTCCGCTCCTCATCGGGCCGGGCCCGTGATAAGCGTTCAGGCCCGGCGAGGCGGCCCCGGCTCGGCCAGCCATCACCCGGTCGGCACCCAGTAGCGCAGCTTGCCGCCCCGCTCATCCTCCAGGACGCCTCCGTTGGCCTCAATCACCTTCTGGGAGGCGACGTTGGTGGTGTCACAGGTGATGAGCAGGCGGTCCATGGCCATGGCCCGAGCTATCGGCAGGGCTGCTCCCAGCATCGCGGTGGCGTGGCCCAGTCGGCGCCATGGGGGAACCACGTGGTAACCGAGATGGCCCCCGCTCTCCAGCAGGAAAGGGGTGAGTCGGTGGCGGATGTGGACCCGCCCCAGGAACTCGTGGCCATCAACCCACCACAGATGGGTGGACGGCACGTGCCCCAGCGGCCGCGCCGTCTCCTCCCTGGCATCGGCGATCAATCCCTCCACATATCCCTGGAGCTCGGAGTCAGCCAGATCGACAACCTGTGACCCGTACGCTGGCATGAGGTCCTCGCCATACGTCTGAGCCGCCGCCCGCACGGAGTGAGCCACCGCCAGGGTGGGCAGGATCAAGCACGGCATCAGCGAATTATGGAGGGACAGGTCCGCCCCCCCGGCCTGGCGACCGCCGCGATCGCCTCTGGAGCCGATAACCGGGCCCGGCCCTCGCCGGCACGTGCCCCCTGGTGGATTCGAACCACCGACCGTCGCCTTAGAAGGGCGCCGCTCTGATCCACTGAGCTAAGGGGGCAGGTCGGCCACTGCAATTGTGACGCCCGGCTCGACACTGGCCAACGGAGCCGGGGAGCCGGTCCAGACTCCTTAGCATGGGAGGATGACCGCGCTCGACGGTGCTGTGACAACATGCTATCTCACCAGACACTGTGATGTCGCCAACCCCCGGAGGGTCCTGTACGGCCACCTTCCCAACTTCGGCCTGAGCACCAAGGGGCAGGAGCAGGGGCGCGCCCTGGGCAGACTCCTCAGAGAGTCCCAGGTCGCGGCTGTCTACACCAGCCCGCTCCAGCGAGCGCTCGAAACCGCGGCCCTGCTGGTGGCCGGGCTGCCGACCCCGGTTCAGGTCATCGAACGGGCCGACCTGATCGAGGCTGAGTTCGGCCGCTACCTGCAGGGCACCAGATACAAGGACGTGCTCTGGCGCAAGCCCCGTTGGTGGGTGCACATGGCCTGGCCGGGACTGGTCCACGGCGACGAGAGCATGCGCCAGATGCACGACCGGGTGGACCGAGTGGTGCGCGAGGGGCTCAAGGCGCACCCCGGTGAGACATTCGTCTGCATCAGCCACGGAGATCCGATCCAGGCCTTCTGGGCCACCCTGGACCGGCGCCCCCCCTGGGCGCTGCACCGCCTCCAGTGCGCCAAGGGCGGTACCCTGCGGCTGCGCTACCAGGAGGGCCGGCTCCTGGACAAGGCCTACCTGGCCCCCGACACCATCGCGGCCTACAGCGCACCGTCCTCGTCGGACCAGAGCCCAGCCAGCGCCTGATCCCGCGCTGGGCGAGCTCGCCGCGGCCCGCCCCCGGATCAGCTCCGCCCGGGCGCCTTGAGCCTGAACAGGGCGCGGCGCAGGGGGTCGTAATGGCGGTCGGCCACCCGCTCCTTCATGGGGATGATCGCGTTGTCGGTTATGCCGATGTGCTCCGGACAGACCTCGCTACAGCACTTGGTGATGTTGCACATGGCGACGCCCGCCTCCCCATGCAGCTGGGGCAGACGGTCGGCCGCGTCTTTGGGATGCATCTCCAGGGACGCCAGCCGGACCATGAAGCGCGGCCCGAAGAACCGGCCTTTCCCCTCGTGCTCCCGGAGCACATGGCAGACGTCCTGGCAGAGGAAGCACTCGATGCAGCGCCGCTGCTCGATCACCCGCTCGATGTCCTGTTGATAAATGACGAATGGCGCGTGCTCCCCGGCGGCCGGGGTGAATGGCTGGATGCGCCGGTTGACCTCGTAGTTCCAACTGACGTCGGTCACCAGATCCTCCACCTGGGGAAACACCCGCATCGGCTGGACCACAACCTCACCTGAGTGCTCCAGCACCTCATCCACCCTGGTCTTGCACATGAGGGAGGGGCGGCCGTTGATCTCCGCACTGCAGGACCCACACTTGCCGGCCTTGCAATTCCAGCGGGCCGCCAGGTCACCGGTGCCGTTGGCCTGGATCCAGTGCACGGCATCGAGCACCACCATCCCCTGCACCAAGGGGACCGTGAACCGCTCGAAGCCGCCACTCTCGCCGCGGCCACGCCAGACTCGCATCTGCACCTCGCGGTCGGTCAGGCCATCGTCGTAACTGATGCGCAGGGTCGTGGGGCGCTCGTCCTCGGGGGACACCTCGACCTTGGGCTCCGGGCCCTTGCGCCTGGCCCTCAACTTGGCTTGGGCTCGGTCGGCGACCGCCGTCGCCGCCACCCTGGTCTCCCCCTCGGTCAGCTTGTGCAACCGCTCCGGCATGGGCGGGATTGGAGCCCGCCCGATCTCCATCCGGCCGGCAGCGCCCAGGCGGGCGATGAGGTTCACCTGGCCCAGCTCGGGGTCGCGTTCCAGATGGTCCAGTCGCCACTGAGAGCCGCGGCTCTCGCGGCGCTCCAGGGCGGAACGGACGATGGCCTCGCTGACGGTCAGCATGAACAGGTCGTCGCGGGCCCCGCTGAAGCCCGGGTTGTAGGCGGCGGTGCCGGGCACTCGGATGCGCTCCGCCCGCTCCCTCAGCTCCAGCACCTGCTCCAATGCCTCGGTCAGCGACTGCTCGGTGCGGGCAATGGCCGCCCCCGACTGCATCACGTCCTGGAGTTCCCGATGCAGCTTGAAGGGATCCTCCCCCTTCCCGCCCGAAAGCGGTCGCATCAGCACCGCCTGCTCAGCGTCGACCTCAGCCTGGCTGATTGCAGGCAGGCTGGCATTGGACTTGGCGAACTCAGCCGCCGCCTCGCCGGCCCGCCGCCCGAAGACCAAGATGTCGCCCAGCGAGTTTCCGCCCAGGCGGTTGGCGCCGTGGAGGCCCGCCGCGCACTCCCCGGCCGCGTACAGGCCCGGCACGGTGGTGGCCGCGGTCTCCGCCACCACGTTGATGCCCCCCATCGTGTAGTGGATGGTGGGGGCGACCTCCATCGGCTGCTTGGTGATGTCCACCCCCGCCAGGCTGTGGAATTGGTCATACATGGACGGCAGCCGGCGGCGAATGGTCTCCGCGCCCAGATGGGTTACGTCCAGGAACGCCCCTCCGTGGGGAGACCCGCGTCCGGCCTGGACCTCCTTGAAGATTGAGCGCGCCACCACGTCCCGGGATGACAGGTCCTTCTTGACCGGGTCGTAGCGCTCCATGAACCGCTCGCCCGAGCTGTTGCGCAGGATGCCGCCCTCGCCGCGCACCGCCTCCGTGACCAGGATGCCACGGGCCCCGGGGGGCCACACCATCCCGGTGGGGTGGAACTGGACGAACTCCATGTCCTTGAGCTCCGCCCCCGCCTCATAGGCCATCGCCGCCCCGTCTCCGGTCCCCTCCCAGGAGTTGGAGGTGATCCGGAACATCCGGCCCCACCCTCCGGTCGCCAGCACCACCGCCTTGGCCCGGATCACCACCGGCTCGCCGGTGGCCCGCTGGTAGCCCACTCCCCCCGCCACCCTGTCCCCGTCCTTGAGGAGCCGGGTGAGGGTGGTCTCCATGTGCACCGTCACCCCCTCGGTGTGGACCAGCCGGTCCTGGCAGGTGCGGATGAGCTCCAGGCCGGTGCGGTCACCGATGTGGGCCAGTCGGCGCCAGGAGTGAGCCCCGAAGGCACGCTGGCTGATGTGGCCCTGCTTGGTACGGTCGAAGACCCCACCCCATTGCTCAAGCTCGACCACCCGGTCGATGACCTCGTGGGCGTAGAGCTCGACCATGCGCCAGTTGTTGAGCATCGCCCCCCCGCGCATGGTGTCACCGAAGTGGACCTCCCAAGAGTCCTCCGAGTCGAGGTTCCCCAGGGCCGCCGCGATCCCTCCCTCGGCCATGACGGTGTGGGCCTTGCCCAGCAGCGACTTGCAGACCACGCCCACCGAGCAGCCCTGCTCGGCGGCGGCTATCGCGGCCCGCATGCCGGCGCCGCCCGCGCCCAGCACCAAGACGTCGTAGCTCGCCTCTATGGTCATCTCCCTCCCCCTCAGAACCCCAGGTGGGGATCATGGATGACCCCGAACTGCAAGAGCCGGATGTACAAGTCGGTGATGATCAGGGTGAACAGGCTTATCCAGGCGAAGGTGGAGTGTCGGGCATTCAGCCAGCTCACCCCCCGCCAGGCTCGATAGCGCTGCCGCCCCCCCAGGATGCAGGAGAAGCAATCCTTGCCACCGCCCACCAGATGCCTCAGCGAGTGGCAACCGAAGGTGTAGCCGGTCAGGAAGATCACGTTGACCAGCATGATCACGCTGCCCAGCCCGATCCCCCAGTGCCCGCGGTAGGAGAACGACTGGTAGGCGTCGATCCAGAGCACCACCAGAAACCCCACCGCGAAGTACACGAAGAAGCGGTGGAGGTTGTTGAGGATGAAGGGCAGCCGGCTCTCCCCCCGGTACGCCCTCCCGCGTCCGGTGGGCGACACCGCGGCCAGCTCAGACGGCTCGCGGATGGCGCAGCCGGGTGGGTCCTGGAAGAAGGACCGGTAGTAGGCCTTGCGGTAGTAGTAGCACGTGGCCCTGAAGCCCAAGGGGATGTAGAAGATGAACAGGGCGGGCGAGAGCGGCGTCCGCCCCAGTGCCACCTGGGGTGAGTAGAACGGCGACAGGTACTGCTGGAACTGGTCTGTGCGGAAGAAGACGATGGTCCACAGGCTGTAGAGCCCGAACAGGGTGAGCCAGACCACCACGTTGGCCGGGTACACCCACCACCGGTCCTGGCGGCGCACGTCCGCGTCTCCCGGCCCGGTCAGGGTGGCCGCCATCAGGGTAGGACCGCGGTGACTTCCCGGACCGCCTGCGCCGAGCGCTCCATCTCGGCCCGCTCCTGGTCGGTGAGTTCGACCTCGACCACCTCCGACACCCCGCCGGCACCCAGCTTCACCGGAACCCCCATCACCACTCCGCGCAGGCCGTACTCGCCGTCCAAACGGATGGCGCAGGGCAACACCTGGCGGCGATCGGCGGCGATCGCCTCCACCATCTGGGTGGTGGCGGCTGAGGGAGCGTAGTAGGCGCTGCCTGATTTGAGCAACCGGACGATCTCGGCCCCGCCGTCCCTGGTCCGCTGGACGATCTCCTCCAGCCGCTGGTTGGCGATCAGGCGGCCGACCGGCACCCCGGCGACGCTCGTCACCCCTCTAAGAGGCACCATGGAGTCCCCGTGGCCGCCGAGCACATAGGCCTCGACGCTGCGCACGGAGACCTCCAGCTCGGCGGCTACGAAGCTACGGAAGCGGGCCGTGTCCAGGATTCCGGCCATCCCGATGACCCGGAAGCGGTCCAGGCCGCTCTGACGCAGCGCCAGCTCGGTCATAACATCCAGCGGGTTGGTCACGATCACCAGCACCGCATCGGGCGAGCGCCGCATCACCTGCTCGGTGACCTCGCCCACGATCTTGGCATTGGCGCTGATCAGGTCGTCGCGGCTCATCCCGGGCTTGCGAGCCAGCCCCGAGGTGATCACCACCACCTTGGATCCCTCGGTGATGGCGTAATCGGTGCCGCCCTCCAACCTGGTGTCGTAGCCCAGGATTGGAGCCGCCTCCGCCAGGTCCAGCGCCTTGCCCTCGGCCAGCCCCTCGACCACATCGACCAGGGCCAGGTCGAACAGGTCCAGCTCAGCCAACCGCTGGGCCGTGGTGGCGCCTACGTTGCCGGCGCCGATGATCGAAACCTTGGGTCGCATCGCACCTCCCTTTGGTGGGCGTGGTCAACAAGCCCGCCTGAACTCCACCCATGATAGAGACCCGGGCTCAGTTCAGGAGGGGAGCTGGGCCAGCAACCGTCGGCGGCAGTCCTTGATCGCCGCCCAGGCGGCGCCCCGGCCCTCCCAGCCGCCGACCGAGACCTCCTTGAGGTCCTCCAACTGCTTGTAGGTCTCGAAGAAGACCTCGATCTCCCGCAACCAGTGCGGAGCCAGATCCTCCAGTTCGCTGATGGGATCGAAACGGGGGTCGGAGGCGGCCACGCACAGCACCTTGATGTCAGTCCCATGCTCATCGGCCATGTGCAGCAGGCCGATCGGTCGGGCCGGCACCGAGCAACCGGGAAAGGTCCCCTCCTCCACCACCACCAGGGCATCGAGCGGGTCCCCGTCCTCGGCCAGGGTGTCGGGTATGAAGCCGTAGTCGGTCGGGTAATGGACCGACGAATGCAGCACCCGATCGAGCCGGATACGGTGGGTGGCGTGGTCCATCTCGTACTTGTTGCGGCTGCCCTTGGGGATCTCGACCATGACCTCGACGACGTCAGGCATCGCTACCAACCTCCTCATGAGAACCAGGGGGACAGCCCACTGCCCGCCTCATTGGGGTTCATCCTGACCCTGGGGATCTGCCAGATCTGCGACGTGGTCTGGCGGTCCGAGTCGGTCCTCGCGTCGACCGCCCCTCCCACGTAGCCCAGCCCCTCCAATTCCGAGAAGAGCTGGGTCTGGCTGGCGCCAACCCCGGTCGAGGTGGGATACGGCCAGGGACCGCTGTAGGCGATGAACTGCACCGGCCGTCCCGTGTGCTGGGCCAGCGTCGCGGCGGTCTGGCCCGCCAGCTGCGCCACCTGGGAGGCCGGCAGCCCCCAGAGGGCCACGTTGTCGTACAGGGTGTGATCCTCGATCCAGTAGCCGGAGCTGGCCAGGGTCGTGATCTGGCTCCAGCTCATGTAGTGCTGGGGATTGGTTCCGGTCAAAGTCTTGACAAACTTTCCCACCATCCCACTGGGTACGAAGAAGGTCGCCGTATAGCCGTACTTGGCCAGCACCGGCACCGCGTACTGGAAGGGGCTCAGGCGGCCATCGTCGAAGGTGATGACCACCGGGTTCGACGGCAGCGGCAGCCCGTACAGGAGGAAGTCCGCCAGGCGGTTCAGTGAGATCGCATGGGCATGCACCGACGCCAGGTAGGCCATCTGGTTGGCGAACTGGCCCGGGGTCACGGTCAGGCCGTACTCGAGGTCGTAGGCGTACTGGCTGTTCCACTGAGACCGGATCGGGAAGGGCGCGACCACGTGGTACATCAGCACCGGCACCGACCCCGACTCCTGCGGCGCCACCGCCGGTTCGATCAAGGGGGCGTCCAGAGAGGCCGGCCCTTCGCCGAGGACCTTGGCGGGGCCTGTCCCCTCGGGCAGTATGACCAGGCGCAGGCGCTGATAGTCGGCGGCCACGCCCGCGGGCTTGAGCGCAGCCGGGTCGGCCAGGGCCACGGTCACCGCCACCTCCAGCCCCCCCGACACCGATTGCGAAGGGCTCTCGGGGCTCACCCACGGCGGCGCCGGCTGCACCGCTCCCAGGGTGAATGAGAGGATCCCCGCCGAGCCCTGGAATTTCGCCCGCAGCATCGCCGTGCGCGCCGCCTCCGAGGGCCACTGCAGCTGCGCCAGCGGCGCGAGCTCCGCCCACTGCGCCCCGTATTGGCCGGACTCCATCTGCTTCATGTAGGTGGCCGCCAGGGCCCTGACCCGGGACGCCACCGAGACCGCCGCCGGCTTGGGGTGCCTGGTAGAGGACGGATGGACCGTCCCAGGAGCTCCGCAGCCGGCCGCCAACACGGCCACCAGCAGCAGCGCCGGCCTCCCCATCGATGCCATCCGCCTGTGGGTCGAGGGCACGCTCCGATGGTATCCGACCCAAGCGGCTGCTGTCCGCCGGCCACTCACGAGCCCTGAGGCGCGACTCCCTTCGGCAGATGCCCCCGGCGCACCCAGACCTCGGACTCGTGGGGGTGATAGACCTCAACATAGAACTGCTTCAGGTAGGGGACAATCTGCGGGTAGACCCGGAGCGAGGAGGGAGTGGTGACCACCACCACCGGCCGCTCCGCCTCCACCCAGTCCATCACCCCGGCGGATCCCAGCCACATCTCGTCGACGTACAGCGCCGGGGCGGGCACCGCCGGCCGCACGTCCGCCAGCAGGTAGGCCCACGCATCCGACGACCACACCAACGCCATCTGGCCCCTGAGTCCATGCTGGTCGATCCACCGGGCGGCTTGCCTCTCCCCCGCCACCCGGTAGTCGAAGTAGTTGTCATAGCTCACCTGCGACTCCTTCCCCAGAGCGTGAGCGGCGAAGTTCTGGTAGTAGCCAAAGGTGAGTCCCGTGGTGTACGAGGCCAGCCCCCCCTCGGTTGCCAGGATCTGCCCCCACATGGAGCAGGCCAGCAGCCCCGCCACCACCACGCCGCCCCGCCGCCGCGCCAGCCCGCCCAGCCCCGACAGCCGCCACGACCCCGGCAGGGGGATGCGCGCGAGGAGCAGAGCCAGCGGGATCACCAGCGGGATGGTGAAGAAGATGTACGGACGATTGGGCAAGGCCGCGGTGAGGGCCGTCGCCGCCAGCCATATCCAGACCAGCCGCCACGGCTGGTCCGGCTCGCTCCGACCCCAGAGTGCCCCCAGTGGTATCGCCAGCAGGACCACGCCGCGGGGCACGATGCTGGCCAGGGACGGGCCGACCGAGGCCCGCGCGTAGGAGTCGTAGGAGACGACCAGGAAGTAGAACACGTTGGCCGGTCCCGCCCAGACGAGATACGGGGCCAGCGCCCCGCCCACCAGGAGGACGCTGGCCGCCACCAGTGCCACCAGCGGCCGCCGGCCCCGCCCTGCGGGCAGTAGCCACAACCACAGACCTGCTGCCGCCGTCTCCGCCAGGGCCGTCTGCTGGTAGAGGATGGCGGCCGCGAACAGGGCGCCTGCGGCGATTCCCCAGAGCCAGCGGAGGTGACTTCCACCCGGCTTGACCGCGGCCATGGTGGCCACCATGGCCCAGGTCGCGGGCGCGATGAGAAGGCTCTCCGGCAGGGCGAGCTCCGCGTTGAGGATGGGCAGCCCCAGTGCCACGGCCGCCAGCAGAACCGCCACCAGAGCCCGCTGCCACCCCATGAGGTCGCGGGCCAGTCTCCAGAGCCCCGCCAGGGTTATCACCCCCAGCAGCGTGGACATCAGGTGCAGCCCCAGTTCGGAGGGCCCAAAGAGTGTCAGCACCAGACCGTAGGACCAGAACAGAAGTGGCGGCTTGTTGTTCCAGACCGTGCTGTAGAGGGTGCCTCCGTGCATGGCCAGCCAGGCGGTGGTAGCGTAGCCGCCCTCGTCGGTGTACCAGTGGGGCTCGAACCAGGAGGGGACTCTCAGCAGCACAAAGAGCAGGAGCACCAACCCCAGGGCCATCTGCGGGCGCGCCCACCAAGCCCGGGAGACCGGCGTGCCTCCCTCGGAATCAACTCGAGCCGTCACCCTCAAACTCGGCAGAACTCCACTCAAATCGAACGGGGAAGCCGGCTTCCGGCTGCGCTGACCCGGGCCGGCCGCCCGCCGCGAGTCGGCGCGCCGACACCGCCCCTTGGTTGCCCTGGGTATTCTGGGACTTGGGCCTGAGACTTCGCTTAGAGGCCGCTGAGCGTCCCCCGCCGAGGGCCGGGCGCCCTACCATGAGTGGGCTTTGAGCAAGACGAGAGGTGCCGCCCGAGTCGTGGTCACGGGCGGCGCCGGCTTTATCGGGACCCACACGATCCGGCTGCTGCTGCAGGCCGGCCACCCCGTCATGGTCATTGACGATTTCCGCCATCCCTGCGGAGAGCCGGTACCCGGGGAGGTGGAGGTGGTGGCGGCGGACATGGCATCGCCGGACGCGCTCAGGGCCCTGGTGGCGTACCGACCCCAGGCCCTGATCCATCTGGCGGCACAGGGCGGGGTGACGCGCTCCCTGCGCGACCCGGCCTCCGACGCCCTCAACAACGTGGTGGGCACGGTGGCCGTACTCAGAGCCGCCGTGGACGCCGGCCGGCCCACCATAGTCTTCGCATCCTCGGGCGGTGCCATCTACGGCCGGGCCCGGCGCCTTCCCAGTCGCGAGCGCGACCACGCCCAACCGCTCGCCCCCTATGGCGCCGCCAAGCTGGCCGGAGAGGGCTACCTGGGCATGTTCCGGCGCACCTTCGGCCTCAGATTCACGGCGATGCGCTACGGCAACGTCTACGGCCCCTACCAGGACGGTACCGGTGAGGCGGGGCTGGTCGCCATCAGCTGCGATCGGCTGCTCCAAGGGCTGGCTCCCCGGGTCACCGGCGATGGCCAGCAGACGCGCGACTTCGTGTTCGTGGAGGATGTCGCCCGCGCCAATCTGCTGGCCCTGGCCCGCCCTCTCGATGGAGCGGTCAACGTGGGCACCGGTCGTGCCACCTCGGTCAATGAGATAGTCCAGATGCTCATCCGTCTGGCGGGACAGACCCTCAGCCCCGACCAGATTGCCGGGCGGCCCGGTGAGGTGCGTGCCAACTACCTCGACCCCGAGCGGGCCGAAGCTCGGCTCGGATGGACGGCCCAGGTCTCCCTGGAGCAGGGTTTGAGCCGGACCCTGGAGAGCTTCCGGGCACGGCTGACCGCCGGCTCGCCCCCAGCCGCGCCTACGGCGTAGGCGCCGGGGGCTTCCAGCTCCGGCTCAGCTCCAAGCGCAGCTTCACCAGCTCGCGGATCGCGCGCAGGATGGGCAACAGCCTTCCGCCCGATCTGACGCCCGCCAGGCGCGGGTGATGGGACAGTCCCACCTGAACCACCCGGAGGCCGCTGCGCTGGCACTTGAAATAGATCTCGGTGTTGAGCAGGGCGGAACGCGCCAACAGAGGAGCGGTCGCCTCGAGCACGGAACGGCGCATCAGTTTGAAGCCACAATCAACGTCGCGGTAGTGGATCCCGTACAGCACCGAGACCAGGACGTTGAAGGTGCGGCTGACCACCGACCGGTGCCAGGGGTCAGCTCGATGCCGACGCCAGCCGGCAACCATGTCCGCCTCCGCGGCACGCGAAGCCAGCAGCCGCAGGTCGGCCGGGTCGAACTGGCCGTCTCCATCCAGGAATGCCACCCAGTCGCAGCGCGCCGCGCGAAGCCCGTCCGCCACGGTCACGCCATAGCCGGACTTGTGGGCGTGGGAGACCACCACCAGGCGGTCGGCATCCTGCCCCATGGCGGAACGGCTGACCGCGACCGTGGCGTCCTGACTGCCGTCGTCTACCAGCACCACCTCGAAGTCGGTGGCCAAGTCGCGCAGGATCGGCAGGGCCGCCGCCAGGACCCTGGGCAGGTTGTCCTCCTCGTTGTGAGCGGGGATGACCAGACTCAGCGTCCCGCCCAGCCCCACCAGCACCTGCGAAGGGGAGCCGGGGTCAGCCGTGGACAACGGTGATGCCCTGGAGCAGGGAGTAGATCACGGCCGGGAATATCCCCAGCGCCAGGGTTCCCAGCCCCGCCAGGACCACCACCACGCCCTCGGGCACGCCGACCGACACCGCGGTGTCGGGAGCGGCCACGGCGGCACCGTCGAGAGAGACTCCGGCCACCTTGAGCTCGCCATCAGGAGCGGCCTCCGGGAGACCGCCAAACATAATCAGGATCACCCGCAGGTAGTAGAACAGGGAGACGGCCGAGGTCAGGATGCCCCAGATCGCCAGGGGTAGCTGGCCGTCATGGATGGCGGCCGAGAACAGGAAGAACTTGCCGAAGAAGCCCACCGTGAGCGGGAAACCCGCCAGTGACAACATGAATATGGCCATCAGCCCGGCCAGCAGCGGCTGGCGGCGCACCAGTCCGCTGAGCTGGGAATACCGGTCGCAGTCCTCGCCGCGCCGGCTCAGAATGGTGATGACCGCAAAGGCGCCGGTGTTCATGACCGCATACCCGGCCAAGTAGTAGAGCGACGCCTGGGTGCCATCGGGCCGGCCCACAGCCACTCCGATCAGGATGTAGCCAGCCTGAGCGATCCCGGAGTAGGCCAGCAACCGCTTCACCGAGGTCTGAGCCACGGCGACCACGTTGCCGAAGACCATGGAGATGATCGCCACCACCGCGATGGGAACCTGCCACTCGGCGCGGTAGGGGGCCAGGGTGGCGGAGAACAGGCGCAGGAAGACCGCGAAAGCCGCCACCTTGGTAGCCACCGACATGAAGGTTGTGACCAGCGCGGGCGAGCCCTGGTAGACATCTGGAGTCCACCAGTGGAAGGGGGCGGCCGAGACCTTGAACGACAGGCCGACAGCGACCAGGGCGATCCCCGCCAGCAGCATCGGATCGACCTGCTGGGCGACCGCGCTGGTGGTCAGCACGTGGTGGATGGCCACCAGCCCGGTGTGCCCGGTTTCGCCATATATCAGGGCCATGCCGTAGACCAGGAACCCCGTCGCGAAGCCCCCCAGGAGGAGGTACTTCATCGCGGCCTCCTGAGGCAGGGGCTCGTCCCTAGCAAACCCCGCCAGCACATAGAGAGGTATGGACAGCAGCTCGATGCCCAAGAAGACCACGATCAGGTTGAGGGCGCCGGTCAGGACCAGCATCCCGGTTACCGAGGCCAGCAGCAGGATGTAGTATTCGCCCTCCTCCATCCCCCGCCGGCGCAGGTAACCCGGGCTCAGAGCCACCACCGCCAGCGCCGTCACCAGGATCACGAAGTCGGCGAACAGGGCGAACCGATCATTGGCGTAGGCGCCGTTGAAGACTATGGGGTTGGCCGCATGCACCACCCACTGCCCGGCCGCGGTGCCCAGCGCCCCCAGGAGCACGACCCCACTCACCACCGGCAACACCAGGTTGCCCCGGCGCGGGACCATCAGATCGGCCAGCAGCACGATCACCGCGCCCCCACCGACTATCAGGATGGGCAGGATCCCGAGCAGATTGCCGACGGGGACGAAATGCAACGGCAGCCAGGGCACCGCGGTCAGGATCTGGAACATCACCCCTGTCCCCCATGGCCGGATCCGGGCAATATCACCCGGTGAGCGGCGGGGCTGCTGGCCACGCTCCCGCGGTTGGCCGCCTGAACGTACTGGGCCGCCGAGAAGCGACTGTAGTGAATGATCGGTCCGGGATAGACCCCGATGAAGACCATCAGCGCCACCAATGGCGCCAGCGCCACAAGCTCCACCGGACCCAGATCGATCCGTCCGACTCGCCGCACCGCCTGCGCGATGACGGAGGCCTCCTCAGGACCGCCCGGCGCTCGCAGCGGCCCCTGGGTCAGGCCCTGGTACATCCGCAGCATGTACCAGCAGGCCAGGATCACCCCCAGACTGGCCACCACAGCCCAGGCAGGGGAGACCGAGAACGCCCCCAAGAGGATCAGGAACTCCCCCACGAAGGAGTTGAGCAGGGGCATGCCCAGTCCCGCCAGGGCCACGACCAAGAACATCCCGGCCATCACCGGCATGGGCTTGGCCAGGCCGCCCAGATCCCGAAGGCTGCGGGTCGCGAAGCGGGCCTCGAAGACGCCCACACAGATGAACAGTGCGGCGATGACGATGCCGTGGTTGACCATCTGGATGATGGAGCCGTTGAGCCCATCAATGTTGAGACTGAAGATGCCCAGCACCACGAATCCGAGGTGGCTGATGGAGGCGTAGGCGACCGTTCGTTTGACATCCTGCTGGGCCAGCGCCGCCATCGCCCCGTAGAGAATGCTGGCCACCGCCAGCCCCATCATCAGGGGTTGGAAGAGGTGGCTGGCCTGGGGGAAAAGGGTCAGGTTGTAGCGAATGAATCCAAAGGCGCCCAGCTTGCTGACAATCCCCGCGAAGAACACCAGGAATGGCGTCTTGCCGGAGGCATAGGCGTCCGGCAGCCAGCTGTGAAACGGGACCAAAGGCACCTTGATCGCGAAGGCCAGGGCGAAAGCCAGGAACAGCCAGTCCTGCGGGTTGAGCACGGGCAAGCTGTGCCCGAAGAGGCTGAAGGTGGTGGCGTGGGTGGTCGATACGAAACTCTGGGCCGCCATCAGGGTCGGGACGTCGAAGGTGTAAACCCCGGTCTGGGCCCCGGTCACGAAGTACACCCCCAGGATGGCCAGCAGCATGAAGAGGCTCCCGGCGACGGTGTAGATGATGAACTTGAGGGCCGAGCGCCCGCGCCGTTCATCCCCCCAGCCGATCATCAGGAAGTACAGGGGGATGAGCGCCGCCTCCCAGAAGAAATAGAACAGCACGAGGTCCAACGAGGTCAGCACCCCGATCACTCCCACCTGGCTCAGCAGCATCAAGACCGCAAACGGCTTGAGCCGCTCCTCGTGCCGGCTCAGGACCACGGCCGCCACCAGGAAGAGCAGGCAGGCCAAAGCGATGAGCCACACCGCCAATCCGTCCACCCCTAGATGGAAGGAGAAGTTGATCGGTGGCGGACCGGCCTGGTTGAAGGCATTGTTGCCCTCGTTGAACGCCGGGTGAAACTGCGACAGAGAGCTGCTGGTGTGGAGCCAGCTGACCTGCTCTTGGAACTGGAATGAAACCGGCGAATGCACCTGTGAGAGCGAATGGCCGTTGGCCGTCCCGGTCAGGTGCGAGGCGGCCTTCGACGGCACCGCCAGGAAGGAGACCAGCAGCACGACGCTGAGGACGAGGGTGGCGGCGGTCACGCCGATCAGGCACAGCCGGAGGAGCCGTGGCCGGCTGGCCGGCAGGCCCAACAGTACGACGGCCCCGCCCAGGGGCACCAGCAGGATCACGGCTAGGATCGGCCAGCTCATGTCAGCCGCAGCCCCAGGACGACCAGACCCAGCAGCGCGAAGAAGAAGAAGACCAGCGCATAGTCCTTCAGGAATCCCGTCTGGAACGTCCTGAAGTCCTCGGCCATGGTCGCAATCGCGTCCCGGACTCCTGCCACCGCGCCATCCACCAGGATCGGTTCGATGACCGCGCGCACGACCTGAGCCAGGGCCGCCACGGGGCGCACCAGGGTGACATCGTAGATCTCGTCCCAGTAGAACTTGTGGAAGGACAGCTGGTAGAGCCAGGGCAGGTGGCGGGGTACCAGTTCCCGGGAAATCGACCGCCGGCCGTACACCGCCCACGCCAGGGCCACCCCGCCCACGCTGAGAACGACGCCCACCAGCAGCGCGAGGCCGGCGACCAGGTTGCCGGGATGTTGGCTGGGCACCCCCAAGGTGGGCTTGAGGAACGCGCTGAAGACGGTGATCGGAGCGAAGCCCGCGAAGTCGATGTTCAAGAAGCCCACCACGGTCGCCAGCCCCGCCAGGACCATCACCGGGATCAGCATGATGGAAGGCGCCTCGTGGGCATGCTTGGCCGGTTCCGAACGCGGCTCGCCCAGAAACGCGATCCACACCACCCGGAAGATGTAGAAGCTGGTCAGGACGTTTATGGAAACCCCGATCACCCACAACCAGGGAACCGCGGGGCCCAGCGCGAGGCCACTGCCAAGCAGCTCCTCCTTGCTGAAGAAGCCCGCAAAGATGGGGATGCCAGAGAGCGCAAGAGCGCCCACCGTGAAGCAGATGAAGGTCCACTTCATCTGCCTGGAGAGCCCACCCATGGCTCTGATGTCCTGCTCGTCATTGATCGAGTGGATCACGTTCCCGGCGGCCAGGAAGAGCAGGGCCTTGAAGCAGGCGTGGGTGACGAACTGGAACATGCCGGCCGAATATGCGCCAACTCCGACCGCGAAGATCATGAGCCCGATCTGACTCATGGTGGAGTAGGCGATCACGCGCTTGATGTCGTGCTGGGTGCAACCGATCACACCCGCCATGAACGCGGTCCCAATCCCTATCGCCGCGACCAGGCCCGCAGCCACCGGAGCCTGTTGGTAGATGGGATGGAAGCGCGCCACCAGATACACCCCGGCGGTCACCATCGTGGCGGCGTGTATCAACGCCGACACCGGGGTTGGGCCCTCCATCGCGTCCGGGAGCCAGGTGTGCAGCGGCCACTGGGCGGACTTGGCGGCCGCCCCCAGGAACAGCAGGATTCCGATCGCCGTGACCATCCCTCCCCCGACCGGCCCCAGCCCCTGGTGAAAATGGGCACCCGGGCCGACGTTGGCAAAGATCGTCTGCATGTTGACGGTGTGCAGCAGCCGGCCGCCGGGGCCACGCAGGTTCAGGAAGATCAGGAAGGCTCCCAGCACCAGGCCCACGTCGCCGATGACCTGGGTTACGAAGGCCTTGCGGCCCGCCGCCACCGCCGACTTGCGCTCATACCAGAAGGCGATCAGGGCGTAGGAGGCGAACGCCACCATCGCCCAGCCGATGATCAGGAACACCAGGGTGTTGCTCATGACCAGGACCAACATGCTGGTGATGAAAAGGTTCATGTAGGCGAAGAAGCGGTTGAAGCTCCGGTCGTGGGCCATGTAGCCCACGCTGTACACGTGGATCAGACCCCCGATCCCGGTGATCACCAGCATCATCAGCACCGAGAGGGGATCGATCCGCACCGAGAAGTTGGCGTTGAAGCCGCTCTGGGCAGCCACCCCGCCCGCCGACCCCACCGAGGCGTTGAGCCAGTGCCAGAAGACCACGGTGATCCCCCGCTGGGAGGGCGGACGGGTCAGCATGGCGACGAAGGTCACCACGGTGGCGGCAAAGGCGCCCAGCACGACCCCCGGGCCCATCCACGCCACCACCAACTTCGGCAGCTTGCCCAGGGTCAGCGCGTTGACCAGGAAGCCGGCCGTGGGCAGTCCCAGGACGATCGCCGCCAGCACCAGGATCATGGTGGGGTTCACGAGGACATCACTCACTCATCTCGCTGAGTTCGTCCAGGTCCAGCCGCCGACCGCTGCGGTACACACCGGTGATCAGGGCCAGCCCCACCACCACCTCGCTGGCGGCCACCGCGATCACGAACAGGGCGAAGATCTGGCCGGCCATGGTGTGGGTGTAGCGCGCGTAGGTGATCAGGGCCAGGTTGGCGGCGTTGAGCATCAGCTCAATCGACATGAAGACCACCAGGGGATTGCGACGCACCAGCACCCCCACCGCCCCGATCGAGAACAGCGCCGCCGAGAGGATCAGGAAGCCCGGGAACAAGCTGCTCACACCAGCGGCCTCCTGCGCTTGGACAAGTAGACCGCCCCGACCGCCGCCACCAGCAGCAGCAGTGAGGTCACCTCGAAGGGCAGAAGATAGGTCGTGAACAGCTGCTCGCCCAGGGTCTGCACCTGGCCGTGCGCGTTGACGACCGCCGGGGCAAATGGTCCCAGCCCGCCATGGAGGCGGCCCCCGGGGCCCACCGTGATCCCGTTGAGGGTGAGCCGGCCTATCACCAAGGTGAAGATGACCGCAGCCAGGCCACCCAGCAGAAGCCGCAGCTCCAGCGGGCGCACCCGCTCCTCGGCGCCGGGTGACAGCAGGGCGATGATGAACACGAACAGGACCATGACCGCCCCGGCGTAGACGATGATCTGCACAGCGGCTAGGAACTGGGCGTCGAGGAGCAGGAAGAGAGCGGCCAGGGACACCATGTTCACCACCAGGCTGAGCGCCGAATAGAGGGTGCGCTGGCTGAGCACAACCCCCAAGCCACCCAGGAAGGCCAGTCCGGCCGCGATCCCGAAGATCACTGTCATATGGGGTTGGCCCCTCCCCCTTCGCCGCGGGGTTCAGGAATGGGCGGGCGCAGGCCCGGAGCGGACCCGGCCGGTCCCAGGTGCGACGACCCTGCTCCCATCGGGGTCGGCTGCGGCGAGGGCGCCCCGGTGGCGAGGCCGGCTCCGGTCGTCATCGGATGAAAGCCGGGCCAGGCCTCCAGGAGGTCGTCCTTGGTCGCCACCAGGTGCTCGCGCTTGTAATCGCACAGGTCGAGCCGGGGCCCCAGCGTGATCGCCTCGGTGGGGCAGGCCTCAGCGCAGTAGCCGCAGTAGATGCAGCGCATCAGATTGATCTCGTAGCGCACCGCGTAGCGCTCCCCCGGTGACACCGGGTGCTGGGGATCATTCTCGCCTGCCTGCACGTAGATGCAGCCCACCGGGCAGGCCCCCGCACACAGCTCGCACCCGATGCACTTCTCCAGCCCGTTGTCGTAGCGATGGAGGATGTGCCGGCCGCGATGGCGCGGTGGTACCGGCCGCTGCTCCTCGGGGTACTGGATGGTGATGGGCTTGGTCAGCATTTCGCGCATGGTGATGCGCAGCCCGCCGATCAGTTCACGAAACATGGCACCCCGCAGTCGGCAATAACTGGAGCAGCTCGGTCATCGCAGCGCCACGAACAGGCTGGTCAGCAACAGATTCACCAGCCCCAGGGGCAGCAGCACCTTCCAGCCGAACTGCATGAGGCGGTCGTAGCGCAGGCGCGGGAACGTCCAGCGCACCCACATCATGACGAAGATCAGCAGGCCCACCTTGGCCGCGAACCAGATGGGCCCGAGCCAGTTCGGGAGGAAGAAGAACGGCGCCATCCAGCCGCCCAGGAACATCACGGTGGCGATCGAACAGACCGTGACCATGTTGATGTACTCCGCCATGAAGAACAGCCCGAAGCGCATCCCCGAGTACTCGGTGTGGTAGCCGGCCACCAGCTCCGACTCCGCCTCCGGAAGGTCGAAGGGGAGCCGGTTGGTCTCCGCCAGAGCTCCCGTGAAGTACAGCAGGAACCCCATGGGCTGCAGGAAGACGAACCACAGCGAATGCTGCTGGTTCACCACCGTCTCCAGGTTGAGCGAGCCCGCCAGCAGCACCGGGCCGATGAGGGCAAAGCTAACCGCCATCTCGTAGCTGATCAACTGCGCCGAACTCCGGAGCGCTCCCAAGAGCGAGTACTTGGAGTTGCTGGCCCAGCCGCCCAGGAATATTGAGTACACCCCCAAAGAGGTGATCGCCAGGATGAACAGCAGCCCCACGTTGAGGTGGGCCAGATCCCAGTGCAGCGGATACCCGCCCGGGCAGCTGGCAGAGAGCGGCCCCGCCCCATGGGTACCCCCGATGCAGATGGTCTGATCGATCGGGATCACCGAGAAGGCGAACAGGGCCGCCGCCGCGGCCAGGGCGGGAGCGATCAGGTAGAGCAGGTTGTCCCGCCCTTCAGGGGCTGCCTTCTCCTTCAAGAAAAGCTTCACCCCGTCGGCCGCCGGCTGCAGGAATCCGAAGGGACCCACCCGGTTGGGACCGTACCGGAGCTGGATGCGGGCGGAGATCTTGCGCTCGGCCAGGGTCATGTAGGCGAACGCGGTGGCCAGCACGATCACGATGAGAAGGCCCTTGACCAGGGCCACGATCACGGCCAGGAGAATGGACGTGGCCGCGGGGCTCAAATGTTGGCCCCCCAGTCGGCACGGAGCCCTCCCTGGGTCCCCTGATATGCGGGTACCGCCTCGGCCAGTCTCCTGAAGGCGGGGCCTGCAAGAGGTTGGGCGTGGAAGTCACCGCCCATCCCGGTTCCCAACTCGACAATGCTGCGAAGGTCGGGGGGGAATGGGAACTTGGGCTCCACCGCCGGGCGGATCCGTTGCACCCGGCCTTCGGTGTTGGTGACGGTGCCGGCCTTCTCGACCATGGTCCTCCCGGGGATCACCACATGAGCCTGCGCCGTCGCCGCTCCCGACCAGGCCGCCAGCACCACCGCCAGATCGACCCGGCCCACCGCCTCCCGAAAGTCGGGGTCGGCCTCGAGTTCCGCGGTCGGATCGATGAGCACCAGCGCTCGCAGACTGCCCGCGGCGGCGGCCCGCAACATCTCCTTGGTGCCCAGCCCGGGGGCTGGGGCGGGCCGATATCCAGGCAGCCAGTTCGGCAACAGGCCCAGGTCCTGACAGCCGCGGTCGTTGACCAGGTCCACCACCGACAGGACCCTGGCCCGGCGCGTCTTGGAAGTGAGCTTGGTACGAAGCTGCCGAGCCTGGTCGAGCTCGTCCTGGTGGGCGATTATGCCGATCTCGCCCGACTGGGGCAGCTGCTTGCCCACGGTCGCCGGGCTGGAGCCGGACGGCACCCGCAGCACCGTGCGGCCGCGCTTGTGTTCGGCCTTGAACAACCTCAGGGTCAATACCGGGGCCGCCGCCTCGGGTCGGCCCCCCACCACCACCAGCGCATCGCAGTCCTCGATCCCCGCGATGGAGAGCTCGAAGTCCTGAGGGGCCAGCTGACCGAGGCCGGTCAGGCGGTGGTCCAGGTTGGCGGTCCCGATCACCTCCCGAGCCAACCACTGGAGCGCAAAGGCCTCCTCATTGGTGATCCTCGACGACCCGATGACGCCCACGGCCGCGGCCCCGAACTCCGACCTCACTCGCAGCAGGCCGCCGCAGGCCCGCTCGATCGCCTCCTTGTGGGAAACCGGCTGCCGGACACCACCCACCCTGGCTTCTGGGGTGGCGACCCGGCCGCTGCGGTTCATCTCCGGGAAGCTGTACCGCCCGCGGTCACAGAGCCAGCTGTCGTCGACCTCCGGATTGTCGTTGCTGGCGTAGCGGGCGACCTGGTCCTCGCGAGCGTCCACGAAGATGTTGCACCCATAGCTGCAATGGGAGCAGACGCTGGCGGTCCGGCGCAGGTCCCAGGGCCGGGACCGAAAGCGGTACTTCGCGTGAGTCAACGCCCCCACCGGGCAGACTTCGGGGAGGTTGCCCTGGAACCCGCTCTGCAGCGGCCGCCGTTCGAAGGTGTCGACCACCGTGTGCACGCCACGCTCCTGGAGCACGATCTCCCGTTCCCCGGTGATCTCCTCGTAGTAGCGGACACAGCGCCAGCAGAGGATGCACCTCTCCTGATCCAGGAAGATCTTGTCCGAGAGCGGGATCGCCTTGTCGAAGTGGACCTTCTCGGTGATGCTGGTGCGAGTCCGCCCGGGCCCGTAGCGCTGGGTGAAGTCCTGGAGGTCGCACTCGCCGCCGCGGTCGCAGACCGGACAGTCCAGGGGATGGTTGACTAGCAAGAATTCCAGGTTGCCGTCCCGGAACTTGCGGACCTGTTCGGTGGCGGTGCGAACGACCATGTTCGGGGCGACGCGCGTGGCACAGGCTGGCTGCAACTTGGGCGCCCCCTCCACCTCCACCAGGCACATCCGGCAGACGGCGACCGGCTCCAACTTCTTGTGAGCGCAGTAGACCGGGACGAAGACTCCCGCCTTCTCGCAGGCGTCCCAGACCAGGGTCCCGGGGGCGACCTGCACCTTCCGATCATCCACCGAAACGGTGACCAACTCAGTGGGGCTCGGCTCGGCCACCTAGACAGCGACCTCCAGCCGCTCACTGAGTGGGCACCCGCCCGCCTCGCAGTGGCTCAGAAACTCGTCTGGGAACATCCGGTATGCGGACATCACAAACCAGGTCGCGGTGTCCCCCAGCGGGCAGAAACAGCGGCCATCCATGTTGGCGCAGATGTCGGCCAGGGTGGCCAGCTCCGCCTTGGAAGCCAGGCCGGCCTCGAGGCGGTGCATCAGCTCGCTCTCGAAGTAAGTGCCCTCACGACAGGGAACGCACTTGCCACAGGACTCGTGACGATAGAAGTCGACCAGGCGCATCGCCACGTTCACCAGGCAGGTGGTGTCGTCCATGATCACCAGGGCACCGGCACCGAGTGACGAGCCCGCGTCCGCGACCGCCTTGAAATCCAGCGGCAGGTCCAGGTGCTCCGGCCCCAGGATTTGCATCGACCCGCCCCCCGGTTGCATCGCCTTGAACTGACGCCCGCGCCAAACCCCCCCGGCCATCTGGAGCAGGTCCCTAAAGGTCGTCTTGCCCATCGGCACCTCAAAGGTCCCCGGCTTCTCGACATGGCCACTCACGCAGAAGAGACGGGTGCCCGGACTGGCCTCGGTGCCCAGGGCGGCGTAGGCGGCCCCACCCTCGGCCACGATGAAGGGAAGGTTAGAGAGCGTTTCCACGTTGTTGACCACGGTCGGGTGGCCGTAGAGGCCCTTGACCGCCGGGAATGGTGGCTTGAGGCGCGGTTGGCCCCGCCTGCCCTCCAGAGAGTCCAGCAAGGCGGTCTCCTCGCCACAGATGTAGGCGCCCGCCCCGCCGTGCACCAGCAGTTCGCAGTCCCAGCCCGAGTCCAGGACATTCCGCCCGACATAGCCAGCCCGCCTCGCCTCTTCGACCGCTCGCTCCAGCAGCTCGCGCTGGCTGCGGTACTCCCCTCTGATGTAGATGAACGCGAGGTTGACCTGGAGGGCGAAGGCGGCGATCAGGATGCCCTCGAGGAGCTGGTGGGGGTACTCCTCCATCAGGACCCTGTCCTTGAAGCAGCCAGGCTCCGACTCGTCAGCGTTAACACACAGGTAGCGGGGGAAGCTGTCCTTGGGCAGGAAGCTCCACTTGGTGGCGGTGGGAAAGGCAGCCCCTCCCCGGCCCCGAAGCCCGGACGCCTTGACCTCGGAGGCAATCGCTTCTGGCCCCATCTTCACGGCGCGGCGGAGCGATTGGTAACCGCCGACCTTCTCGTACCCAGCCAAGGTGGTGAGCCCCGGGGACCCCTGGTGGCGGGTCAGGACCAACTGGCTCACCCCTGCCGGTCTCCCTTTGGTGATTGGTTGCGAATCGCCTGGATGACCTCGACAGCCGACTGCGGACTGAGGTTCTCGTAGCTGTAACGGTCCACCTGCATCATCGGAGCCCCCCCGCACGCCCCCAGGCACTCCACGGTCCCCTCGATGCTGAAGTCTCCCTCGGGAGTGTTCCCCTCTTGGTCGAGCTGGAGCGCATCCTGGAGATGGCCCAAGACCTCGTCCGATCCACGCAGGCCGCAGGACACGTTGCGGCACACCTGGACCACGTGACGGCCAGGTTTGTGGTTGAAATACATGGAGTAGAAGGTGGCGACCGCTTCCACATCGCCGGGCAGGAGCCTGAGCTCCGAGGCGACCACCTCGATGGTCCAGGGCGGCAGGTAGCCGAGCTCATCCTGGACCGCCCAGAGCGCTGGTAGGACGGCCGAACGGGAAGACGGGTACTGGCCCTCAAGGGCGCGGATGCGCGCCAGGGTGGCGGCGCTCAACCCCACCACCGAGGTCGTGCCTTCAGCCATCGGACCTGCCTCCCCGCCAGCGGGGCGCAGGAGCATGCGGCTCTCTCCCCAGAAGGCGGCGGGCGTGCTCGCGCTTGCCCCTGCTCATTCTCGCCCCACTTTACCAATCCGCCCCCCCCGCCCGAGGGAGCCTGCACTGCCCTGAGGGGTCCGGATGCTGCAGGATTACCCACCATGAGACTCTGGCGGATCACCCGTCCCCGAGATCAGGAGGACCAGGCGAGGTCCGGCCGGGAGCCCAGGTCCGCCCTGCGCCGGCTAGCGGGCGCCACCGCCCTGAAGCAGAATTTCTTCTATCTCATCGGGATAGGGGGATCGGGTGCGGGGGTGCTGGTGGCACAGTCCTACGGCGCCCATCACCTGTCCGCTGCCGGTAACGGCGAGTCCACCTCCGTGGTGGCGGTTCTCAATCTCCTGTACACCACCTCCTACGTGGTCGCCGCCGGGTGTGCCCGGGAAGTGGCGGCCGGCCTGGCCGAGGGGGTGGAGGCGGAGTCCCAGTGGGCCAGGCTCCGCCGCCACGGTTGGCGGATCGGGCTGGCCCTCGGGCTCGTCATGGTGCCGGTGGATGCGGGACTGGCTGTGCTCCTCCATCTGGCGGATCCATGGGTCCTGGTGGTGACCGTCGTCGCCGGCCCGGCCGCGGCTCTGGGAGGGTCCCAGCGAGGGTACCTCCAGGGCGCCAGCCAGTTCGGACGGCTGGCGGTCAACTTCCTCCTGTATGGGATGACCATGGTCGTGCTGGCGGTTCTGCTGCTGAGCCTCGGGTTGGGTCCCGTCGCCGTCCCCGTGGCCTCGGTGGCGGGCGCTCTGGGGTCGGCGGTATACCCCCGCCACCGGCGGGCCGTTAACGCGATGCCGAGGGCTCACCCCGGCGCGCTGGTGGACCCGACCGTGCTGGCCGGGGCCGCCACCGCTCCCATCTTCAACAACATCGACGTGGTGGCCGCCAGGCATGTGCTGAGCCCCACCTCGGCGGGCCTCTACTCCGGGCTCTCGATCATGGGCAAGATCCTGTTCTTCGGCACCAGCAGCCTGAGCGCGGTGATGTACCCCCGGATCGCTGCCGCCGCGAATGCCCGGGCCCGCCGGCAGCTGCTGATTCAGACCGGGGCCCTGCTCTTGGGGATCGACGCGGCGGTGGTGGCCGCCTACGCCGTTTTGGCCCACCCCCTCCTGGGGCTGGTGCTGGGCCCCCGGTACCAGTCCGACTCCACCCTGCTGCTCCTCTTCAGCCTCGGAATCGTCGGGCTGACCGTGGTCAACCTGCTGGTCTACTACAGCATGGGCGCCAGGGACCGTAGTTTCGCCCTGGTCCCGGCCATTGGGGTGCCGCTCCTGATCTTCTGGCTCTTCACCAGCCCTCCCAACCTGGCCGACTTCGTTCCCAGGATCGCCTCCGCGCTCCTGATCCTGGGGGTGCTGGAAGCACTGTTGGTGCTGCCCAAGGCGCTCAGGAGCCGGCCCGGGCCGACAGACTAACGGTCGACGTCGCCCAGGATGATGTCGATCGAGCCGATGACCGCCACCACATCGGCGATCAGTTCGTCCTGGACCATGTACGAGAGAGCCGAGAGGTTGCTGAACGACGGGCCGCGCACCTTGCAGCGGTAGGGCCGGTTGCCGCCATCGCTGATCATGAGGAACCCCAGCTCGCCTCGAGCGCTCTCGACTGCGGAGTAGACCCGCCCCGGCGGCGGCCTGAATCCCTCGGTGCTGAGCTTGAAGTGATGGATCAGGGACTCCATCGAATTGTCGATCTCGGACCGTGGGGGCAGCACCACCTTGCGGTCCGAGGTGTTCACCGGTCCCCCGGGAAGTCCCTCCACCGCCTGCTCCACGATGCGACACGCCTCTCGCATCTCCCGGATGCGGACCAGATAGCGGTCGTACACATCGCCGCGGACCCCAACTGGAATATCGAACGAGAAGTGGTCGTAACAGGAGTAGGGCATTGCCCGCCGCACGTCATACGGCACCCCGGAGCCCCGCAGGGTGGCTCCAGAACATCCAAAGGAGATCGCGGTGGCCGAGTCGATCACGCCCAGGCCGATGGTGCGCTGCCGGAAGATGGGGTTGGCCGTGAGCAGGCCCTCGTATTCGTCCACCCGCTGGGGAAACTCAGCCACGAATGCTCGCACCATGGGAACGAACTCCTCGGGGACATCGGCCATGAGCCCGCCCACGCGAATGAAGCTGGTCATCATCCGGACTCCGGAGATCCACTCCATGATGTCCAGGATCTTGTCCCGCTCTCGCCAGCAGTACATGAAGGCACTGACCGCGCCCAGGTCCAAGGCATGGGTGCCCAGCCAGATCAGGTGGCTGGCGATCCTGGAGAGCTCGGCCACGATGACGCGGATGTACTGGCCCCTCAGGGGAATCTCGACCTCGAGCAGCTTCTCGGCCGCCAGCGCGAACCCGAAGTTGTTGATCGGCGGTGCCAGGTAATCCATTCGGTCGGTGAGGGGGATGCACTGCTGATAGGTGTGGGACTCGAAGCTCTTCTCGAATCCGGTGTGGAGGTACCCGATGTCAGGGCGGCACGCACGGACGTGCTCACCGTCCAGGCTCAGCACCAAGCGCAGCACTCCATGGGTGCTGGGATGCTGCGGGCCCATGTTGATCTCCATGAGCTCCTCGCCGGTCTCGATCTTGTCCAGGAACTCCCCCTGCCCGCCGGGTCGGATCTGGGGCACTCCCGCTTGAACCGGAACCCGGTCCTTGGGAGTCCCATCTCCTCTGACCGGCGGCAGGATCGCCATCAGGGCCTCTCCACCGAGCCCCGCACCGCTCCGGGCAGGTACTCGGGCCGGTCGTGTGAGGACAGCGCCCACTCCAGATTGTGGGTGAAGGCGACCGGCTCTCCGAAGGACACATAGTCCTTGCGCAGCGGGTGGCCCTCCCAGTCATCCGGAAGGAGGATGCGGGTGAGATCGGGGTGCCCGACGATGCGAAGCCCGAACAGGTCGTAGCACTCGCGCTCGTGCCAACCCATCCCCGGGAACAGACCCGCCAGAGACGGAACTTCGGTGTCCTCGTCGGCCCTCACCGCAACCGTGATCAGGTCGTTGTGGACCAGCGACCTGATCACGTACATGACCTCGAAGCGGGGGATCCGCTCGGGCCAGTCGGAGCAGGTCATTGTGACCGGCATCTCGTATGCGGCAGCCTCATCGTCGCGGAGCGCCGCCGCCACCTCCAGAAGCCGGTCGACGGGAATGAACACGGTCGTCTGCCGATGTTGCACCAGGACTTCAATCGCGTCTCCGGGCAGCAGCCGGAAGATCAGCTCCAGCGCACGCTGCCCCTCTACCCCGGGGTTCTCGCTGGCGGGCGCGGCCGTGATCCGCTCCTTGGCCAACCCTACTCCCTGACGCTGGCAACCGGGGTTGCCGCGATCTGCTTCTGGAGCATCATCACCGCTTCGATCAGGCCTTCGGGGCGCGGGGGGCATCCGGGGATGTAGACGTCAACCGGGACCACCTTGTCCACCCCTTGGATGATCGCGTAGTTGTTGAAGATGCCCCCACAGGAGGCGCAGGCCCCCATTGAGATGACCCACTTGGGGTCCGGCATCTGGTCATAGATCTGACGCAGGACCGGTCCCATCTTCTGCGAGACCCGACCAGCCACGATCATGAGATCCGACTGGCGAGGCGAGGCACGGAAGACCTCCGCCCCAAAGCGTGCGAGATCGAAGCGGGCGTTGCTGGCGCCCATCATCTCGATGGCGCAGCAGGCGAGCCCGAAGGTGGCCGGCCAAATCGAGGAATACCGGCCCCAGGCGATCACCTTGCCAACGGTGGTCGCGAAGATGCCCTCCCGGGCGGCGGCATCCGCCAGGTCCTGGTCGGAAGGGATCGCCCCGGGGATGGCGGGCGTATCCGCGGCGCCCACCCTGGCGGCCATCGAAAGCGCCGCTCCCGGAGTCAGTGCCGCCTCGCCTCTCAGTCCCACTCCAGTGCCCCCTTGCGCCAGACGTAGAGGAGCGCCACCCCCAGCAGGGCCACGAACACCACCATCTCGACGAACCCGAACATGTGCAGCTCACTCCGGACCAAGACGGCCCAGGGGTAGAGGAAGATCGCCTCCACGTCGAAGACGATGAAGAGCATGGCGGTCAGGTAGAAGCTGACCGAGAACCGGCGCCGCGCCGCCGCCGCGGGGACGATCCCGCACTCGTAGGGCAAGCCCTTGGCCACCGACGGGTGGCGTGGACCCAATGCGGTCGAGGCGACGGTCATGCCCACGGCGACCACCACCACCAGGATCAGGAAGACCAGCAGCGGAAGGTAGTTGAAGAGCATCTGCACCTCAGTCTACCAATTGAGATGGATGGGTCACCGGCTCCTTCCGCGGCTGGGACCGGCTGCGATTCATCTGCAGCGCCCCGGCCGCCGGGCCGCCGGCACTCAGGTCGGGGCCCGGACGAACCCCGGTCTGCGGAACCGTCGGCGGCTTAGCCCGGAAGGCCGCCTGGCCAGCTGCTGGTCAACGGCCCCGGAAGGGCCGAACGGGATGAAGCCGACGTGGATCAAGAGGGCTGCCAGAAGCGGATACAATCCCGGTGTGATCGGCGGGTGGTTCCACCCGGTTCAGGTCTGAGACCTGACGAGCGGGAGTAGCTCAGTTGGTAGAGCGCTAGCCTTCCAAGCTGGATGTCGCGAGTTCGAGTCTCGTCTCCCGCTCCATTTGCCCCTCTTCGAGTTCAATACGAGCGCTTAAGTGCAGGGTTCGCTCCTGGTGGACGTGTTCCTCCCCTGGTGTGCCCGAGCCAACATGACCACCACCGCCCAGCTCGACCAGCGTGCCCTTGACCGCTTCACCGGTGACCTCCTGAACGAGCCCGGCAAGCACGGTAAGCCCCTGTCGCGCTTCACCGTCCATCACTACGTCCGCTCAGTCCGGCAGTTCCTGGCATGGTGCCGGGCGGAGGGCGAGGACGTGTCCGGCAAGCCCCATCTCCCCCGCCTGCCCCAGCGGGTGGTCGAGGTGCTGAGCCGCGAGGAGATAGACCGGCTGGAGACCGCCGCCCCAACCGAGCGCAACAAGCTGATTATCAGGCTGCTGGCCGACACCGGCATCCGGGTCGGCGAGCTGTGCGGCCTGGAGATGGAGGACATCATCACTGGCGAGGACCGCCGTGCCTTTCTCAAGGTCGCGGGCAAGGGCTCCAAGGAGCGCCTCGTCCCCCTCTCCCCCTCTTTGGTGCGGCGCATCGACCGGTACCGCCGAGCCCGGCCAGAGTCCCACAGCAACCACCTGTTCGTCGCCTCCCGCAGAAACCCGCAGGGCGAATATGCACCGCTGACCCGGAGCGGAATCCTCCAGCTCCCCCGGTCTGACGCCGACCGCGCCGGGATCACCCGGCGGGTCCATCCCCACCTGCTGCGCCACTCGTTCGCCACCGAGGCGCTTCGCCGGGGCATGAACCCAGTCCAGCTCGCCCAGCTTCTGGGCCACAGCGGGTTGCGTATGATAGCACAGGTGTACGCCCACCTCAATGCCGTGGACGGCTACGACGCGGTCATGAAGATGCTCACCTCGGAGCGCTGACCGTGGGGAGGGACAACCCATGACGGTGCGGGTAGCGATTCCTGAGCCAATGCTCAGATGGGCAGAGGCGCGCTCCCGTGTGTCCTCAGAGGATCTCCGGTCCAGGTTCCCCGATCTGGACGCCTGGAAGGAGGGCACAAAGGCGCCAACTCTCAAGCAGATCGAGAGGTTCGCCTCGGCAACCCACACTCCGGTCGGCTTCCTCTTCCTTGCCGAGCCGCCCGAAGAGGTACTGCCCCTGCCTGACTTTCGGACCATCGGAGATATAGAGGTAGGGCACGCGAGCCCTGACCTGCTGGAGACCGTATACCTCTGCCAGCAGCGCCAGGAGTGGTACCGGGACTTTGCCCGGCTCCACCGGGAGCCGTCTGTCCCCTTTGTGGGGACCCTTACCACCGGCACCGGCGTCGCCGAGGCCGCCTCAAGCATGCGCTCGGCCCTCTCGTTTGAGCCCGCTGAGCGTGGGGCCTCCTGGAGTGAGGCATTCCGCTTGCTGATCGAAGCGGCGGAGGGGCAAGGAGTCCTGGTCATGGTCAACGGCGTGGTCGGAAGCAACACCCACCGCAAGCTGGACCCGGCAGAGTTCCGGGGGTTCGCCCTGGCCGACAACCTCGCCCCTCTCATCTTCGTCAACGGCGCCGACACCACGGCAGCCACGATCTTTACCCTCGCTCACGAGCTGGTCCACGTCTGGCTCGGCCAGTCGGCCGTCTCGGATGCCGATGGAGCGGTCTCTCTGGGCAATGAGGCGGAGCGCTGGTGCAACGAGGTGGCGGCCGAGTTCCTGGTACCCGGTGAGAGCCCGCGCGACCTGGTTGTCGACCCGCAGGCCTTGACCCCTGACCTTGACCGGCTGGCGAGGGACTTTAGGGTCAGCACGCTGGTCGTACTGCGCCGCATTTTCGATGTGGGCTATCTGACTCCGCCTCAGTTCCGTGCCGCCTACGCGGCGGAGCGCGAACGGGTTCTCTCCCTGATGGAGGAACGCGTAAGCACCGGGGGAAGCTTCTACAACACCCAGCCGGTCCGGGTGAGCAAGCGCTTCGCCCGTGCCCTCCTGGAGAGCACCCTGGAGGGGCAGACACTCTACCGAGAAGCCTTTCGCATGCTTGGGTTCAAGAAGCAAGCCACCTTCGATGAGCTCGTCCACCGGCTCAGGGTCGGCTGATGGCGCAACACCTACCTCCTAGACGCCGATGTGTTCATCCAGGCCAAGAACCTCCATTACTCCTTTGACTTCTGTCCCGCCTTCCGGGACTGGCTCGACGCAGCCAACGCGAAGCACACAGCCTTCAGCGTTGAGAAGGTACATGACGAGTTGCTCGCGGGAGACGACCAGCTGTCGGTGTGGGCGCGTGACCGTGGGACGGCCTTCTTCCTGCTCCCCGATTCCGCCATCCTGCCGAGCCTCGCCGCGCTCAGCGGCTGGGCCAGCGGCGCGAGCTACGACCCGGCCGCAGTCAACACCTTCCTGCAGGTCGCCGACTACTACCTCATCGCCTACGCACACGCCCACGAGCTAATCGTCGTCAGCCACGAGGTGGCATCTGATTCGAGGAAGAAGATAAAGATCCCGAATGCCTGCATCGCCGTCGGGGTCAAGGTTATGTCGCCGTACGAGATGCTGCGGACCGAGAAGGCCCGCATTCCTCCGATCTGGCCCGGGAAGCTGGGCTCAGCGAGCCCACGATAAGCGCGGCACTCATGGGCCATCAGATCTCTGTCCACTCCCTACGCAGCATCGCGGAGGCCATCGCGCGGACGCCAGAGGTTGCCGGGATCGACGGCCTCATGGTTCAGGAGAAAGGCGCCAGCCTGCGTTGACAGAGTGGTTGCTTCCGATATTCCCACCTGGGACCACACTCAAGCGCCTATCTACTTGCCGACTTGCCGACGTCGATTGCGCGGTTCACCGGGACCGGGGTAGATCCCTAGGTCCGTGACTGTACTGATAGGCTTCCAAGTATGGAGTTAGCCTTGCCCGAGTCGATCATCGAGTGGTTGACCGTAACACTAGGGGCGCGACCGATTGAGCAACTCTTTGCGACGGTGCACGTGTCTTCGGTGGTCGGTGTTCGACTGAGTGACGGACGCAGCGCGGTGGTGAAGATGCGCCATGAGGACGTTCGGCGGGCGAGGACTTGCCTCGCAGTCCAGCTCCATCTGGCTGAGAGCGGGTTTCCATGTCCGCGACCGCTCACCGACGTGACCGCCATCGACAACAAGGTGGTTCATGCCGAAGAGTGGAGGCCAGGTGGCGAGGTACTCCGAGGACATGGGCCGGACGTCGCGGAAGCCTTTGCGGGGTTGCTGGCTGACCTAGTGGGACGTACGGCGACGGTCAGGTTCGTGCCGCCGCTACCCAATCCCTTATGGGTGCGCTGGGACCATAACGGCAATGGTCTCTGGCCGGTCTATGACTGGCGTGACATGAAAGCTGGAGAGGCGGCGGTGCCCTCGCACGTCATAGAAGTCGCCCAACGCGTCCGGAACCGCCTGCGCAATCTGAGGTTGCCTCAAGTAATCGGCCACGCGGATTGGGAGACGCAAAACCTTCGCTGGAAAGGCAGCAAGGCACACGCAGTTCACGACTGGGACAGCCTCGCGTGGCTACCTGAGGCGGCGCTGGCGGGCACGGCCAGCGGGGCGTTCGCGAGCGCCGAGCAACCCACGCTGGTACCGATAGATAGCTCCGAAACGTTTCTTCAAACCTATGAGCAGGCGCGGGGCAAGCGATTCACTGCGGAGGAGCGGCAAGTGGCATGGGCGGCCAGCCTCTGGCTACCGGCACACAACGCCCGCCTCGAAGCTCTCTACGGCAAGGTACCCTTAGCCACCGAGGCGCTTGCCCGCCAAGCTGCCGAGCGGCTCGCCCTGGCCGGTGCCTGACGAGCGCAAGCGGCACAAATGCCATAAGTGACCGCCCATCAGGTCTCCATCCACTCCATCCGCCTCGTCAACGCTGCCGTGCCCGAAAGTCGCGCCGCTCGCGGCCTGGGCCCACGTGGGGATTAACCCCGTGGGTGAATTCCTTGCCACCACCGTCCGGCACAGCCTACTTCCCCGCCATGGCGAGCGCCACTCGCGGACACACGGTTGATGATCTGGCGCCACAAGGAGGATACTCACCAATGTGTCTCCCCAACCCCAGCATATCCACCACAGAACGGCATCGCACGCCCGCGGCGTGCCAGAGGAACGGCTGACCGGCCGCTGACCATGTCGGCTACCGGGAAACACCACGAAGACTGGGACGTCAGATTCTGGCGCGACGAATCTGGTGTCGAACCAGTCAGGAAATTCCTGATCAGCCTCGGCGGGCGAGACGAGCCCAAGAAGTTAGCGGCCACAACGGCGATTGAACGCATCCTTAGACCGCAGGGCACGGATGTCTGCTCCAGTGAGTGGGGAAAGAACCTCGGAGGAGGCCTCTATGAGTTCCGGATACGCCACACGGCCGAGGAGATCGAACGGCGGTTCGCAGCCACCGACGACGTCGGCAGCGCTAGCCGTCTCGGTCCACGTTCCAGCATCCTCATACGGATCTTCTTCACAACTGCTGGCAGGCGGATCATTCTCCTACTGACTGGATACGATAAAGGCACTTCGCCGAGTTCACGCCAGGAGCAGGTGGAGATTCAAAAGGCTCGTCGGCTGGTCGCCCGGGCCAGGGCGTCTACCGTAGACGCGCTTGACTAGAATATGCTAGGGGCGCATAATGGTGTCTGCGAGGACAGTGACCAAGGAGTTAACGATTGTGAGCGACCACGCCCTGGACGGCATCGGAAGCAGCTTCGACGACTTCATGCGGGACTACAAGGCCGCCATGACTCCGGAAGAGCAGGCCCTCTACCAGACCTTCGCTCGTGAGTACGATCTGGCCAGCCAGATGATCGGGCTCCGTAAGGCCAAAGGCCTAAGCCAGCAGGAGTTGGCCGCCCGTGCTCACGTCCATCAGAGTGAGATCAGCCGAATCGAGAGGGGCGTGGCCAACCCTCACAAGTCCACGCTGGACGCAATCGCCAAGGCGATGGGGGCCAAGCTCCGGCTTGTCCCGGCCTGAGCCGATCACACCACTGGACTGAGTGGCGGTCACTTAGCTCCCGTCACCAACCGCAGCGGAGTCTCTCGGCTGCCGTACCCGGTACCGCAGCGCTGACTACAGCGCCGCCAGCAAGTCTTCGCCAGTGTCGAAGTGCTGGGTCCACCCAGCCTCCAGGTCACCAAAGGATCCCCTCAGTTGCTCCTGCCACTGCTCCGTCCAAACCCATGTCTGAGCGGGATCAAGTTGGCGCCGCATGATCATCTTCAGCACGACCGCTGTGTCGTCCACTGTGTCGTCGGGGAGGTCATCCACCAAGCGGTATAGGTCACCTCTAGTCATCAGACGTGAGCATACACCGAGTTCTGCGACGCTCGCAGCAAGCTCTCGTTACGAGACCTCAGCCACCACACTAGCCCCCCGTGGCATTCCACTGCTGCCCGCCCCCAATGGCCGCTCCGAGATGGGCCTTGCCTATCGGAAAAAATGGCATCGTCTTCACTGGACCGCGCCGCGACGGCGATGGCTCAGGCGCTAAAGGCTGAGGCATTGCGCCACTATGAACATATCCTGACGTCGGCCGCAGTTGAGTGGACGCACCAACCTCGGTACCAGAAGCCACCGGGGCGCCGATCGACCTCCAACCCGCGCTACCCATGCCGGGCGTAGACGCTACCGCGGTATGTTCCATGGTCAGAATTCCCAAAAAAACCACAGCGACAACCACGCCCTCCCATAGGATCCGTGTTCCTTGCGAGCTCATATCTAATACCTCCTGCCGAGCGATCAAGAGTACCGTTCACCAGTACAACGCCTCACTGACCCCGACTAGCCATTGCGGAGTAGAACTGGGCACTTTGCCTTATGTGGATACCCGCATAACCCACACCTTGTCCTTTACGCTGAGGCGCATTCATGCTCCCTCCACCCGCACGGTGATATATGCTGAAAGACAAGCGAGACCATCAGGACAAGGCTGTTCATCCTGGATGAGTGTCGTCCCGGTCCCTTGCGTATAGACAGTGATGTGCTGTTGTCCGATGCACCCTCTGACTGAGCGGCCGAGCGTGGCAATGTTCTGATTGCTAACGGAGGGATATGACCAAGAACCTGGCGTCAGGTTGATGATCAACTCGGAGCGGGCGGGAACAATGGCGGTCTGCACGAAAGAGTCGGCGACACTCGGCAGGGTGGTGGTGTGCCCCAGCAGCGTATCGAACATGGATACTCGCTGCCCATGCTGCAAGGCGAACGTTGGCGTAGATAGGTCCGAACATCGTGGTGGCGTGGGAGTTGGCGAAGGCGAACTGCTGGCGACAGCGCATGAAGTAGTCAACGAAACCCCAGCAACCAGAACAGATAGCATCCTCAACATACACCTACCCCACAAGCCAGACTAGGTGATGACATTGGTGCAAGCCTCCTTTTCGGAGCCCCAACAACCTTTGACATGGATTCTCCCTATCGAGCGTTATCCTACACCCTTCAAGACAGCCTGAGTCCATCGAGGTTAAGGGCTTGGGGCCTCCCCCTCCCGACCCGGCCGTCCACCGGGTGAAACGGCCCCGCCCATGACCACGGCCCCGCGGAAAGACCCCTCCTACGCGGCTCCTCTCTCCAGCCGCGGACTGTTCGCACGCTAGCGCTATACCGCCTCGAAAATCGGCATTTTGACCCTCCGACGGGTGCGTGAGGCTATCGCTGTTGTGCAGCGCGGCTCAGCAGGCTAGCGCTCCATTCAATCTCAGCTAGCGACGTTTATGAAGCGTTTAGCACAAGGCTAGCATTCCAAGCCGGATGTCGCGAGTTCGAGTCTCGTCTCCCGCTCCAATTGCTCCTCTTCAAGTTCAATGAGAGCCCTCCAGCTCCACCGGTCCTCCTCCGCCCAGATGACGTGACCTAACCCGGCGCGGCGGATGCGGTGGGTCTACACCGCCCAACCGAACCTGGCGATGCCACAGGGCCACATCTGGGTGCCAGGTGGGCGGCACGGGCGACCCTGCCAAGCCGAGGTCGCGTACCGTCATCCCCGACCCTCCTCCACAACACGATCCGGCCCCGACTGGCTCAGGCAGCTGTGAAGTCCACCCCCCGTCCACTGCGGGTCCTCGCCACGGCGCTAGACACCACCTTGGAGATCACCGACCGACGCCTCTGGCGACCCGGGCCCGGGATCGTCGCGGTGGCCCAGCCAGGCGACATCTCCGCCCACAAGGAACGGTTTCATTTCAGGAGATGCCAGGGCAACCCGGCAGCGGCCCCGAGGTGTCGCTCGCCACGGCCCGTCAGCGCCTGCTCCCCCACCCAGATCCAGTAACTCCAGACTGTTGAGCACTCAGGACATACGTGATAATGCGGTGGTGGAATCTCGTATCAGCCTAATCACACTTGGCGTCAACGAGTTGGCGAGGGCACGCGAGTTCTACGAAGCCCTGGGATGGGGCGTTGCCGCGCAGCCTGACGATGAGGTCTGCTTCTTCCAAGCCGGGGGTATGGTGTTGGGCCTGTGGACTGCCCTCGGCGGCCACGGCGCACCAGGCATCGAACTTGCCTACAACGTACGCTCCCCCGAGGAGGTCAGAGAGACTCTGGCGGAGGCCCACCGCGCCGGAGGCACTATCGTGCGCCCTGCGGCGACGGCAGAGTGGGGAGGCACCTCTGGAGCCTTCGCCGACCCTGATGGCTACGTATGGGAAGTTGCCCACAATCCAGGTTCAGACGTCTGGACATGGGGGTTCACGTGGTGGTGCATGGGATTCGGTGGAACGGCCCCTTGGACTGTTGGCCCGAGTTCACGAGCCCGGGCGCGCCGCCGTTTCGCCATTCCCGAGTGCACCAGTAAATTTTCGTCACCTCGGAACTGGCGTGTCCAGAGGTCTGAGGTTGGACTCTCAGCGAGGACGGGAGGGTTCACATTTTGGGCGAGTACCGAGACTCTGGTATCGCTACCTGATGGTGAGAGTCCTCCACCTGCCTCAAGCCCTGGTTTACCAGACTTGGATCCTGGCAACCTGTCAGGGACTGAGTGCAAGAGGGCTCGGGTCTCCATTGACCAGCGGGATTGAGAGAGCGCATTCCGTGCACCTGCAGCCGCCGGGTCATACGCCTAATGCCTGGGACGCCGCAGCCAGTGGACGACCACCAGATGCACCGCGGAATCGGACGCTCGCCCCAATGGTCACACCCCGGAGTCACCACGACGACCAGCCTGGCTTGTGCCAGATGGTCTCTGGAAAGGACACTACTTGCCCATGAGCAGAGCCACACTGAACGAACAGCTGGCGGCCAATCGAGCCAACTGGGACGAGCGGGCCGGCCTCCACTTGGAGTCCCGTTTCTACGATGTCGAAGGCTGGCTCCGGGAGAGACGGGGCCCGGCCGAGCACGAGCTCCAGGCCCTCGGTGATGTCGCGGGGCTACGGCTGCTGCACCTGCAGTGTCACATCGGTCTGGATACCCTAGCCTGGGCCAGGGTCGGCGCCCGGGTGACCGGGTTGGACTTCTCCCCCGCGGCCATCGCCGACGCGCGGGAGATCGCCAAGCGCGCGGGCCTCGCTGACAGGGCCGATTTCATCTGTGCCGACGTCTACGAGGCCGTCGAGGCGCTGGGGCATGGCACATTCGACGTTGTATACGTCAGTCTCGGCGCTCTGTGTTGGTTGCCGAGCGTGGACCGCTGGGCCGAACAGGCCGGGTCCCTGGTGGCCCCGGGCGGCCGTTTCTACCTTCATGACAGCCACCCGCTGGCGTGGGCGCTGGGGGAGGAAGGCCGGGTCCTAGAACAGACCTACTTCGAGCAACCAGAACCCTACGCCGACGACTCCGGCCTGACATACACCGACGCCAGCCGTCCGCTCACCAACCTGCGCACATACGAGTGGAACCATGGCATCGGGCAAACGGTCACCGCGCTCATTCGGCATGGTCTTCGCTTGGAATGGCTCGCCGAGCACGACTGGACGGTCTGGCCGCAATTCCCCTGGCTCGTGCCCAGCGGCGGCGGGACCTGGACCGCTCCGGCCGATCGCCCCCGTCTGCCATTGACCTTCAGCCTCCTGGCAAGCCGGCCGAGCGAGACGCCGCCTAGCCCGGGATCGTGAGGCCAGGGCGCCGGCTACGTCCCAAGCCATCCGCACTCGTCCTCACACATCTCGACCGCTCGTCAAGCCGGTACCGCCAGGTCGGCACGGCTCAGGCTCCGCCACGCCACCGCTGCGGCCACGACGGAGATGGCTCCACCCGCCAGTACCGGAGCTCGCAGTCCGAGGGCGCCAGCCAGCACGCCACCCAGCAGAGCGCCAAGGGGCGTGGCTCCGAGCCCGACCACGCGAAAGCCGCTCGTCACCCGGCCCAGGATGCCGTCCGGAACGACCCGTTGACGATATGAGACGACCATCACATCCCAGATGCCGGCCCCCAATCCCGCCAGGATGAACCCCACCACGGCGACCGGAACGATGGGAAAGATGGCCAGCGCCGCCAACGCCAACCCCTGCACGAGCAGGATTGCGGCAAGCCCCAGCGGAGTGCGCCAGCGGCCCCCGTAGCGGCCGCCCAACAGGGCTCCGCCCAGGGCACCAATTGCCAGTGATGCCAGAAGCGGCCCGTAGGCGGCTGCGGAAAGCCTCATCACCTCGAGTACGAACAGCACCAGAATCGAGAAGAGCATTCCAACCGCCAGATTGCTGGCGGCGACCAAGAGCGCGAGTGTTCTAAGGGGGCGGTGGCGCCCCAGCCACACCACCCCCGCCCGCATCTCCCGCCACGCGCCAGTTTCGGTCTTGACCTGGTCAGCGACAGCCCTATAGTCCCCCGCCAGGGGCAGAAGCAGGAGCAGCGCCAGACCCACGGCGACCAGGTCGGTGCCAAATGGCAACAGGATTCCCGCCGCGAAGAGCAGGCTGCCCGCGGCCGGACCGACCAGGCTGGTGCCGATAGCGTTGACCCCGCCGACCACTGAGTTGGCCGCCTCCGTCTGGTCTGGGCGCACCAGGCCCCTTACCAAGCCGACCTGGGCGTTGGCCGAGAACGTATCCGCCGAGCCCAGAAGGAAGGCCACACCAACCAGCAGGGTGACACTGTCGCGGTGGAGTACGAGCGCCGCGATCAGGACCAGCATCACGACCTCTCGCACCGCGGCGGCCACCTGGACGACCTGTTTGCGGTCGTGGCGATCGGCCAGGACTCCGCTCGGGAGTCCGACCACCAACCAGGGCAGGGACTCGCCCACGCCAACCAGGGCCACCAGCAGAGGGCGATGAGTCAGAGAGGCTGCCAAGAGCGGGAGGGCCGCGAAGCGGACACCGTCCGCCAGCGCGGTGGCGGCGTAGGCGCCGGCGAACTGCCAGAAGCGGCCCGGCAGCGATCGCATGCCAACTCCGCGCACGCTCTCCTTTGGGAAATCGGACTCGGACCCCGGCGTGGACACGTCACCTCACCTCTACTTATTGGGCCACCGGAGACCCTGATCGGGACTGTGGCCAGCCGTTGCTCGGCACCAGCGGATGCCCTTGACTCGGCTTAAGTCGGGTCAGTGGAAGTCGACCATGTACTTTCCCACCGCTGTGATACAGGGCCAGTGGTTGGTGGGGCTCCCCTGGAACCCCACCTGAGCGGCCGTAGGGCATGGCCCTCCTCCGCCGAGCAGTCTACTTGACCAGAACTGCTCCACCGGTCTTCATGGGCCCAGACGGCCCGGCCCGGTGCGGCGGCAGCATGGTGCCCGTGTTGGTCTCGATCAGGCTGAAGCTATTGGCCGCGGCTCTCACCCGTGAGGCGACCCTGCCTCCGAGGCCAGCGCTCAGCTTCCCTGGCCCCACTTCGACATCCGGCCACCGAGTGCACGGGACGCGGTGGGTCTCCACCGAGCTCCCGAACCCGGCGATCCCACAGGGCCGCCCGCTGGCCGCGTGGTGCGCGGCACGGGCGGCCCTGCCAACGCCGAGGTCGCGGCCCGTGATCTCCGCCACCTCCTCCACCACCACGATCCGGAGGTAGCTGGCTCAGGCAGCTGAGTCCCGGCCTCCTGTCCACTGCGGGTCCTCACGTCGTCGCTCGACACCACCTTGGTCACCACCGACCGACGCCTCTGGAGAGCCGCGTCAGGGATCGTCGCAGTGGCCAAGCCAAGCGAGGTCCGCGCCCGCTAAGGAGGGTCTCTGGGGACGCTACTCTGGAGAGGCTGGAGCGCGGATGCCGAGCGCCGGCGATTGACCCGTAGACTCGGCCCAGTTGACGTCCCGCACAGGGCGTCACACGACACTGTCCAGGTGATCGCGGTCGCTCCTGGGCGGAGCTATGCCCGCCATGGCCTCCATAGCGCGAGCGAAGCTCGGCGCGAGAGCATTGCCGTTCTCTTTACCCCGACATCTACCGGAGCCTCACAGACCGCGTGTGCAAGCCCCGCCCCCTGCGGCCTCAATATCGAAGGACTTGAAACTCTCGAAGCTTGGCTCCATGCGAGGGTCGGACACTCGGAAGGCGCGCAAGCGCGTCGGCTTGCTGATCACATAGGCCTGCCACCCGGCGTTGACCTCGAAGTAGCGCACGGCCGTGGCAACAGAGGGCCACTGGCAATCATCGACGACGATGACCCCGCCGGGCCGGACCAGTTCGCGCAGAAAGTATAGGTCGACAAAGACATTGTGGAAGACGTGGCTGCCATCCACAAACGCAGCATCGGCGACGACCCCCTCGGTCACCAGGCGCGGTAGGGCTAACTGAGAACGTTCGGCCAGCAGCGTACAAAGATCGCCAAGACCCGCGGAGGCGATCCCCTCCCATCCAGCGTTATGGAACAGGTTCTGATAGGCATCAATGATCAGGTGTTTCGCCCCTGCTGACCCTGCGCAATCAGGGCCTCTCCGATCGCAAGTGCCGAGCTGCCATGTGCGAGACCAATCTCGATCACGACCCCAGCGTTCTCCGCGACAAGCAGATCGCGAAGAGCGTCACAGTCCAGGATGGGAAGCGTCACGCGCTCAAAGTCGCCGTCGGTCCGTAGGTGCTCCGGGCCGACGTCAGCCAGCCTGCGCCGAGCCGACTGGATGGTGGTCACACGTTCACTGTCACTTGGCACGATCAAACCTTAGCGGAGCGTGCGATCGCCCGGCAGATTCGGCAGTCGCTGGCCGCCCAGTGAGCAGCTGTGCAGGGCGGGCGTCTTGCTCGCTGCCAAGCCTCACCTTGGGCGCTGAGGCACTCGGCGGGCGGGCGGCGAAGCAAGCGTGTCGCCCTCAGGGCTCGCGAGCTGACGCTCCAACGCGGCGAAGGCTGTGATGATCTCCGGCGCTTCATAGGCGCGGTTACGCCTGCCTATGCTCACCTGTTTGAGAATACCCACCGACGCCAACTGCCGTATCGCGTTGTTGGCGGCGGGAAAAGTGCGCCCGATCAAGGATGCGGCTGTCGTCACGGTAACCACCGGCGCCCCGGGAAGTGCCTGGAGCAAACGATCAGCTGCCGAGTTTCTACGTACCGACCCGAGGCGAGCACGCCAGTCTGCCTCAACCAGCTGAGCACGTTCCTCAAATGCGGCAGCGTCAGCCACTGCTCTGGAGCAGGCCATGGCGAACTGTGCAATCCACCGGTTGGCCCCGGCATGTGACTCCGGACACGTCACCGGGCCCCGGTAGCGGACACCCTGCAGTGCGGTGATGTAGTCCTTGGCCCAGGTGGCAAGTACCAGCGAGACAGGGAGCAGCACCCTATTGGCGAGACCCCGGCGGCGAAGAACCAGGTGGATTAGCGCCCGCCCGGTCCGCCCGTTACCATCGACGAAGGGGTGGATCGTCTCGAACTGGGCATGGGCGACAGCGGCCTGGGCTACGGCCGGTAAACCGTCCTCGTTGCAGAAGGCACACAGGTCCTCCATGAGATCGGCGACGTACTCTGGCGGCGGGGGTACGTAAGCAGCTGAGCACGGGTTGTGTGAACTGCCACCGATCCAGTTCTGCTCGTTCCGAAACCTGCCACCAAATTCATCGAGACGGGTCCCGGAGAGCAGGCGTTGGTGAACGTCGAGGACGAGGGCGAGGGAAAGGTGGTCGCCAGCTCGGATCTGGTCAACGCCGAGGGCCATGGCATCAATGTTTCCCAGCACCTCGGAAGCCGTCACATCAGAAGGCGGAGCCTCAAGGCTCCGTGCGGCCTCAGCATGCAGGAGCCGTCGTGCACCCACCTCCAGTCCCTCGATGCGAGAGGATGCGACCGCCTCAGCCCGCAGCAGGATGCGAGCCAGTGTCTCGCTCCCGGTAAGCGAGGAGGCTTCGAGGTCCAACCGTGTGATGGACGCTTCAGCTTCTGCCACCTCAGCCGCAACGGCGCCATCGAGAGTGAATACCTGTCCCACCAGGGGATCGGGGACGTATGCTTCGTACTCGCAGGAGCGACGGTCCCTCCTGGTCCGGCTATCGAGACTGCTGACCCAGCGACGACGAATAACCTTTGACATGGATTCTCCTTATGAAAGGTTACCCTACAACCTTTAACACAACCGGAGACCATCGAAGGTTAAGAGCTTGGGGTGTTGGCCGCGGCTCTCACCCGTGAGGCGATCGCGCCTCCGAGGCCGGCGCTCAGCTTCCCTGGCACCGCTTCGACATCCGGTCGCAGAGTGCGGGGGACGAGGTGGGTCTCCACCGAGCTCCCGAATCTGGCGATCCCACAGGGCCGCCCGCTGGCCGCCTGGTAGGCGGCCCGGGCGACCTTGCCAACGCCGAGGTCACGGACCGTGATCTCCGCCACGTCCTTCACCACCACGATCCGGGGCCACTGGCCCAGGCAGCTGAGTCCCGGCCTCCACGTCCCGCCTGACCACTGCCGGGCCCGCCCCGGGCGTTCGCCCCGTTCGGGCCCCGTGCCGATAGTGAGCATCGCAACTGACCTGCGGCAGGTCGGACAGCTGAAACTGTGACGCATCAGGGCTGACTTGGGCTACCTCACCGGAGGGCCGTGACCCTGGCCGAACGGTGCGGATCGTCAGCCGCCGCCCTCGCGCTCGGCGACCCGTCGCAGTGCCTCGTCCAACGTCAGAAGCTCTACCCCAGAGATCAGCGCGGTGGCGAGGGAGAAAGCGTCGGGGAGGCGCATGGTGTTGTGGCGGGCTCTGAGCTGGGCAGCCTGGCGGGCGATCGAGCGATCGACGGGGACCACCTCGGCTCGGACCGAGTCGAGGAAGTCATCCACTGTGGCGTCGGTGCCAGCCAGCAGCGGACGGACGAGAACTTCAGCGTAGACGCTGGCGCTGATCAAGAGTCGGTCGCCAGCTGTGATCCGTGGGCGCAACTCGTTCACGGCGCGGTCGTGCTGAGCGTCCGAGGGGTCCAGGAAGCCGATGAGGACGTCGGCGTCGAGGGCTACCGAACCCATTCGCCGCGCAACTGCTCCAGGTAGCCGGGGGGATAGGTGCCCGGCGGGAGACTGCCAGCGTAGCGGCTGACGAGCTCGTCGGCGCGCTCCACTACGATGCGGCCCGGGGCGCTGGCGCGGACGATCACGTCGTCACCGGATGCAATGCCGGCCGCGCGAAGCACGCGGACAGGGATGGTGATCTGATGCTTGCGCGACACCTTGCTCATACCTTTACTACTCTACCACCGGAGTAAAGCGTCGGAGTCCTGTTCTCGCGCCCCCCTCCCCTCTCCCTGTGATCGCCGAGTCCAGACCTACTGACGTAGCGGGGCAGTTGGTGCAAGACTTGGGTGCTGCTTGACGGAATAGTGGATCACCATCTCGGTCCCGGGGTAGGTGGTCTCGGTGTCGTTGAGGAGCTCGCAGAGAGCGGC
>JAJYPP010000027.1 GCA_021795235.1 bacterium
GCCGTCGGCCGCGAGGCGACGCAAGGTCTGTTGATGCAGACCCGTCATCTTCGCTGCTTCACCGATCCTTATGAGTTCCATGCTTCGACTTTACTACATGCAGGCACACTAAGACAAGTCGTCAACTGTTAGAGAGACTGCTGCGGGGCCTTGACCCCAAGCAATTGGAGGCATTGGCCCAATTGGCCGACTCCTTAACGGCGTCCGAGGTACGCTCCACCGCAGGCCCGACCCCATCTGGTGCGCATCTGTCGGAGTAGGCCACCACAGTAGGCCCGGGGGCCACTCTGGTGGGGTCTGCGCGGCGAGCGCTGACCTATCTCATCTGGAGGATACGGCCGCCGCCAGCCCGGGGCTTGCACCACTTGCGGGCCGACCTGTTGGTGGGGCAGCCGAGCGTGGCCGCGGGGCGGCCGACACCACCGCTGCCGTGGTCAGTTGGGCTCCGCCCGCCATGGCGATCCGCAGGTGCTTAAGCGCCCGGTGGATTAAGAGCTTGACCGCCTCCACGGACTTACCCATCTCCAACGCGATCTCGCGAAGCTCGAGTTGATTTCCGTAGCGGAGCCAGAGGGCGCGTCGCTGGGTCTTGGGTAGGGCTTGTGACTTCTCCCAGACCTCGGCTACGGCAACCCGCTGCAACACTAGGTCGTGGGGGCCGGGATCCCCGGAGGCAAGCTCGGTTGCCGCGTCCAGATCGCAGGCAGGGCGTTGACGCCGATAGTGGTCGGCCACTCGGTGGGCCGCGATCCGATACAACCACGGCAGCGGCGTGTCGCGAAGGGCGCGATAGGCCCCGGCCGCGCCGAGCGCGCGGCAGAATACATCCGCCGCCAGGTCCTCGGCGGTCTCTCGGGTCGCGACCCGTGCCCGCACATAGCGCAGGACCGCATCGTAGTGGTCGCGGTATATCGCCTCGGCGTCGAGGCCAACCAAAGGGCCAGTGACGGCCGGCGCCGCTGCGACTAGCCGGATCGCTCCCGTTCGCGAATTACTGCTGGTCATGATCAATGTCCCTCTGTACAGCACCTCATGCTCGCGGTTGGGCCGTCACCCACGCTAACACAGGTGCACCCCCGCGTGTCAACCTTAAAGTAGCAGCAAGCCCATCTTTTTAAGGTGTAATGGTCGTATGGCTGATGGTGCCGGGTGCTGTTGGTGCGGACCGTAGAGAGTCTGCATGACGAATCTTTCGGCAGTCACTCAGACTCGGTCATGGACTACCAGAGGCATGAATACTTCATGGTTCAAAGGACCTGCGGCGACTGGCATCCAGGATCTTACCGTCGTGAAACCCGCGCCGCGGAGGCGCGTTGCAGAAGGCGGGCGCGGTGCGGTGTGGTTGCACGCTACGCCCGGCGCAGGATCTGCAGCGTCCGTGGCGCGCGGCGCATTGAGGAGACATGGAGGAGAATGGGATGAGAACTCTAGTCGGGACCCGTGACGCCGTCGGTGACACCTATCGAGTGGACGCGGTTGGCGCATATGGCCCGCCGCCGCGGGCCGGGCGCGCCCGGGGTCTGCTGTTGGCTATCGACGGGTGTCTGAACGAGCTAGAGGAGCGCCACCTCAAGGGCCAGTGTCTTGGTCGGCAGCGTGTCTGCCACAAGTTGGTTGAGTCGCTGAGCGCTGGTTGGGGCGTTGCACCGCCGGACGCCGTGTGGTCTGCCCGCACGTCGTTTGCTCTGCATGCTGCTCTACTCGACTGGCAGTCGAACATCCTGGACGAAGCTATCCCCGGGCGCCGGGAGCGCTTTCCCGACCTTGAGGCGGAACGGGACGATTGGGCGATTCCCCGCGTCGGCCGGACTCGGCGCCGGGCCCGCGGGTGTCTCGCTGGGCGCTCTGCCCTGGTGGGGGCGGCCTGAGCGGGCAGGCCGTCGAGCCTGCCCGCTCACTTCACGCGAGGGTGGGGTCCGCGTCTCTAGCCACCGCCTTCACGATGTTCTCGGCCACCTGGTCGGGGCTGAGCTCATGAGCCACGCCGGCGGCCTTGACGTCGTCGATGGTGATGTCGCCTTCCTGGTGCCGCTGGTAAGGCTCGGCGCATCCACAGCTGGCGCACATGGCAATCTCCTTCTGATTTGGCGCCCATCCATCTCGGCCGGGGCACCGGCGGCCAGCGGGAATAACGCCGCCCCGGCCCTCGGGTTTCGGCATCGCCCCAGCGCCGGCGGGTTCCAGCGGCCAAGGGCTGGTTCGCGAGCGAGAAGGATCTGCGAGTCGCGCGGTGCGGGCCCCGGGGTGAGAGGCGGCCCCGTTCGCTGGTGAGCATCGCGGCCCCATCGGAAATATGGTCCGAATTGGCTGGAGGGCGACGATTGTGCCCGTCAACCGACCGGAGTCCGAGAGGGGCGCTCCTCTCATCTCAAACCCGAGCGGGCAGCCCCGGCCCGAACCGTAGAGGACGAGTGGGTGGACCCGGCATCGGCGTTGGGCCCGCTCGGTCTGCAGGTTCTCGCCTGCGACTTGGCGACCTGTGTTGGGCAGGTTCGGCCGGCGTGGGGTCGTCCCGTGACCACATATCATGGGTCCGACCCCGACGTTCGGGCCGGGGCAGGTCCGACGACGCATTGTGGAGGATCTTCCGGTCCCTGAGCAGCGCATCATGCCGCGTGTCGGACCAGCCACTCTCGGGAACGCCCAGAGGCCGCCTCGGGGGGAGGCGCGGAGTGCGGGGCGCAGACGCCCTGGGGCTCGCCTGGTGGGCGCGTGGGTCACTGGGCTCGGGCCGCGCGCGCAGGTGAGTGGGCTGAGATGGCGGCCGGATCTTGGTGGATGATCTGGGCGGGTGGATCCGGTGAGCGGCACGTCGCGCCGTCTCCCGGCGCCCGTCGCCTGGCGCCTCTCCATCTCGACCCAGAGTCTGCGGTGGACGGGGCGATGCCGTCCTCGGACGACAGCCGGCCAGCGAGCCGGAGGTGCCCACAGACATGGGGCTGCTCCAATCTCAGGTACAAGTCGCGACTATAGCTGCCCTTCGAGCTCGCGCCCGGGCCGAGTCAGTCGCTGCATTCAGGGCTGCGTTCGGCCTTTGGGAGCAGCTTGACCGGGAGCCTCGTCGCCGCATACCGCGTCCAACTCCGTAACGGAGTCGACTTCGATCTGGTGGCGGCGCTGTGCCCGTATTTGGCAGCGCTCGGGGTCAGCCACCTCTACCTATCGCCCTATCTCACGGCTGCCCCGAATAGCGTCCATGGGTACGACGTCACCGACCCAAGCACGGTGGACGAGGCACTGGGAGGGGCCGACGGGTACCGGCGCCTTTTGACTGCGCTGGACGACAACGGCCTGCGGTTGCTGGTGGATCTGGTCCCCAACCACATGTCGATATCCCAAGGCTCGAACCCCTGGTGGCAGGACGTGCTGGCCAGTGGACCGGGGACCGCTCGTGCCGGGTACTTCGACATCAACTGGGAGAGTCCAGATCCGCGTCTGGCGGGCCGAGTGCTGGTTCCGGTCCTCGCACAGAGTTACGGGGCAACACTTGCCGCTGGCAAATTCCATCTGGCTCGAGTCGGGACCGCCATCGAGCTCCGCTTCGACGGAGAGCGCTTTCCGGTGACCCTCGCCAGTCTGGCCGAGACTTTGGGGGAGATCGCCGATGGCCCGCGGGAGGCCTCCGCGCTGGTCCAGGCTCTGACGGGTCCGGACGCAGGCAACCTCCAAGGGGCCAACGGCGCCGCGGTGGGGGAGTACGCCGACGGCAGGGCTCTGGAGACCCAGCTGGCAGACCTGGATTCGGCGCTCGCCGCCATTGCCAAGAACCACCTGTGGATGGACCGGCTGTTGCAGCGGCAGTGGTACCGCTTGGCTCGCTGGCAGGCTGGATCTCAAGATCTGAACTATCGCCGATTCTTCGACGTCGACTCGCTGGTGGGGGTACGGATTGAAGAAGAACAGGTGTTCCGAGATCACCACGGGCCGCTTCTGAAATCGCTCGACCCGACGGCCGGTCTCCGGGTCGATCATCCCGATGGGCTCCGGGATCCGCAGGAGTACTTGGGGCGGTTGCGGAGGGACTCGCCGCAGCGCTGGATTGTGGTGGAGAAGATCCTCGCGCCGGGGGAGGATCTGCCAGTCGACTGGCCGGTAGAAGGCACGACCGGGTACGACTTCGCCCGCCTGGCTACAGGACTATTCGTCGACCGAGCCGCCGAGGCGAGTCTGACGGACACCTATCGGCATTTCACAGGTGAGGGCCGGGCGTTCGCGGAGGTGGCCCACGAGAGCAAACGCCAAGTCGTGAAGAGCCTCTTCGGAAGCGACCTCAACCGGCTGACAGACCAGTTGGTCCGGATCGCCGAGGCGTCACCGGAGCATCGTGACTGCAGCCGCCACGAGGTGCGGGAGACCCTGGCTGAACTGGCGGCGGCCCTGCCGGTGTACCGCACCTATCTGCGCCCGGGAATGAGTCGTGCTGCCGCGACCAGAGCGGCTGCGCCGCTGCAGGTCGCTGTCGATCTGGTGGCTTCGGGCCGACCGGATCTGGACCGAGAGCTGCTGCGGTTCGCCGGCGACGTCCTGAGCCTGCGAGTGGGGGATCCGGTGGCGGAGGATCTGGCGCTGCGCTTTCAGCAGCTCACGGGAGCGGTGACGGCCAAAGGGGTGGAGGACACCGCCTACTACCGCTACCACCGGCTCATCTCGTTGAACGAGGTGGGTGATGACCCGAGGCGCTTTGGAGTCGGCATCGAGGAGTTTCACAGCGCCATGGCCGCGCGCCAACGTCAGCAACCGCTATCGATGAACGCCACGTCCACCCATGACAGCAAGCGCAGTGAGGACGTGCGCTGCCGGATCAATGTGATCTCGGAGATGCCCGAGGCGTGGGCTCGGGCGGTGCGCCGCTGGAGTCGCTGCACTGCCCTCCATCGGGGCGCTCTCGATCTACCGGATCGCAACTTCGAGTACTTCTTCTACCAGACGCTGGTGGGAGCCTGGCCGATCAGTCTGGAGCGGATCCTGGCGGTCGTAGAGAAGTCGGTGCGGGAAGCCAAGGTCCACACCTCGTGGCGACTACCGAACCCGGGGTACGAGGCAGCCGTGATCCACTTTGTGACCTGTTCACTGCGAGATCCCGTCTTCACCAGGTCTGTGGCCGCCTTCGTCGGGCGCATTGACACCTTAGCTCGGATCTCTTCTTTGGCGGTCTCCCTGCTCAAGGTGACGGCCCCTGGGGTTCCCGATGTGTATCAGGGAACCGAGGTGTGGAACTACAGCCTGGTTGACCCCGACAACCGCCGCCCGGTGGACTTTGACAGCCTCGGTGAGCAGTTACTGGGCCTTGAGTCGATCTCCAGCGGGGAGATCGCAAGGTCGGGTTCCCCGGGTCTGCTCAAGCTGTGGGTGCTGAGCCGTGCGCTTAAGGTGCGGGGGGATATGGTGGACGCCATGGGGCCGTCTGGGGAGTATCTGCCGCTGGCTGTAGAGGGGAGGCTCCGCGGGCACCTGGTGGCCTTTGCCAGGGGCGGGCGCGTTGTCACCTTGGTCCCCAGGCTCGCACTGGCGACAAGAGGGGGCTGGGAGGACGCCACGGTGCGGCTTCCCCGCGGACAGTGGGTGGACAAGTTCACGGGGGCGAGATTCGCCGGGGGATCGACCGACGTCGGACGGCTGCTGGGGGCATTTCCCGTCGCCCTGCTGGTGGCTGAGGGGCGAGCGTGAGGCCGCTGTCGGTGTGGGCACCTGCAGCCCAGTCTGTGCGGCTGCACCTGAGGGGAGTAGACCGACCGATGCGGCGGCTTGCCTCCGGGTGGTGGGAGCCGGAGGGTCGAGTTCCCCGCACCGGAGATTACGGCTTCCTCATCGACGGAGACGGCCCCTTCCCTGACCCGCGATCTGCCTGGCAGCCCACGGGGGTACACGGCCTATCGCGGCGGTTCCCCGCGGGGCGATTCCGCTGGGGTGACCAAGGTTGGCAGCCCCCGCCGCTGAACAGTGGGGTCATCTATGAGCTCCATGTGGGAACGTTCACCGCTGAGGGCACCTTCGCCGCCGCGATTTCGAAGTTGGACCATCTGGTCGAGCTTGGGATCACCCACGTGGAACTGATGCCGGTCCACCAGTTTCCCGGTGCCAGAGGGTGGGGGTATGACGCCGCAAGCCTCTTCGCCACTCATTCGGCCTATGGGGGCCCGAGCGGGCTGATGCGCTTTGTGGATGCCTGCCACGCACGTTCCCTGGCGGTGATCCTGGACGTCGTCTACAACCATCTCAGCCCGGAGGGGAACTACCTGCCCACCTTTGGTCCCTACCTGACCGATCGGTACGGAACCAACTGGGGCCAGGCGGTCAATCTCGACGGGCCTGGGAGCGACCAGGTGAGACGTCTCATCTGCGACAACGCCCTGGGGTGGCTGCGGGACTTCCATCTCGACGGGCTGCGCCTCGATGCCGTTCACGGGTTCATCGAGATCTCTGCCCTCCCCCTGCTGGAGCAGCTGGCGACCGAGGTAGGCCTGCTCCAGGGCGAACTCGGGCGCCAGCTGACCGTCATCGCCGAGAACAATCAGAACGACAGCCGCATCATTCGCCCCCGCAGCTCCGGGGGGATGGGCGTGGGCCTCATCTGGAATGACGACTTCCACCATGCATTGCACGTGGCTCTGACCGGGGACCAAGATGGGTACTACCGTGACTTCAATGGGGTGGAGGACCTCAGGGTGTGCCTGGAACGGGGCCTGGTCTACTCCGGCAGGTACGCCAGTTCTCGGGAGGCCGTGATCGGACGCCCGAAAGACTATCCCCCGTATTGCCAGCTCGTGGCCTACCTCCAAAACCACGACCAGGTGGGCAACCGGGCTCTGGGTGATCGGATAGGGCACCTCGTGGAGGCCGAGCTAGCTGCCATCGGCGCCATCCTCCTGCTGACATCGCCGTTTGTGCCGATGCTCTTCCAGGGCGAGGAGTGGGGCGCGGCGACCCCCTTCCTGTACTTCACGGATCTACAGGACCCGGGTCTGGGTCGCGCCGTCCGCCAGGGCAGGCGACGCGAGTTCTCGGAATTCCTGGGCCCCGGAACCGTCGTCCCTGATCCGCAGACGGAGGCGACCTTCGAACGATCCAAACTGAACTGGGAGGAGCTTGCCGAACCGAGCCATCGGGAGGTGCTGGCTCTATATCGCAACCTCATCGCGCTGCGCCATCAGCAGCGAGACCTCTGGGCCTCGGCCGAGCGACCAGAGGTCTCATCCGGAAGCGGCTGGTTGCTGGTAAGGCGAGGTGGGGTGTTGGTGGCGGCCAACCTCGGTCGGCGGCGGAGAGTGTTCAGCCTGGGTGGTCGGTTTGGGGAGGCGGATCGGGTCCTGCTGGAGTCGAGTCCGGGCGCGAAACTCGGTATCAGGACGGTCAGCGTGCCCGCCAAAGGGTTTGCGGTACTGAGCTGCGGTTAACCGAACTGCGGTCGGCGCCGTGCGGGACGGGACCGGCGGGCCAGCCGGGTGCGGCACCCCCAGCTGCGGCCGCGCACCGATGTGAAACGGCGTGTGACGGATTGCGTTAGGCGTATACGGAGATCGACGGGCATCGGCCCGCCATGAGAATCCGTAGAGGAGAAGTCAATATGTTAGACCCCGAAGCTCCCCGCCAAGAGCAGTCGGTGACCACTGTCACCCAGGGCCCAGGCACCACCCAGGAGTCCACTACCAGGGCCAGCACTCCGGTCGCGACCACCGGGCTCCAGTTGCGCCAACTGGTGTGGCTGGCCTGCGGCGTGGTGGACGCCATCCTCGCCTTGGACTTTGTGTTCAAGTTGATGGGCGCTAATGCCATCGGGTTCGTGTTGTTCATCGGCAACGTCGCGGGCGCCCTGGCGGCGCCGTTCCGAGGGATCCTCGCCACCACCGTGACCCCCGGGGCTCACGTGGCCTACTGGCCCGATGTGGTCGCAGTCATTGTCTATGCGATAGCGGCTTGGATCGTCGTCGTGCTCATTGGCATCGTCGCGACCCCACGCGCGGTGCGGTCGGCTCGGGTGTGATCCACTAAGAAAACCGCGTGGAGGTGCCGGGGTTGGTAGCGTTGCTACTGTTGCTGTTGCTGGCGGTGCGTCGGCTGTGGAACATCGCTGTCATCGCCTTGATGCTCTGGTTGGCGGGATCCATGTTCCGACCCCGCGGTGGTCGCTGCCACTACTCGTAACCGGCCCAGTCTGGCCGGACCAAGGGCCGGGGGCCGCGGCCCCGGCTCCTTCGCAGTCTCCGAGTCACGGAAAGTGGAAGTGGAGGAGGGGGAGACCTTGGGGCATTGAGCCGCTCCGGTCTCCTCTTGTCCGCGGTGTCGAGGGCTCGATGGACTGGGATCCTGGTGTGACCCATATCGGGAGGTGCCGGCGTGATCGGAATCCGCCGGGTACAGCAACCGTTGCCCGGGCAGATGGTGACGCAGGAGCCATGCTCCGGCGGCAGGTTCCCCCACGAGAGGGAGCGTGGCGTCGAGGCTCCGCCGGTGAAACGCCGCGGACTTCAATCCGTTAGTTGAAGGAGCCGGGCGGGCCCGGCCCGCCAAGGCCATTTTGGCCCGCACGTCCGCGTAGCGCCGAGCAGTGGTGAAGTGGGAGTCCACTATGAGAGCTCCGACCGCGATGCCCGGACGTCAGCTGCGGTCGGTCGGGCGTGAGGTGGCCGGCGCGCCGACCGGCGGCCGGGCCGGGGGTTCAGCTTCTCTGGTCGCCACCGCGCGGCCCCATCTCCGCCAGGCAGACCTGGTGCGGGTGATCGCGGCGGTGCTGGTGGTCATCATCCACTGCGCACCCTGGCCGTCGCACGCCACTGGGGGCGCCGCCTCGGTCTATGGAGCCCTGAGCCTAGCCTCGAGGGTGTCCTTGCCCCTGTTCGTCGTCCTCAGCGGAATGTTGCTGGCTTACACGCACGCCCCCGGAAGTCCGAGCTCTGCTTTCTGGGCTCGCCGGCTCAGCCGGAGCCTACTCCCTTGGGTACCGTGGGCCGTGGTCTACTTCGCCTTGACAGTCATCTTCCAGGGCATGTCGCCGGTGCCGGCGCAGAGTTGGGGCTGGTGGGCAGGGGGGGCGGGCCATCTCTTCTTCCTCATCCTCATTCCCCAGCTTTACCTGCTGTTCGTGATCTGGCCCAAGGGACACCGAGGAGCCCTGATCGCGGCGGCCGCGGCGGTACTGATCCAGGTGGGGCTGCAGCTGCTGCGGGTGGTTCTACCCATCCACGGGGGGGCGGGGCAGGTCCTGCTGCTGGACTACGGCTTCGAGGAGGCGCCGTTCTGGGTCGGGTACTTCGCGATCGGGATCTTGTTTGGGCTTCACCCGGAGTGGCTGCAGAGAGGCGGCGCGTGGCGTTGGCTCACTCTGCCAGCAGCGGCGGGCGCATTCGTCCTGCTCTCGGCGGGGCTGCCCAGTCGGATCGCCGTCAACTGGGGACCGTGGGTACACGGAACCGGCAGCTTCCTGCGCCCATCCCTGCTGCTGGTGACGGTGCTTGTCTTTTGCGGGGTTTGGACGATCGCGTCGGCTCTGGCCGACCAGCTTCGAGGCTGGACCAGGCGATTCCTGGCCAGCTTGAGTCGCCACTCCCTGGGCATCTACATCATCCATCCGATCTTTCTGCTGGGGGCCGGACCGCTCCTGGAGATTACTCCGCGGCCATTCTCACTTCAGGAAGGACTGCCGTGGTCGATGCTTCCCTTCGGGATCCTGGTCGTGGGGACAACAGCCTTCGGCTGGCTGGGCACCCGGCTCCTGGCCTCTAGGCGGCTGACGGCGTGGTCGGTGGGGGAGCAGGCGGGTGAACGCGGCCCGGCCGGACCACCGCAGCGGGAGGGCCGCCGCCAGCAGACCGCCACGACCTGAAAGCAGGTCGAGCGAGCTCACCTTCTCGTACCCAGAGGTGTAGTCCACTAGGCACGGCCTGGCGTATCTGACTGTGCGTCCCCGATATTGGGGTCCACCGCCGAGGGCGATAGCACGGTAGGGGCCAAACTGATCTGAAAAACCTGGGGCCAGCAGTGGGAGTCGAACCCACATGAGCTTGCGCTCAACAGGTTTTGAGTTCGTGCCGATGCGTCCAGCGCGGTCCAAAGTCGTCCATTCTGAGGTCACGGTGCGGGACCATAGTCCACCGTAGTGCATCCCAGTACAGCAACGTCCAACGGCTATGCGGTCAAACCGCCCGGCGTAGGGCCACCGCCGGGCGCAGAGATAGGGCAGCAGCTCAGAGCGCGGCCCGGAGTTCGTCGAGCGTTAGCCCGAACTGTGCGGCGATCTTGCGGAGCTGAACGGAGCCAAGTTCGACGGAATCGTGATAGGCGAAAGTCCGCGTCTCGCCGTCCTTGACGAACTGCCTATGTGATCCGCGCTGACGCTCGATGGCCCATCCGGAGGCCTCCAGCGCTCGCGCCACCTGGCGAGCCTTTGGCACTAAGCCGGTGAGTGGCGGACGGGAAGGCGGAGCCGCGCCCGGAGATACACGCGCTCGACCCCTGGGGCACTCCGACTGTCGCCATCCCCCTCCAGGGTGAAGGCGATTGCATCTCTGGCCTGGCGGAGCGCGGCGGCACGCGTCGCCCCGCCCCCAATGATTCCGAGGCTCGGAACCTCAAATCCCCAGTTGCGAGACTCCGGATCGTAAAACAACTCGACGGCGAACCGGGCTTCCGCTGGCACGATGTCGGCTGACATCACTTGGGCACCTGCCCCCCGGTCGCCCCGCCGTGGAGAGTCGGCGTGAGCGCGTCGAGGGCAGCGTCAGGGTCCGGCGCGTGGAGCGCCGCCTGCACGTCGGCCCACGGGATCGCGCGGGCGGTGCCAGAAGCAATCTCCCGGTCGGCGGCGTCGAGGTCCGGGCCGACGACCTGGGCTAGGCTCCAGTCCTCGGCTTCCTCGGGAGAACGGAGACGCGAGAGGGCGTCGTTCGCCGGGGTGACCGGGCCCTCGGTCAGCTCATCGACGAGCTGGTGGAGTTGTGTGCGATCCGAGACAGCCATCACGCCCCCTCCCGCAGATGGACGTTCATGGACGCAATCGTACCCCAGTAGCCGAGCGGGAGAGCGCATGCACCTGGCCGGTCCTGACTGCCTTTTGTCGCCAGCCACTTCACCGTAGCAGGGTGCAGGAGGTATGACCGAAGGCCTGCCCACCCGTGTCGTACACGATGGCCTGATTTCCGCCCCCTACAGCCGCTGAGCAGACCTCGGAGCCGCCGTTAGAAGGGCCGAGGACGAGCGCGAGTTCCAACGATCTGAGGCATACGGCGACCACCCTGCTGCTGGCCCAGGGCGTTCACCCGAAGATTGCCAAGGAGATGCTCGGCCACGCCAACATCGCGGTCACCATCGACCGCTACTCCCACGTCAGCCAGGACATGCAGGAGGACGCCGCCCGCCTGATGGGGGAGGTGCTATCGGGGCCGAGGCTCCCAGCCTGAACTCAACGGCTATGCGGTCAGTCATGCGGTCAAACCGAGCAGAGCTGGCCCACTGAACCGGTGGTTTGGAGCCCTGAGGGTGCCCACCGATCTCAGGAACCTGGTGCCAGCAGTGGGAGTCGAACCCACACGAGCTTGCGCTCAACGGTTTTTGAGACCGTCGCGTCTGCCATTCCGCCATGCTGGCCCGCGCCTTAGCTCAGCAAGCTTATTTCAGTCTCGGTCCTCGAGGTCGGGGAGGTTCATTTCGTTGACGATCTCCTGGAACACCTTGAGCTTGGGGTCTTCGGAGCGGCCCTCGGGCACCACTCCGGCCTGCTCCAGGACATCCTTGGCGACGAAGATTGGCGACTCGCAACGGATTGCCACCGCGATCGCATCGCTGGGGCGGGAGTCGATCTCCAGGTCCCTCCCGGCAACCTGCCCTGCGATCTGGGCGTAGAAGGTGTCGTCACGCAGCTCCGACACCCGCACCTGGATGATGGTGAAGTCGAACTGATGCAGGATGTTGATGATCAGGTCGTGAGTCATGGGACGCTCCGGGCGAACCCCGTCGATCTGCAGCGAGATGGAGTTCGCCTCCGCCACCCCGACCCAGATCGGCAGGAAGCGGTCGGCATCCTTCTCCTTCAGGACCACCACGTGCTGGCCGCTGGGCATATGGACGCGGACGCTGTCCACCGACATCTCGATCAGGTCCATGGCTCCTCACCGTTGCGCTGCTCTGAGAAGCTCGGGCGCCGCCGCCGACGGCTGCCCGGGCTCTGTGCCGATGCCTGACCCCATCATAAGCCCCGCCGGAGCCGATATCGACGACTGGTGAGGGCCAGCGCCAGGGCCCGGTTACGATGAATGCCCGTCGGTGATGGGGGGGAGGAGGGTCCGGTTGAGCGATTCCGGTCGACCACAGCGCTTGGTGTTCGGTGAGGTGGCAGAGCTCTACCATCGTCTCCGGCCGGGATACCCGCCAGCGGTGTTCGACGCCGTTGGGGACTTTGCCCAGATGGTGGCCGGCTCCGCAGTTCTCGAAGTGGGCGCCGGCACCGGCAAGGCGACCGGGCCGCTGCTGGAGCGCGGCTGGCGGGTCCTCGCCCTCGAGCCCAGCCAGGAGATGGCGGAGGTGGTGCGGCGGGAGTTCGGCAGCGACTCCCGTCTGGAGCTGGTGGAGCAGGGATTCGAGGCCTGGGATCCTGGAAGCCGCCGCTTTCAGGTCGTGTGCTCCGCCCAGGCGTGGCACTGGGTGGACCAGTCGGTGGGCTTGGCCAAGGCGGCTCGAGTACTGGCGCCTCGGGGTTGCATGGCTCTGATGTGGAACCGGCCCGAGGGCGGTGACCGCGACCTGCGGGGCCGAATCGACGACATCTACCGTCGGCTTGCCCCGGAGATCTCCAGCCGCACTCCTGGGGAGAGGAAAGTCGACCGGCGTGTCGGGATTGATGCGTCGGGCCTGTTCGAGCCCGCGGAGCTGGTGCGGATCCCATGGGAGCGCTCCTATTCAGCAGTGGACTATCTGGACCTCATGCGCACCCAATCGGATCACCGCCTGCTGACGGAAGGCCGCCGGGAGCGCCTCCTGAGCGAGCTGGGGCGGGCGATCGAGGGGGCTGGTGGCAAGTACCGGGTGGGCTACCTGTGCCTCCTCTACCTGGCCCGGTCGCTTTGATAATGGCGCAGATGGCAGACTCCCAAGCGCCCCGGGTCCTGCTCGTGGACGGCCACGGTCTGGCCTTCCGGGCCTACCACGCCCTGCCGGAGATGACCAACTCCAAGGGAGAGGCGATCAGGGTCGCCTACGGCTACACCTCCATGCTGTTGCTGGCCCTCTCCCAGGGGTTCGACTGCGCGGTGGCGGCCTTTGACCCACCCGGCCCCACCTTCAGGGACCACAAGATGGCGACCTACAAGGGCCAGCGCAAACCCACGCCCCAGGAGCTCATCGATCAGATACCCACCCTGCACCGCCTGACCGAGGCGCTCAACATCCCGGTGGTCGTGGTCTCCGGCTACGAGGCCGACGACGTGCTCGGCACACTCTCCCAGCAGGCCCGGGACCGCGGCTGTCGCACGGTGATCCTGACCGGCGACATGGATCTCATCCAGCTGGTGGACGAGACCACCTTCGTCCAGACCAGCCGCCGAGGCAGCTCCGAGCCTACGGTCTACGACCCGGATGCGGTCCGGGCGCGCTATGGATTCGATCCCGCGCTCATGATCGACTACAAGTCCCTGCGTGGAGATGCGAGCGACAACATCCCCGGCGTGCCCGGGATCGGTGAGAAGACGGCCACCGCCTTGATCCAGCGCTACGGCGGGCTGGACGAGGTGCTGGCGGCGGTGCCCACCATGGCTCCGGGCCGTACCCGCACCGCCCTCGAGGATCATGCTGAGGAGGCGCGGTTCGGGCGCGAGATGGTCACCATCGTGCGGGATGTGCCCGGGGTGCAGCTCGATGTGGCGGCCTGCAGGATCAGCGATTACGACCATGACCGAGCCCGGGCGCTGCTGGAAGAGGTGGGGATGCCCAGCCTGGTGAGGCGCCTTCCCAAACTGTCCGAGGCGGCGGCCAGGACCGAGGAGGGGCCCGCGCCCACGACCGTCATCGGCAGTGGGGCCATGGTTGCCGCCCTGGATCGGATCCGGGCGACCGGCGAACCGGTCACGATCCGAGTCGGGGCCGAGCCTCCGCTGCGCCGGGGCAAGCTTTTCGGTTTGGCGCTGGCGGTGGATGCCGAGCGCAGTTGGTACGCGCCCCTGGCTGCGGCGCCGGGGGGAGATCTCACTCAGAATGACCTGGTCGCACTGCGCTCGTTTCTGGCCGACGCCGGCGTTCGCAAGGCCGGTTTCCAGTGGAAGGACGAGCTCCTGGCCCTCCTGGGAGCCGGCTGGGAGGCGACCGAAGCCGAGTTCGACTGCGTGCTGGCGTCCTACCTGGCCGACTCCAGAGGGAGGACGCCCACGCTTGCCGCGCTGTGCCAGGAGTTCGGCGGTCCGGTCCCACCGGGACCAAGCCCCACGGAGAGAAGGGGAGACCAGCCGAGCGAAGCCGGTGCCATAGGTATCGGTGAGATCGCTCAGCAGCTCGGTGGTGAGGCCGCCTGCGCCGCTGCGATCCGGCCGGCTCTGGAGCGGCATCTGGCCGAGGTCGGGGGGCTGGGGTTGCTCCGGACCCTGGAGATCCCGGTCTCCAGGATCCTGGCCGAGATGGAGGCCACTGGCGTGGGCATCGATGTGGCCCAGCTGGAGGCATTGGCCATCGAGCTCAAGGGCCAGATCGCCCAGCTCGAGCAGCAGATGTTCTTGCTGGCCGGACGGGACTTCATGCCGGGCTCGCCAGTCCAGCTGGGTACCCTGCTCTTCGACGAGTTGGGCCTGCAGAGCTCGCGCCGGACCAAGACCGGCAGGTCAACGGATGCGCAGGCGCTGGAAGGGCTCAGAGACCAGCATCCCATCGTGCCGCTGATTCTCGAGTGGCGGCAGCTGACCAAGTTGAAGAGCACCTATGTGGATGCCCTGCCCGGCCTGGTGGATCCCCTGGACCAGCGGATCCACACCAGTTTCAATCAGGCGGTGGCAGCCACCGGCCGGCTTTCGTCCAGCGATCCCAACCTGCAGAACATCCCGATCCGGACCGAGCTGGGAAGACGGATAAGGGCAGCCTTCGTCCCCGGCTCCCCCGGCTGGCAGCTGGTGTCGGCGGACTACTCCCAGATCGAGCTGCGAGTGCTGGCCCACCTCAGCCAGGACCCTCAGCTGCTTGCCGCCTTCAAGAGGGGGGATGACGTCCACTCGGACACGGCCGCCCAGGTGTTCTCGGTCGGCCGGGAGGCGGTGACGGCGGAGCAGCGCCGCATGGCGAAGGTGGTCAACTTCGGCATCCTCTACGGGCTCTCCAGCTTCGGCTTGGCCCGCGACCTCGGAATCCCGGCCAAGGTCGCCGAGGAGTTCATCCGTCGCTACTTCGAGACGTTCGCCGGCGTGCGGGAATACCTGGAGCGAGTCCGCCAGGAGGCGAGGTCCCAGGGTTACGTGAGCACCCTGATGGGGCGGCGGCGCCACCTGACCGATATCCACTCCAGCAATCGCCAGGTCCGGGAGGCCAGCGAGCGCATGGCCATCAACATGCCCATCCAGGGATCCGCCGCCGACCTGATGAAGCTGGGCATGATCCGCACCGCCGAGGCTCTGCGCCAATCCGGGCTGGCCGCCAGGATGCTGCTCCAGGTCCACGACGAGCTCGTCTTCGAGGCCCCGGCCGCGGAGGTTGAGGCCGTCGGCCGGCTGGCCAGGGCGGGGATGATGGCGGCGGCTGAGCTCATGGTGCCACTGGTGGTCGACTTGAAGTCAGGCCCGAACTGGCGCGATCTGACCGTGCTCGCCCTGGACCACCCCTGAGGGGGGAGAGTGCCCGAGCTGCCAGAGGTCGAGACCATCGTGCGGGATCTGCGTCCCCACCTGTTGGGCCAGCGGATCGCTCAGGTTGTCCATCTCAATCCCCAGGTTCTGCGTCACCCAGGGCCTGCCGAGTTGTTGTCCAGCCTGCCGGGACAGCTGGCCGTGGGCATGACCCGCCGCGGCAAGTTCATCCATCTGCGCCTGGACTCGGGGCAGACCCTGGTGGTGCACCTGGGAATGAGCGGCAGCCTGATCGTGGCGGCGGCCGATCTGCCGGCTTTGCCCCACACCCATCTGCGGCTCCGGCTCAGCTCCGGTGTAGAACTCAGATATCGGGACCCTCGCCGCTTCGGGCGGGTCGCCCTCGGCGAGGAGGTGGTCCTACGGGGGCTCGGGGTGGTGCCGGTATTGGGGGATGAGCCCCTGGGCCGAGGCTTTCCCAGCCCGGGCGTGCACGCCGCTCTGAGAAGGTCGGCACGGCCGGTGAAGGCGGTGTTGCTGGACCAGGCGGTGATCGCCGGCTGCGGCAACATATATGCGGACGAGGCCTGCTTCCTGGCGCGGGTGCGACCGTCCCGCCCGGCCCTGAGGCTCAGTGCCCGCGAGAGGACCAGGGTCCTGGCCGCGCTGCCGATTGTGATGCGAGAGGCGATCAGGCGCCGGGGCACCTCCTTCTCGGATTACCGCGACGGCTTCGGCGCCAAGGGCGAGGCCTTCGAGGCCCTGCTCGTGTACGGAAGAGGGGGCAGCGGCTGCGTCCGCTGCGGTAGTACGCTGCGCCAGGCCACGGTGGCGGGCCGGACCACGGTTTTTTGCGTGAGGTGTCAGCAGTGAGTCGACGGGTGGCGGTGGTCTCGTTCGATGACATCCCGCCCATCGGGGGCCAGGGTAGATACGTGGCGGCTCTGGAGCAGCAGATGCCCATCGAGGGCTATCAGGTCCACATGGTCAGCCCCAAGCGAGGGCCCTGGGGGGAGGCCCCCAGGATTCCCAGGCGGACGAGGCGACCTCCGCTGGATTTCTCCATGTACCTTCGGCGGCATATCCAGCTGGTGGCTCAGGAGGTCCGGCCGGATCTCTGGCACTATCAAGGGGGACCCGGAGGCGTGATGGTGAGGCGCCACCCTCCCGACGCACCCATGATCTACACCTCCCACCACACCTATCGGACCGCCCACGGCCGCAACCTCGGGTCCATGCCGATGGGGTATCTGGAGTCCCGGGGGTACCGGCTGGCGGAGCACGTGATCGCTGTCAGCCCTTCGACCGCCGCGTCTCTGATGGCGGACTCGGGGGTTCCCAAGGACCGGATCTCGGTGATCCCCTCAGGGGTCGATACCAGCTGGCTGCAACCGCCCCCTGACGAGGCCGCGCGCGACACCATCCTGTTTGTCGGGCGGCTGATCCCGGCCAAGGGGGTTCAGTACTTCGTGGCGATGTTTCGGACCCTCGCCCAGGAGCACCCGGATCTGATCGCCGAGGTCTGCGGGGACGGGGTGCTCCTACCGGTCGCGATGGGGGCCGCGGAGAAGTTGCAGGGCCGGCTGCGGGTCCTGGGTCGGGTGGAGGACGACGACCTGCGGGAGTCCTACCGCCGGGCACGGGTGTTCGTGATGCCCTCCCGATTCGAGGGGCTGGGCCTGGTGGCCCTGGAGGCGATGGCCTGCGGCACCCCGGTGGTGGGCATGGACGTCCCTGGCCTTAGGGACATGCGCGACACCGGGATCACCCTGGTGAAGGCGGACGATCAGAAGGCGATGCACGACGAGGTCAACCGCCTGCTCTTGGACGGCGCCCGCTGGCGGGAGCTCTCCGCCCAGGCGCTGGAGGTGGTGCGGGCCCGCTATTCCTGGGATTGTGTCAGGCCCCGGATAGCCGAGGTCTACCGCTCGGTGCTCCCCTCCAGCTCCACCCAGGCGGCGTAGGCCAGCTGCAGCTGCTGCTCGACCGCGGCCAGGCGGTTGAGCAGGTCCCCCTCCAGGGTGGGTTGGCGGTGGGTGGCGGGGTCGGCCAGCCGGTCGGTGAGGGCCTGGCGCTCACTCTCCAGGCCAGCGATCTGACGCTCGGTGGCGACAGGGGTCGCGGCGGGTCTGGTGGCCTTGCGCTTGGGTGCTGCCGACCTGGAGCCGCTGCCCGGGGCCTGGCGCGGCCGGGCGCCCGCCTTGGCCGTGGACGCCGGTCTGGGTGCGACCCGCTGGCGCTCCACGAGTTGGCCGTCTCGAACCTCCAGGACCCGGTTGGCAACCGAGTCGACGAAGTAGCGGTCGTGCGACACCAGGATCACCGCCCCGGGATAGTCACCCACCGCCTGCTCCAGCACCTCCTGGGCGGGGATGTCGAGGTGGTTGGTGGGCTCGTCGAGCAAGAGGCAGTTGGCGTCGTCCATGCCCAGTCGGGCCAGGGCGACCCGGGCCTTCTCACCGCCGGAGATGTCGCCGACCGTCGCCTCGGCGCGGTCCCCGCTGAAGAGCATGGCGCCCAGCACCGAGCGGGCGCGTTCGGTGAGCGCGTGGGGATGGTCGTCGAGCAGGTTCTGCAGGACGGTCCGCTCTGGGTCCAGGTCGGAGAAGTCCTGGCGGTAGAGGCGGACCCGGGCTCGGGAGCCCTTCACCACCCGACCTTCGACAGGATCCAGGTCACCCACCAGGGTGTGCAGCAAGGTGGTCTTGCCCGAGCCATTAGGGCCCAGGATGGCCAGCCGATCGCCGCGCGAGACGATCAGGTCGGGAGTGGCGAACAGCGGGCTGCCATCCCGGCCGCAGCTGAGGTGTTCGGTTCTGAGCACCACCTGGGCGCTGGGCGCCGCGTGCAGGGACAGTCGCATCCGGCGCAGCTCGGTGGGCTCGGGAACCCTCTCCAGGCGATCCAGCAGGGTCTGCCGGCCCCGGGCCTGCCGGGCCCGCTGTCCCGCCTTGTAGCGCCTGATGTAGTCCTCCTGGTGGGTGATGTGCGCCTGCTGGGCCTCCCAGGCCCGGCGCCACCGCAGCCGCCGATCTTGGCGCTGGCGCAGGTAGCTCTGGTAGCTGCCCTCGTAAACCTCGACCCGGCTCGACTCCAGCTCAACCACCCTGGTGCAGACCCGTTCGAGCAGGCGCCGATCGTGGGCGACCAGGCAGATGGTTCGGGCGCTCTGAATCAGGTGGGACTCCAGCCACTCGATGGCCGACAGGTCAAGGTGGTTGGTGGGCTCATCAAGGAGCACCAGGTCGGCATCCTGCAGCAGTAGCTTGGCTAGTTCGAGCCGTCGCACCTGCCCAACGCTGAGCTCGAGTGGAGAGCGAGCCTGCTCGTCGTCCTCCAGGCCCAGCCCGTGCAGGACCGCCCGGGCGCGGGACTCCAGCTCGTAGCCCCCCAGCCCCTCGTAGGCAGCCTGGCACTCGCCGTACCTGGCCAGATGCTCTTCGATCTCGGGGCTGGGGGTGCGCAGACGCTGCTCGAGGTGGATCATCTCGTCCCGCAGGGAGGCCAGATCCACGCGGCTGGCCATGGCCTCACCCAGAACGGTCTCGGCCGTGGGCTCAGGGGACTCCTGGGGCAGGTAGGTGACGATCAGGCGGCCCTGGCGCTCCACCGAGCCGTCCGCGGGCTGCTCCTGATCCGCCAGCAGGTTGAGGAAGCTGGACTTGCCGGCCCCGTTCGCGCCCACCACCCCAATCCGATCTCCGGGTTCGATGCGCAGGTCCATGCCCGCGAATACCAGCCGGTCGCCGTACTCGACGGCGACTCCGCTGCAGTTGATCAGCGACATCGCGGGGTTCCCTCGGGCGGCTTCTGGCCAGAAGGCGGGATGCGGGCTGCCGCCGGCGGCTGGCATACTCGAGCGGTGCCCAGCCTGCGACTAGCCGCGCCCTTCACTCCGACCGGAGACCAGCCCCAGGCCATCGCGGCGCTGCAGCGTGGTCTGGAGCGTGGCGACAGGCACCAGGTGTTACTGGGGGTGACGGGCAGCGGCAAGACTTTCACGATCTCCAATGTCATCGCTGAGCAGGGGCGGCCGGTGCTGGTGCTGAGTCCCAACAAGACCCTGGCCGCCCAGCTCTGGGCGGAGTTCAAGGCCTTCTTTCCGGACAACGCGGTCGAATACTTCGTCTCCTACTACGACTACTACCAGCCCGAGGCCTACATCCCGCGCACCGACACGTACATCGAGAAGGATTCCTCCCGCAACGAGGAGATCGACCGCCTCCGCAACGCCGCCACCCGCTCATTGCTGACCCGGCGGGACGTCATCGTGGTGGCCTCGATCTCCTGCATCTACGGAGTGGGCTCCCCAGAAGATTACCTCGGTGAGTCGGTCAGCCTTCGTCCTGGAGACAGCTGGAGGCGCGACATCCTGCTGCGCAAGTTCGCCAACCTCCAGTACGCCCGCAACGACACCGACTTCGCCAGGAGCCGATTCAGGGTGCGCGGCGACACCGTGGACATCCAGCCGGCCTACGAGGAGGTTGCCAGCCGGATCTTCTTCTTCGGCGACGAGGTGGAGCGGATTGTCGACTTTGACCCCCTGACTGGCGAGATCCTGGCCGAACGGGGTCAGCTGGATGTGTTCCCGGCCTCCCACTACGTGACTCCCAAGGACAAGTTGGACCGGGCCCTCCGAGCCATAGAGGAGGAGCTGGAGCAGCGACTCCGGGAGCTGGACGTGGAGGGCAAACTCCTGGAAGCGCAGCGGCTGCGCCAGCGCACCCTGTTCGACCTCGAGATGATGCGCGAGACCGGGAGCTGCGCCGGAATCGAGAACTACTCTCGCCACCTCACCGGCCGCCAGGAGGGCGAGCGCCCCTTCACCCTGATGGACTTCCTGCCGGAGGACACCCTGATCGTCGTGGACGAATCCCACGTGGCCGTGCCTCAGATCGGGGGCATGTACGGTGGCGATCGCTCCCGCAAGCTGCCGCTGGTCGAGTACGGCTTCCGGCTGCCGTCGGCCCTGGACAATCGGCCCCTCACCTTTGCCGAGTGGGAGGCCTCGGTCGGCCAGCTGATCTACGTGTCGGCCACACCGGGGCCCTACGAGATGGAGCGGGCGTCGCAGGTGGTGGAGCAGCTGCTGCGCCCGACCGGCCTGCTCGACCCCCCCATCGAGGTGAGGGGGTCGCACGGGCAGATAGACGACCTGTTGGAGGAGATAGCCAAGACGGTGGCCCGGGGCCAGCGGGCCTTGGTCACCACGCTCACCAAGCGCATGGCCGAGGACCTCACCGACTACCTGAAGGAGTCAGGCGTCAAGGTGCAGTACCTGCACTCGGACGTCAACACCCTGGAGCGGGTGGAGGTCATTCGGGACCTGCGCCTGGGGGTCTACGACGTGGTGGTGGGGATCAACCTCCTGCGAGAGGGGCTCGACCTTCCCGAGGTCAGTTTCATCGCCATCCTGGACGCCGACAAGGAGGGCTTCCTGCGTGGCTACCGGTCGCTCATCCAGACCGCCGGCAGAGCCGCCCGCAACGCCGACGGCCGGGTGATCATGTACGCCGACTCCGTGTCAGACGCCATGCGCCAGACCGTGGCTGAGACCGAGCGCCGCCGGGGGATCCAGGAGGGTTACAACCTGGAGCACGGGATCACCCCCACCACCATCGTCAAGGCCATCCGAGAGCAGGAGATGAGCCGACAGGCGCAAGATGAGGCGGCGGTGGAGTTCCAGGAGGCCCGCGGACTGCCTCCGGACGAGCTCTTGAGGCTGACGCTCGAGCTGGAGAAGGCCATGAAGCGGGCCGCCTCCAATCTGGAGTTCGAGCGGGCGGCGGCCCTGCGGGACCGGCTGGTGGCGCTCCGCCGAGACGCTGACCAAGCGCCTCAACCGGCCCCCCGCCGCCCGGTCAGACGCAGGAGAGGGCCGTGACCCGGTTCTGGCCCGGCCAGGCCTACCCACTGGGGGCGACCTGGGATGGTAGTGGCACCAACTTTTCCATCTTCTCCGAGGCCGGCGAGCGGGTGGAGCTGTGCCTGTTCGAGGAAGACGGTAGCGAGCAGCGTCTCGACCTGGTCGAGGTGGACGGGTTCTGCTGGCACGGCTACCTGCCCGGGATCGGTCCCGGCCAGCGCTATGGGTATCGGGTCCATGGCAACTACGACCCCGCCCGCGGCGAGCGCTGCAATCCCGCCAACCTGGTCTTGGATCCCTACGCCAAGGCGATCGAGGGGACGGTCAAGTGGGATCGGTCGGTCTATGGCTACGAGTTCGGCAGTCCCGACGGGGATGGAGCCCCCAATCGGACCGACTCCAAGCGGTCGGTGCCCCGCTCGGTGGTGGTGGACCCGTCATTCGACTGGGGAGCGGATCGGCAGCTGCGCACCCCCTGGAACGAGACCGTGGTCTACGAAGCGCACGTCCGCGGGCTCACCAAGCTGCACCCGGAGGTACCGCCGGAGCTGCGCGGCACCTACGCGGGTCTGGGCAGCCCGGCCGTGATAGAGCACCTGCGCGGGCTGGGGGTCAGCGCGGTGGAGCTGCTGCCAGTCCACCAGTTCATCCATGACCACGCGCTGGTGCGGAGGGGTCTGCGCAACTACTGGGGCTACAACTCGATCGGCTTTCTGGCCCCTCACAACCAGTACAGCGCCTCGGGCCAGCGCGGCCAGCAGGTAACCGAGTTCAAGCAGATGGTCAAGGCCCTCCACGAGGGCGGCATCGAGGTGATCCTTGACGTGGTGTACAACCACACCGCCGAGGGCAGCAACCTCGGCCCCACCCTCTGTTTCAGAGGGATCGACAACGCAGCGTATTACCGGCTCCTGCCCGACGACCCCCGCTACAACATGGACTACACCGGGACCGGCAACACCTTGAACATGCGCCATCCCCACGTGCTCCAGCTGATCATGGACAGCCTGCGCTACTGGATCCGGGAGATGCACGTGGACGGGTTCCGCTTCGACCTGGCCTCCGCCCTGGCCCGGGAGCTCCATGATGTGGACCGGCTCTCGGCGTTCTTCGACATCATCCAACAGGACCCAGTCATCAACCAGGTAAAGCTCATCGCCGAGCCATGGGATGTCGGTGAGGGCGGCTACCAGGTGGGCAACTTCCCCCCTCTGTGGTCCGAGTGGAACGGCAAGTACCGGGACACCGTGCGGGACTACTGGCGCGGTGCCGAGAGCGGAGTGGCGGAGTTCGCCTACCGGCTCACCGGCAGCTCCGACCTGTACGCGTCCAATGGCCGGCGCCCCTTTGCCAGCGTCAACTTCGTCACCTGCCATGACGGCTTCACCTTGCGCGATCTGGTCAGCTTCCACGACAAACACAACCAGGACAACGGCGAGGACAACCGCGATGGCACCGACGACAACCGCTCCTGGAATTGTGGTGCAGAGGGGCCCACGGAGGACCCTGCGACGCTGGAGTTGAGAGCGCGGCAACAGCGCAACTTCCTGGCCACCCTGATGCTTTCGCAGGGGGTGCCGATGCTCCTGGCCGGCGACGAGTTCGGCCGGTCGCAACAGGGCAACAACAACGCCTTCTGTCAGGACAACGAGATCTCCTGGGTCGACTGGACTCTCCGGGAGACGAACCACGACCTCTTGGAGTTCACCCGCGCGATGATCCGCCTGCGCCGCCAGAACCGGGTCCTGCGCCGCCGGCGTTGGTTCGAAGGCATCAGCCTGCACGGGCAGGGGGTCTCCGACATCGGCTGGTTCACACCCCAGGGGGAGGAGATGGCGGAAGAGGAGTGGGGCCAGGGGTTCGTCAAGTCAATCGCGGTGTTCCTGAATGGGCGCGCCAGCCTCTCGCCAGATCTGCACGGCCAGGCAGCTCCCAGTGCCAGCCTGTGCATCCTGTTCAATGCTCACAGCGATGTGGTGGAGTTCAGGCTGCCGAGCATTGAGTGGGGCGACGGATGGAGGCAGGTCGAGAACACCGCCACTGGGAACGGGTCAGAAGAGGGCCGACACTTCGAGTCCGGGGACAAGATCCCGGTCGCCGCCCGCTCCCTGATGATCCTCATGCAGGGTGAGTGAGGCCGCACCGCGGCTCGCCCTGGTTGTCCACTTTCACCAGCCGGTCGGCAACCTGGATCGGGTGGTGGCCCATGCCACGCGGCGCTGTTACCTACCATTTCTGCGGGTGGTGGAGGCCCATCCCCGGATCCCCTGGACGCTGCATTACTCCGGCTGCCTGCTGCGCTGGTTGGAGGCCCACCAACCGGAGGTCCCCGAGCGCCTCGACCGTCTGGTCAGGGCCGGCGTGGTCGAGCTGATGACCGGTGGCATGGAGGAGCCCATCCTCGCCTCGATACCGGAGCGCGACCAACTGGCTCAGGTGGAGCGGATGTCAAACCTCTTGCGAGCCCGCTTCGGGGTCTCGCCCAAGGGGCTGTGGCTCACTGAGCGGGTCTGGGAGCCGACCCTGCCCGCGGTCCTCAACCGTGTGGGGGTTTCCCACACCGTGATCGACGACACCAGTCTGCGGGCGGTGGGGGTTCTACCAGGGCAGGAGGCGGGGCCGTGGGTGACTGAGTTCGAAGGCGAGGCGGTGCGGCTGGTGGGAGCGAGCCGCGGACTGCGCTATCTCATCCCCTACGGGAGCCCTGAGGCGGTGATGCGGGAGGTGGACCGGGCTGGACCTGGAGGGCTGGTGGTCTACGCGGACGACGGCGAGAAGTTCGGCGAGTGGCCCGACACCCACGAGCAGGTCTACGGTCGCCGTTGGCTCGACCGCCTCCTGGTAGCGCTCGAGGGGGCGACCGACGCGGGAAGACTGCGGGTGGTGCCGGTCGGCGCCGCGGCGGCGGCGCCGCCACGCGGCCGGGTCTACCTGCCGTCCTGCTCCTACGACGAGATGATGCGGTGGGCGCTGCCCACCCCGGCCCGGCACGCCATGGAGCTGTCCCTGGCCGCCGTCGGCAAGGGGGGCCAGGAGGGGCTGCGGAGCTTCGTGCGGGGGGCTCCCTGGCAGGAGTTCCTGGCGAAGTACCCTGAGGTGGCCAGGTTGCACCAGGCGATGTTGAGAGTCAGTCGCAAGGTGGACCGAGCCGGTCGGCCCGACGCGGCCGTCGAGCACCTGCACATGGCCCAGTGCAACTGCGCCTACTGGCACGGGACCTTTGGGGGCGCGTATCTGACGTTTCTCCGGCTTGAGCTCTGGCGCCAGCTGGTGCTGGCCGAGCAGGCTGCTGACCTCAACCTGGGACCGCCTCCCAGCCACGGCATCGACGTGCTCGAGGTGCCGGGGGGGGAGGAGATCCGCGTCTGGGGCCCCTGGGGCTACGCCACCGTGGCCCCCAGCCTGGGCGGGCAGGTGGTGGAGTTCATCTCCAGGGGGGGAGCGGCCAATCTGACAGCGGTCATGGGCAGGCACCAGGAGGCGTATCACCTGCCCTCCCCGGACGCGGCCCCCACCGACCAGTCGTTGGAAATGGGCATCTCGGTGGCGCCCAGCTCACCGTCGCTCGACGACCTCGTCTTCGACACCGTGGAGGTCGGTGCTCTGCGGGACTCCATCGACGGGCGAGTGCTCGACGCGGGCTACGACTGGGAGCCCACCTCCCAGGGGGTGCGGTTGCGCTGGCAGGGAGAGGGGGTCAGTTTGGAGAAGTCCATTGCCGCCACAGCTGAAGGCCTGGAGGCCGTCTACTCCCTGCGCCCCACCGGTGAAATCTGGCGCGGCTCGCTGCGGGTAGAGCTCAGAAGCTGTCCCGCCGCGCCGGGTCGGACCGCGGACGGGGTGAGGGCCCGGCGTCACGCGGGAGGATGGGTGGTGGACCAACCGGGGGCCACAGCCCACCTGCTGGTTGAGACCACACCACCGGCAGATCCCGAGGCCGTGCAACTGGCGGCGATTGGGGCCACCCTCAAGGGCTGGGAGGAGATGCAGCAGGGCATGAGCCTGAGCTGGACCTGGAACCTGGAGGCGACCGCGGAGCAGCCAAGTGAAGTCAGGATCTTGCTTCTCCCGGTGGTCTCCCGCCACCTGGCGGCCAGAGCCCGGGCCTGAGGCCGCTGCCCTCTCAGGAGTTGGCGACCGCCGCCGACCGGTGCAGGAGGTCGCGCAGGGCCGCAGGACCTCCGTGACTCGCCGGACCATGCCAGTTGTGGCTCAGTTGGAACCACGGCCCCGTTCGTTCCCGGGCCGTCCTCGGACGGTACAGGCGGCGGTTCAGATGCCGACCGACTCGGCACCTGGAGAGCGGAAGTGAGACCGCCGCTTCGGTGGTCTGCGTTCCGCGGTGAGGTCAGAACCGAACCCGGCCACGGTAGAGGAACCCCGAGAAGGGGTGTCACCAGCAGTGGGCTCACTGGAGTTCACTCAATGGCAACGGGTGCCGCGCCGGCCAGCTGCCGGGCCGGGCTGGTCACAGCAAGTCGCCCCGCTCTCGGCCAGGGTCGGCACTGAGGTCGTCGCGGATCCAGCGATGCCCACAACTTGGCATCGCGGGTCCGGCGACGGTGGCGGGGCGCCACTGGCAGCAGTGCGCTGAGGGACCCGACTCCCGCGTTCCCGTGGAGCCGGGGGGCGTGGTTCGGAGTCGAATTCAAGTGCTGCGGCGTGTCCGGGCTATGCTGATCCATGGATGGAGATCAGAGAAGACCTGCGCAACGTGGCGATCATCGCCCACGTGGACCACGGCAAGACCACCCTGGTGGATGCCATGCTGCGTCAGACCGGTGCGTTCCGGGCCAATATGGAGCTCACCGACCGGGTGCTTGACTCCGGAGACCTGGAGCGGGAGAAGGGCATCACCATCCTGGCCAAGCACACCGGCATCGAGTACCTGGGCACCCGGATCACCATCGTCGACACCCCGGGCCACGCCGACTTTGGAGGTGAGGTGGAGCGGGCGCTGGCGATGGTGGACGGAGTGCTGCTGCTGGTGGACGCCTCCGAGGGCCCGCTGCCTCAGACTCGATTCGTCCTGCGCAAGACCCTGGAGGCCAAGCTCAGCGTGGTGGTGGTCATCAACAAGGTGGACCGCCCCGATGCCCGGGTGGCGGAGGTCGTCCGCGAGGTCGAGGATCTCTTCCTGGACCTGGACGCCGCCGAGGATCAGCTGGACTTTCCGATTCTCTACGCGAGCGCCCGGCAGGGCTGGGTGAGCCCGGACCCCGCCCAGGTGGGAACCGACCTGGTCCCGCTGTTCGACACCATTCTGCGTTCGGTGCCGGCACCCGCCTTCGATCCCGAGCACCCCCTGCAGGCGCTGGTGACCAATCTGGACGCCTCGCCATACGTCGGCCGGCTGGCCATCTGCCGGATCCACCACGGCACCATGCGGCGGGGCGATCAGGTGGCCTGGTGCCGGGTTGACGGTAACGTGGTGCGCGCCAAGGTGACCGAGCTCTACGCCTCCCGCGCTCTGGATCGAGTCGATGTGGAGTCAGCCGGGCCTGGAGAGATAGTGGCGGTGGCCGGCTTCGGGGAGATCTCCATTGGCGACACGCTGGCCGATCCTGAAGACCCCCGGCCCCTGGCTGCGATTCTGGTCGACGAGCCCAGCCTGGCGATGACGCTGGGGATCAACACCTCGCCTCTGGCCGGCAGTGAGGGGACGAGGCTGACCGCCCGCCAGGTCAAGAACCGACTTGATCAGGAGCTGGTGGGAAATGTGTCTCTGCGGGTGCTGGGCCTGCCCCGGCCCGACACCTGGGAGGTGCAGGGCAGGGGGGAGTTGCAACTGGCGGTCCTGGTGGAGACCATGCGAAGGGAAGGTTTCGAGCTCACCGTTGGCAAGCCACAGGTGGTGACCCGGCAGGTCGACGGGGTGCTCAACGAACCGATGGAGCGGCTGGCGGTCGATGTGCCAGAGGAGTACCTGGGAGTCGTCACCCAGCTGCTTTCGCTGCGTAAGGGCCGCCTGGAGGAAATCGTCAACCACGGGACCGGGTGGGTCAGGATGGACTACCGCGTGCCCGCGCGAGGGCTGGTCGGATTCCGCAGCGAGTTCCTGGTGGAGACCAGGGGAACCGGCGTCCTGCACAGTGTCTTCGACGGCTGGGAGCCCTGGCAGGGTGATCTCCGCACCCGCCGCAACGGCTCTATGGTGGCCGATCGACGCGGCAACGCCACCACCGAGGCCCTGCTTTCGCTGGAGGAGCGGGGCACCCTGCTGATAGCGCCTGGGACAGAGGTGTACGAGGGAATGGTGGTGGGGGAGAACGCCCGCGGTGAAGACATGGACGTCAATCCCACCAAGGAGAAGAAGCTGACCAACATGCGCGCCTCCAGCGCCGACGAGACCGAACGGCTCAGCCCCCACCTGCAGCTTTCGCTGGAGCAGGCGCTGGAGTTCATCGGCGAGGACGAGTGTGTGGAGGTGACCCCGAAGTCGGTCAGGCTGCGCAAGGTGATCCTGGAGCAGACCATGCGGCAGCGGCAGCGGCGAAGGGGAAAGCACGAGTCCGAGCAGCGCGCTGGAGTCCATTGAGCTGCCGGCACGGGCTCTGGCCCAGATGACCGCCAGGTTGGCGGCGCCAGCCCTCAACGGTTAGTCTCACTCAATGGCCACCGTGGAGCCGAGTTCGCCAACCGACCAGGATCTCTCCGTGGCGGTGGAGCCACCATTGCGGCTGCACCTGGGGGTGGTCGGAACTGGCACGATGGCACAGGCGATGATCGCCGGCCTGCTGGATCGTGGCCTGGTGCCGGCTGACCGGATCTTGTGCAGTCATCCGCGCCCGGGCCGCAGGGAGCGGCTGGAGGCCGAACTGGGAGTGGCCACCACCGCCTCCAACCCGGCGGCGGTGGCTGGTGCCAATGTGGTTCTGATCGCGGTCAAGCCGCAGGTCCTGCCCAGGGTGATGCCGGAGCTATCAGGGCGCATCCCGTCTGAGGCTCTAGTGATCAGCATCGTGGCCGGCGCCAGCACCGGGGTTCTCGGCGCTGGGCTCGGTCATCCGGCGCTGGTCCGGGCCATGCCCAATACCCCGGCTCAGATCGGGTCTGGGGTGACGGTCTGGTACGGAACTCCAGATGTCGGCCCCGAGGGGGTCGCAATCACCCGGCTTCTGCTCTCAGCCCTGGGGTCGGAGATCCAGGTGGAGCAGGAGGAGTTGGTCGCGATGGCAACCGCAGTCAGCGGCACCGGCCCGACCTACACCTTTCTCTTCCTGGAGGCGATGATCGATGCGGCGGTGCATCTGGGCTTTCCACGCCACGTCGCTCGCCGCCTGGTGGTCGAGACGGTGGTGGGATCGGCCGAGTTCGCGGCCCAGAGCGACCGCCATGTGGCCGAGTTGAGAGATATGGTCACCTCGCCGGGGGGGACGTCGGCCGCGGCCCTCGCCGAGCTCGAGCGCGGGCGGTTCAGGACCGTTGTCTCCGACTCCGTCTGGGCTTCGTACAGGCGGACTCTGGAGTTGGAGGAGGGGTTACGGAAGCGTAGTGAGAGACCGGTCGGGCCCGAGGGGACCCGGCCTGGCTGAGGGCAGCCAGGCCGGGTCCCCTCGGGCCGTCTTAGGCCCGGTCCTTCTCAATGGCCCCTAGGAATGCCTCCGAGGAGCGTCGTTGGGCGGTAGTGGCCGGCCCGGGATGCCAGGGCGGGCGGGTCTTTGCTGATCAGCGAAGCTGCTGCCGGTAATCACGCGAGCCGCCTGAGCCCGATGGTTGAGGGAGCGGAGCGCACTGTTCGTCCCAGCCTGTTCTGAGACGCGTCGGGTAAGCTCACCATCATGTCCGCATCACTTCGCCGCCGACAGGGCGTCCTGCCACTGGTTCCAGATGTAATCGCCCAGGCGCTCTCGATCTTCGCTGTCGACTTCGAACCCCAGCACGATCACCCGCGGGCGCGCCGGGTGGTGCTGGCGACCATGGTCGCGGTGGTGGGCTCGCTGCTCGCCAACACCATTCTGGTCGGGGTCGGGACCACGATTTTTCCCGCCACCAAGGGGTTCGCCCACTTCCGAGTCTCCGATTACGGGACGTTGACGGCGATCGGGGTGGTGCTGGCCTGCATGTCGTGGCCGATAGTCACCCGGATATCGTCGGTCCCGGAATGGCTCTTCTTGCGGATGGCGGTGGTGGTGATGCTGGTGCTGTGGCTGCCGGACCTGTGGATCCTGCTCCACGGCGAGCCCCCAGCGGCCGTGTTGGTGCTCATGCTGATGCACGTGGCCATTGCCTTGATAACCTATCCCGCCCTGGTCAAGTTGGCGCCAGTGCGCCCCAGGCCGGAACCGGCCGTGGGCAGCTCACTCCCACTCTGGATCTGAAAGGACTGACGGAGGGCAGGCCGCGCCCGGCGATCTGGCGGCGTTCGGCCCGGACCGTAGAGGCCAAGCGGACGCGAGACGGCGGCCTGTGCGTCGACAGCCTGTGCCTACGGCTTCGGCGGTGGAGAAGAATCGGCCGGGTCGGTGTGGACCGGGCGTCGGGTCTCCGCCCGGCGACGAAGCGACTCCAGTTGGCGTCGTAGATTGCCGCCATCCACGATCATGCGGGTGACGCGCTTGCGATCGCGGCGGCGGACTCGCTCACCTTCGCTCGGGGGCAGATCATCCATCCCCAAATCGTAGCCGAGGGCCGGTGCAGTGGCGAAGAGCAGGTTCGCCGCCCGGCGGCTGGGATTCCGAAGTTCATCAGTAGCCGTCCAGAAGCGTCAGGAGAATGAGGAACACCAGCTCGTAAGGCGAGCTACCGTCAGCCCTGCAGAACGTGAAGAGCGGGTAGGACCGCAAGGCACACATCCAGTGACTGCACATCGCTGGAGCGATGTAGTTGCCGCCGTCGCCCCGCCCGCCAGCGAAAGGGCCGGACGGCCAAGGGGTCGGCTCATCCGGCGCTGTTGGAGGGAGCGCGCGAGTGATGCCCTTGACCACGGCTGTGCTTGCTCACTTGGCCCCGGATTCCGCCACCAGGTGCAGGTCGGACGGGGTGCGAGCGGTGATCTGGTCCTTGTGCTTCAGCCAGTTCATCGCCGTGACCGCGAAAACGAGGATCAGGGCTCCGGCCAGCTCGGTCGGACGCAAGGGTGCGCCAAAGCCGTAGGGCTTGGGCAGGGAGAAAACCAAGAAGAGGGCGGCGGGATAACCCAGTTCGGCCAGGGTCGAGATTGAAGCCGGAGTGCTGGAGAGGGATCGATAGTAGAGGACCATGGCCAGCACTCCCGGGATGAGTGCTATGCCCAAGAACGCAGGCAGCTGACCCAGAGCGTACCCGGAGAACCCTGCGGAGCCTCCGCTCGTCGCCAACATCAGGATGAGCAGGATGGGCAGGGCCAGCGCGAAGCGCATCGCGGACGTGGTCGTGAAAGAGACACTGGCAAGCGCGAGGCGCCCGAACACGGTGCCCGCCGCCCAGAGGGCGACCGCTCCCAGCACGAAGAGCGCCGCCATCAGCTGGGCGGTGGGTGCACCCGGCAGCTGGGCGGTGACGATGAGGGCGGCTCCACCGAGCGCGGTGGCGGCGAGCGGCCAGAAGGACCTCGGCCGCCGCTCTCCCAGGACGAGCCAGGCCAGGGTCAGGCCGAACACCGGCTGCAGTAGGTAGAGGAGGTAAACCTCTGATTCGGCCCCCGGGGTGGTGGCGTAGTTGAGCGAGCGGGTGAACAGGACCGTGGCGAAGGCCTGAGGGCCAGCGGCTATCCCAGCCAGCGCGAGCCAAGTCCGCCAGGGGGCGCCGTGCAGCTCGCCGATGACTGTGCCAGCGAAGGGGACGAAGCACAAGGCGATGAGCAAGTCCTCGACCAAGACAATCTGGCTCGCAGAGAGGCCGTCCCTGACCAGCGCGGGCCGAAAGTAAGCGTCGGCAGCCCACAGCGCCGCCGCCACGGCGATGAAGAGGGGAGAGTAGCGGTCGATCACCCCCTTCGGGAGTGCGGATCTGGGAGTTGTCACCGAAATAGCGTACCGACGCCCGCCGGGCGGTATCGCTCGGTGGAGCTGCCCGGGGTGGCCCCCGGCCCGCTTGGCGTGCACCTTCGCGTCCGTCACGAAGAGGAACTGGCGCAGGCGGCCAGGGCCAACGCTCAGCAAGCACGAAGTAGATCAGTGTCCCGGCCACCACCGCGATCCGCTCCACGGGCTCTGACCAGCTGGTGAGGCAACCTGCCGTCCACAGGACGGTGCCCTGGCGGCCGAGGCGTCGGAGGCTGGCCCATTTCTCGGGCACCAACAGCGGTACGTGGGTCGGATCCCTGGCGGACTCGGCGATGATGAAGCGACGGGCGCGATCCTGATCGTGACCATCACGGGACGGCGAGCGGTCGGAATCGGTGCTAACGTGGCGGGATGGGTGATCACGTGGACCTGGTGCCAAGGTGACAACTCGGCCGATGTCGCCTGCCAGCCGACTCCGGTCCGGGAACGCGCCCGCATGGGCCTCCCCCCATCCGGCTGAACACCCCGGCTCGGACCATCGTCCCAGCCGCCCACGCGAGCAGGAGATCCTCCGAGCAGTGGTCTCCACCAGCGAAGACCTCGTCATCGCTTGTGACTCCGAGGGGCGCATCACCTGGGCCAACCCGGCGATGAGGCGGTTCGCCGGCCTGTCGGGGGTGGGCCGCCTTCCTCGGGCATGGGCGGCCCATGCGGGCGCGGTGGCCGACGGGACGGTCGCTGGAGTGGCCGAACTCCTCAAGCGGGCTCTTGCCGGCGAGCGCATGATCAACATCGAGGTCAGCCTGGAGTCGAGTACGGTTGGCTGGCGCAGCCTGGCCGCGTCCGGCCAACGGCTGGTGAGGAGCGATGGGGCCATTCGGGGCGCGGTACTGGTGTGCCATGACATCACCTCGGAGAAGGCACTCGAGACGCGGCTTTCGCTCCGCGGCCGGCATGATCCGCTGACCCGGCTCCCTCACCGTGACCTGTTCGGCGACAATCTGCAGATCCTGCTCGGCCGCGTCTCCGGCAACCAGCGGGCCGTTGCGGTGCTGGCGATCAACCTCGACCACTTCTCACACATCTCGAGCCGGCTGGGCAAGGATGCCGGCGAGCGGGTCCTGGTGCAGGTGGGCCAGCGGTTGAATGACACGCTCCGGACCCACGAGAGCGGGTCGGGCACGCTGAACATCGCGACCAGGCTGGGCGGCGACCAGTTCCTGGTGCTCTACGAGGATGTGGCTGACCAAGCGGCTGCGGAGAGGGCAGCCGGCCGGATCCACGCAGCCCTGCGAGCGCCGATGAAGGTAGAGGCCACCACCTTGTCTATCACGGCCGGGATCGGTATCGCGCTGACCGCCGATCCTTCCAAGAACCCCGGGGCCCTGATCTTGGAGGCGCAGACCGCGATGCGTGTCGCCAAGCGCCTGGGGGGTGACCGGCACGAATGCTTCGTACCCGCGATGGAGACCCAGTTGCAGGCCAGGATCGATAACGCAGAAGCCCTGAATCAGGCTCTCGACCGCGGCGAGTTCCGCGTCGTATACCAGCCGAAGGTCTCACTGTTGACCGACGCCGTCAGCGGCGTCGAAGCCCTCCTGCGCTGGCAGCACCCGGTCCGGGGGGAGATCCAGCCGATGGACTTCATCCCTCTCGCCGAGGAGTCTGGATTGATCATTCCAATGGGGCGGTGGGTGATGGAGCAGGTATGCCGGGATGCGGCTCAGTGGGCGACAGCGCTTCCCGGGGGCCTGCCTCTCCCGATCGCGGTGAACGTGTCCGCACGGCAGTTCGAGCCCGGTCTGGCGGAGACCTTCAACACCATCATTGAGCAGTGCGGCATCGATCCGCAGACCATCTGCCTCGAGGTCACGGAGAGCATGCTGATGCTGGACGCTGAGCTGGCGGTGGCTACCCTGCGGAAGCTGAAAGCGCTGGGGACGAGGATCTCGGTCGACGACTTCGGGACCGGGTTCTCATCGCTCGCCTACCTCAAGCGCTTTCCCCTTGACGAACTCAAGATCGACAAGTCCTTCGTCGATGGGCTCGGCACCGATCCTGACGCGATCGCGATCGTGGCGGTCGTGATGGGCATGGCCCATGCACTTGACCTCAGTGTGGTAGCGGAAGGTGTCGAGACGGCTGACCAGGTCACCTGCCTGCGAAACCTCGGCTGTGACGAGGCCCAGGGTTATCACTTCGCGCGCCCCATGGCGGCTGACGCCATCACCGGTCTACTAGCCGCCCGTCCGCCGGTGGCGTTGGGGGGCCATGACGCCTCCGCCAGCGTCATCATGGCGCGGCTCAGCTCGGGCAAGGTCCTGGTGGTCGACGATGCTCCAGACGTCCGCGGCCTGGCCCGTGCCAGCCTCGCCGCCGCGGGTTTCGAGGTTCGTGAGGCCGGCAGCGGCGAGGAGGCGCTCGCCCTGGCACCGCACTTCGGCCCGGACTGCGTGGTTCTGGATGTAATCCTGCCGGGTATGAGCGGGCTCGAGGTCTGCCGGATCCTCCGCGGGGACCCGGCCCATGACACCACCACGATCGTGATGTTGACCAGCGCTGCTGATCCGGCCGAGAAGGTGCGGGCCTTCTCCTTGAGGGCCGACGACTACATGGTCAAACCCTTCAGCCCGCGCGATCTGGTCAGCCGGGTCACGGCTTCAATCCGGAGGCGCGCCGAGATGTTTGCGACCATCGCGCCGTGAGCCGAGGAGCGGCTCGCCGAAACGAAGTCGATGAGCTGGCCCAGTTCCTAGCCTCCTGGCAGCGAGTCACCGTGGAGCGGCTGAGCGGCCGGGTCGAGGTCTCCGAGGTCCTCGATCAGGGGATTCTGGCCCACGTCGCCCGGCTGGTCGGATCAGAGCGCATCATCGTCAGCCTGGTTGAGCCCAACGGACTCCGCGTCGTTGACGGACACCCTGTGGTGGAGGCTGAGATTCTGGTCGGTGACTCCCCGGGCAAGCGCGCCGTCGACTCCGGGGAGATCTTCATCGGGAATCTGCGGGACAAGACCTGGGGCAAGTCCACTACCGAGTGGCGAGATCTGCACGGGAGCGGGCCGGTGATGGCCATCCCGATGGTCAGTGGCGGTGAGACCATCGGGGCGGTCACGGTTGCTCGCACCAAGGGTCAGCCCCCATTCACCAGTTCCGAGGCAGGACGCGCCCTCATCCTGGTCCCCCCGTTGGCTGGAGCTGTCCGGATCAGCAGCCTGTCGGATCAGCTGCGCAGCGTCAACAAGGCCGCTGACATCGAGACTGCGCGCCTTTCCAACAGTCTGCGGCTACTCTTGGAGTCGGCTGGTGAGGGGATTTACGGGATCGACGCCGATGGCCGCTGCAGCTTCATGAACACAACGGCCGCCCAGGCATTGCGGGTGGACGCCGCCGATGTGATCGGCAGGGTCATGCACCCGACCTTCCACCACACTCGGGCCGACGGCACCACCTACGAGGCGGACGAAGGACCCATCTATAGCGTCCTTCGTGGCGGGGGGAGCGCCCGGGTGGCAACCGAGATGATGTCTCGGGCGGACGGGACCACGTTCGCGGCGGAATACTCCGCATTCCCTATCGCTGACGGGGATGCCATCAACGGCGCGGTGATCACCTTCAACGACATCACCGACCGCAAGCGCACCGAGAGCGCCCTGGCCGCAGCCCACGCGCAGGCGATGGAGGCGTCGCGGCTGAAGTCCGAGTTCCTGGCCAACATGAGCCACGAGATCCGGACCCCCATGAACGGCATCATCGGGATGACGGGGCTACTGTTCACCACCGACATCAGTACCGAGCAACGCGAGTACGCCGAGGCGATCAGCGAGTCCGCCGAGGCATTGATGACGATCATCAACGACATCCTCGACTTCTCGAAGATTGAGGCCGGTCGGATCGACATCGAGGCCATCGACTTCGACATCAAGGTGGTCGCAGAGGATGCTGCCAAATTGGTGGCCCACCGGATCGGGGAGAAGGGCCTCAAACTGGCGGTGGAGATCGACCCTCAAATGCACACGGCGGTGCGCGGAGACCCCGGCCGGATCCGCCAAGTCTTGGTCAACATGTTGGGCAACGCCGTCAAGTTCACCGACTCCGGGGAGGTGGTGCTGAGGCTCGGCGTCCCCGACAAGGGAACGGACATGGTGTTCGTTCGGTTTGAGGTGGCCGACACCGGAATTGGGATTAAGCCGGAGCACCTGGATCATCTGTTCGAGAGTTTCACTCAGGCCGATGCCTCTACCACGCGGAGGTTTGGTGGCACTGGGCTCGGTCTGGCCATCTGCAAGCAGCTGGTCGAGTTGATGGGCGGAGAGGTGGGAGTGAGGAGTGAAGAGGGCAAGGGCAGCACCTTCTGGTTCACGCTCACATTTCCGAAGGCGGCGTCGGGCGCGATGCATCTCGGAGCGCCTCAAAAAGTGCTTGGAGGCATCCATGTCGCAGTCGTCGACGACAATCAGACCAATCGCATCGTTCTCGAGCAGAACTTCCGGGGCTGGGGGGCTCGGCCGGAGTGCTTTGACGGGGGCGGTCAGGCCTTCGCGGGCCTGCTCAAGGCGGCCGAGCGGGGCGATCCGTTCAGGCTCGCGATCCTCGGTCATCAGATGCCAGACATGGACGGAATAGGGTTGGCTTGGGCGATCCGACAGACCTCGCTGCTTCACCCTATCCCCCTGGTCCTGCTGCCCTCAGCGGTGCTTGCCAGCGACGCGGTCCGCGCGCGCGAGGCTGGGATTGACGCGGTTCTCGCCAAGCCGGTGAGTGTGGGGCGTCTGTATGCATGCCTGGAAACGCTGCTGCCCGCGAGTGACCAGGAGACGCTGGCGCCGACGATCAACCGGTACATGCTCTCCGAGGCGCCACCGGGCACTCCGGGACTGATCCTGGTGGTCGACGACAACCCCGTGAACCAGTTGGTGGCATTGAGGATGCTCGAGAAGATGGGGCACGTGGTGGATGTGGCCGACAATGGGGTGGTGGCGGTCGAGCGAGTCGGTCAACATCGCTATGACGCGGTGCTGATGGACTGCCAGATGCCGGTCATGGACGGCTTTGAGGCCACGCGGGAGATCCGCCGCCGCGAAGGTGGGGATGCACATACCCCCATAATCGCGATGACGGCTGGTGCACTGATGGGCGACGAAGCCAAGTGTCTTGATGCTGGAATGGATGCCTACCTGAGCAAGCCGATCAAAGCGAATACCCTCGCTACGATGGTGGAGCGCTGGACCACTTGGGGGGCTGGAGCCCAGCCTGAAATTCAAGCTCTGCATGGCGACGGCAAGTCTCTGGAGGCATCATTCATCGCAGGGTTGCGCGAGCTCGGGCCCGAGGAATTCCGCCAACTCGTCCAACTGTTCCTGACCGACGGAGCAGCTCGGGTGGCGGCGCTACGCTCGGCGGTTGCAGATGGTGACGGTGCGGCCATCGAGAGGCTGGCGCACAGTCTGCAGGGGAGCGCCGCGAGCTTCGGCGCGAGCTACCTTGCGCAGCGCTGCGGGGAACTCCAGAACCAGGCGAGGTCGGGCGATCGGGCAGCGTCGGCCAGGCTGGTAGACCGGGTGGACGCGGATTTCGTGGTGGCTGGTCAGGCGCTGCGCGAGGAGGCGCTGGCTGTTTGATCGGGCGCCCGATCCCGGGGCCGGTGGCCCGAACTGGAGAGTCGTGGCTCCGGGCGTGCATGAGCACCGGCTCGGGACCAGGTTGGGCCGGCATAGATGGTTGGCGGGCCCGTGGTTGTGCTCGTTGGGGAGAGGCCAAGCCAAGACCGGGTACGGCGACCCGAATCCAGGAGGGCGGTGGTCGTCCCGACGGCTTGGATTCGGCCCCTGGAGAGACCGGTTGCAGGCACCGGTGTCCGGCCGGAGCTCTACCCAGTGGCCCGACGGCGACACGGCCCTCGAAGTGGCTGGTCTATGACTGGTGGTGGAGCGGAACCAGGGGGGAGCACGTCGTTCCTGACGGAGGTCCTCGGGCTCGTCCACGCAATCCTCACTGGCGCCGATCACGGCGGACCAGCGCCTTTGGCCGACGGCGGAGATCGTCACAGCATCTCTCGATGACTCGATAGCCTAGGGCCGGGCCAGTGGCGAGTGCGGGCCTCAGCCCACCGGGACCGGCGAGCTGAGGCCCTTCGCGTGAGTGGACATCCACGGCGAGCACGAAGATGGCACTCCCAACACCATGTCCCTGCGGCTGGACCAATGGTCCGCGGAACAGTTGCGGGATGCGATTACCGAGGTGCTGGGGGAGCAGGTCGCCTCGCGCTCGACCGTCGGATAGGCTGGGGGCATACTTTGGCCAGGGTGCAATGCCAGACCTTGGTAGGTGGCCGAACAGCCCTGGCGAACCGTGGCCTCAGTCATTCAGGGGCCCCGGACTCCAGACCTGTTGACATAGTGCTGGCCGGGTAGGTCGGATTCGTATTCAGGAAGTACTGATTTTGGCTTGACATCCGGCCCCTCGTGTACTATAATAAGCGCAAGGTTTCTTTCGGATTCTGG
>JAJYPP010000028.1 GCA_021795235.1 bacterium
AGCTAGCCGAACTGGAGCAGCTCTCAGTCCAGGTCACCGACCGCCTCCTCGCAGCGGCCTCCGCTCCCTCCCCTTGACTCCCCTGCCCTGTGTCACGATTTCACCTGCCCCACCTGCGGAAAGTCAGTTACACCGATCCTGGCTTCCAGGCCGACGTTCGCCGTGGGCTTCCCGCGCTGCGGGACGGGTGGATCGCTGAGCGCGGCGATACCGAAGAGTACGACGGGCGGCCGGTGACTCCGGCGGACAATGGGCGCCCGCCGGTCGGCGGCCGTAACCTCGACGAGCTCTTCGCCGCATCGTCCCGGCGCCCGCGACGGGCGGTCGACGGCCGTGCCGTGACCCAGCTGGCGTATGCGCGTCGGGGCGAGATCACCCCGGAGATGGAGTTCATCGGCTTACGAGAAGGTGTGGCTGCAGAGGTGATCCGCGCCGAGGTCGCGGCCGGGCGAGCGGTGATCCCGCTGAGCTGCAACCACCCCGAGGCGGAGCCGATGGTGATTGGCCGGCGTTTCCTGGTCAAGATCAACGCCAACATCGGCAACTCAGCGGTGGCGTCCTCGATCGAGGACGAGGTTGAGAAGATGACCTGGGCCACCCGTTGGGGGGCGGACACGGTGATGGACCTGTCGACCGGGCGCAACATCCACACCACCCGTGAATGGATCATCCGTAACAGCGCGGTACCCGTGGGGACCGTGCCAATCTATCAAGCGTTGGAGAAGGTCAACGGCAAGTCCGAGGACCTCACCTGGGAGGCCTACCGAGACACCGTCATCGAGCAGTGCGAGCAGGGTGTCGACTACATGACGGTCCACGCCGGGGTGTTGCTGCGCTATGTTCCGCTCACTGCGAAACGCAGGACCGGCATCGTGAGTCGGGGCGGATCGATCCTGGCCTCCTGGTGCCTAGCTCACCACCAGGAGAACTTCCTCTACACCCACTTCGCCGAGCTCTGCGAGATTCTCCGCGCTTATGACGTCACGTTCTCCCTCGGGGATGGCCTCCGCCCTGGGTGCGTCGCTGATGCCAACGACGACGCCCAGCTGGCGGAACTGCGCACGTTGGGAGAGCTGGGGCGGATGGCTCGCGAGCACGACGTCCAGGTGATGATCGAAGGCCCCGGGCACGTGCCGATGCACAAGATCAAAGAGAACATGGAGCTGCAGCTCCAGCTCTGCGACGAGGCCCCCTTTTACACCCTCGGCCCGCTCACCACGGACATCGCTCCGGGTTACGATCACATCACCTCCGCCATCGGCGCGGCGATGATCGGCTGGTACGGCACCGCCATGCTCTGCTATGTCACCCCCAAAGAGCACCTCGGTTTACCCGACCGTGACGACGTCAAGACCGGTGTCATCACGTACAAGATCGCCGCTCACGCCGCCGATCTCGCCAAAGGTCATCCCGGCGCCCAGGCATGGGATGACGCGTTGTCCGACGCCCGATTCGACTTCCGGTGGGCCGACCAATTCAACTTGGCCCTGGACCCCGACACCGCCCGTGGATACCACGACGAAACACTCCCGGCGAGCGCGGCCAAGACCGCCCATTTCTGCTCCATGTGCGGGCCGCACTTCTGCTCCATGCGCATTAGCCAAGACGTCCGACGCTACGCCGCAGAACGAGGCCTCGATAACGAACACGCTCTACAAGCCGGCCTCGAAGAGAAGGCCGCCGAGTTCAAAGCCGAAGGTGGCCGCATTTACCTCCCGCTCACCGAGGATTCGCCCGCTCACTCGGCGTAGGCCCAGTCCCAGCAACTCCGGGTGGTGAGAGGATCCTGATAGCGGCCGGAGTCAGCAGGGTGGGCTGAGGCCAATGGCGATACTCGGTGCGCGGGACGGCAAAGCTGGTGATGTTGCGACGCCCGACCCGGCGACGAGAGCGCCGCTCAAGATGGCCCGGACGGGGTTCCTGGGCAGCATGCGCCGGATGAAGGTGATGACGGTGACCGCGATCACGACCATGACTGGTTGCGGACCTCGGCTGATGAGGTAGCGGAGCATCAGGCCACGATTCCTGGGCCGTGTTCGACCTCGCCCGGCTCGTTGGTCTCAACCAGACAGGCAGGCTGCTGATCGGTCATCGCACTTGCCACCGCCATGGGCGGCGCCTCCTTGGCTGGCGCCACTACGCCAGCCCTGCAGCCCAGGTGAACGGCCGACCTGTCGTGAGGCCGACCTGGCGGTCGCGACCCGGCGCCTGCCCAGGCAGCGCGCCCGCCAGTGGCCTCGGCGCCGTCGGCGGCCGAGGACCAGAAGGTTGACTACCTCCCTGGGTGGGCCCCAGCCCCAGGGTCTGAGCGGCGTCCACTGGGGACGACGACGGTGAGGCTCGGGCGGTTCGGATCAATCCTGCCAGCACCTCCGATCGCATCCGCCCACGTGCCGGCCCACCGACTGGGGCAGGTTCGGGGCCTGCCTCAGCGCTGCTCGCGCAGGAAGGCCGGGATGTCGATGTCCTCGTAGGCGGGGTTGTCCTCTCTCACCTCGGGGCGGCGGCCCATGTCCGGCAGCGGTTCCTGGAGCTCCTGGGGCCTGGTCGTGCGGTATCTCTCGGCCAGCTCACGATTCACCTGGGCTCCGCCGCCAAACCCGGTCGCAATCACCGTGATCTTCACGTCTCCGCCCATGCGGTCGTCCAGCACCGCCCCGAAAATGATGTTGGCGTTGGCGTCCGCGTTCTGCCGGATCATGTCGCAGGCCTCGGTCACCTCATGCAGGGTGAGATCCGGGCTGGCGGTGATGTTGAGCAGAATGCCCTTGGCGCCCGAGATCGAGGTCTCTAGCAGCTGGCTGGCGACCGCGTCGCGAGCGGCGTCCTGAGCCCGGTTGTCGCCGCTGCCGTAGCCGATCCCCATCAGAGCGGCGCCCTGGCCGGACATGATCGCCTTGACGTCAGCGAAGTCCAGGTTGATGAGCCCGGGGTAGACGATGAGGTCGGAGATCCCCTGGACCCCCTGACGCAGGACGTCGTCGGCCTTGCGGAAGGCGTCGACCATGGTGGTGCGCCGGTCCGTGACCGCGATCAGGCGGTCGTTGGGGATGGTGATCAGGGTGTCGACCCGGCCCGAGAGCGCCTCCACGCCACGCTCCGCGGCGTCGGCGCGGCGCCGTCCCTCGAAGCTGAAGGGCTTGGTCACCACCCCGATCGTGAGGGCGCCGCTGGAACGCGCTATCTCGGCGATTATCGGGGCCGCCCCGGTGCCCGTGCCGCCACCCATCCCGGAGGTGACGAAGACCATGTCGGAGTCGTGGAGGATGCTCGCCAACTCGTCCCGGGACTCCTCGGCGGCATTCTCGCCGACCTCGGGGTCTCCCCCCGCTCCCAGACCGCGCGTGACCTTGCGCCCGATGTGGATCTTGGTCGGCGCTTCGGAGGCGTCGAGCGCCTGCCGGTCGGTGTTGACGGCGATGAAGTCCACACCCCGGAGCTTGGCTCGAATCATGCGGTTGACGGCGTTGCTGCCCCCCCCGCCCACTCCGATCACTTTGATCCTGGCGTTGCCCTGGGTGGTGCGGTCGAGGTCTTCTTGCGGCATCGTGGCCTCCTTCAGAACAGCTCGTGGAGCCAGCGGTTCAGCCGGCCCTGGCTGCGCGTGGTTTTTGGATTGCTGCGGTCGCGAACGGTGGTCGAGCGCTGCCCCCAGCGCAGCAGTCCGGCGACCACGGCATGCTCGGGCATCCCAACCTGATCGGCCAGCCCCGAGAAGCCCTCGGGGACAGCCACCCGAACCGGTGTCTCCAGGATCTGGTGGACGGCGGCCGGGAACCCGCGCAGACGGGCGCAGCCCCCCGTCAGCACGACCTTCTGGACGCCCTCTCCCTCCAGGGCTTCGCCAATCAACCGGGCCATCTCCCGGGCGCGAGGCTCGATGATCTCCGCCAGCCAGCGGCGGGGGACCTCGTCGCGCCCGACCCCGGCGATCCCCACCACCGTGACCATCTCCTCCACCAGCACCTGACCGGGGTCGCAGTGCCCGTGGCGGCGTTTGATGACCTCGGCCTCCTCCTGATCGCAGTGGAGCCCGGTGGCCAGATCGTTGGTGACGTTCTGGCCGCCCACCGGGAGCACCACGATCCGGCGGATCGTGCCCCGGCGGAAGACCGCGATGTCGGTCGTGCCCCCGCCCACGTCGACCACCGCAACGGCACCCTCCAGTTCGGAGTCCCGCAGCACCCCCTCGGCGGAGGCCAGCGGCTGCGCCACCACGTCGTCCACCCGCAGACCGGCCGCATGCGCGCAGCCCACCAGGGTCTCCAGGTGGGCCGTGGAAGCCATAACCAGCTCCGCGTCCACCGCCAGGCGCGCCCCCTCCACCCCTCTGGGATCGCGCAGCCCCTGTTGGGAGTCCACCGAGTAGAACCTGGGGATCAGGTGGACCACCTCGGAGCCCTCGGGGCAGCCCCCGTCCCTGGCCGCCTCCAGCACCCGATTGAGGTCGCTGCTGCCGACGGCACCGCTGCGAGAGACCACCGAGACCACGGCCTGATTGGGCCGGCTCTCCAGGTGCCGGCCCCCCAGACAGAGCAGGGCGGAGTCGATCTCGTGGCCGGCGGCTCGCTCGGCGGTGTCCAGCGCCTTCGCGATCGCCGCCTGGGCCGCATCTGGATCGGTGATGACACTCTTGCGGACTCCCGCTGAAGCGGACTCGCCAACTCCCAGGACCCGGATCCGGCGTCCGTCCTCCTCACCCACCGCACAGATGACGGTGGACGTGCCCAGGTCGATGCCCACCAGGCTGCGGCCGCTCAAGGCTGGCACCACCCAGGTTGCGGGCACAGGGCCCCAGGTCCACTGCGAACAAGGCTGCTCATCGGGCGACACCCCAATTTGATGTGGGCTGAGGGTTATTCAAGAACGTCGGCCTGGGTTTCCTGGTCGGCAGCGCGTGGTCGGGACCGGTCCCGGTCGCTGGTCGGGACCGCATGAAGTGTATCCGCAAACCGTGGGCAGCACAATACCCAAGCCGCCCGAAACCACATCATGTTGTGGTCGTGGCCCCGGTCCGGCACCTAGATCTGGTTCAGGACGGTCACGGGCTGACCGCCACCTGCGACGGGTTCTCCAGATATATCTCCTTGATCTTGGTCGACTTGAGGTTGACCTTGCTGGCCAGGGTGCGCAGTGCCTCCAGCTTGGCGCCCAGTGCGCCGATCTGCCCCGGTGTGAGCGCCGGGCCCAGGTCCGCAACCCAGCCGGCCGAGCTCCGGATCTCGAGCGCGCCGACCGGGGTGATGATGAACTCCGAGCAGGCGACCGAGTAAGCGGCCTGACAGGCGGGGTAGAGCGCCGCCAGGGCGGCGGTCAGGTTGGCGGGCACCGCCACCGCGCCCGCCGCCGGAGGACGCCCGAGACGCTGGTCCACCAGGATGGGCAGCGGCGTCGAGCTCGGGGCCCGGGGAACCGCGCCCAACACTGCGCCGGAAGCCGCCAGCACCACGCTCTTCAGCCCCTGCTGATAGACCAGCGCGGGAGCCAGCGGGCTGACCGAGATGACCAGGGTCCCCGGCCAGCGCACCCTGACGCTGGCCGTGGCGACCCACGGCTGGCTCAGCAGGTTTGCCGTCAACCGCTTGCTGTCCAGCAGCAGGGTGCTGGCACCCAGGTGAGTGCCAGCCTCCTGCAGCAGCTGAGCTTGGCTCACCACCGAGCCCCCCTCCACCTCGACTCTCTGCACCTTGAGCCAGGGAAGATTGAAGGCCGCCAGGGCGCCCATCATCGCGAGCATGGCGCCGGCCACCGCCAGCTGCCGTGGCAACGCCAGCCCACCCCAGACCTCCAGCCATCGTGGTTTGCCGTGGGAGGAGATCCGCACCCGGCCGAGCAGCCGCCGGCGGTCCATCAGCCGGGCTTCCCGTCTCGCCGCGGCCTGGCGGGCCACCTCCGCCACCACCTCGTCCCCCAACTCGACGCGGTGCCAGTCGCGAGCCGCCACCCGCTCTCTGGTGGGCCGGCGGGGAGGGCGGGCGCTCGCGGGACTCCAGGAGCGGAAGTCCTCGGGCACGGCCGCCCCGAACTGGCGGCGTCCGGGGGTCTTGGGACGCGTGCTGGACTCGATGGCTGCCCCTTGGGTGAGACGTGGTGGTTAGACGGGACGGCCGACGGCTAGGCGCCGCCTGCAGCCAGATAGAGGTTGACGCATTTTGGCCGCCAGCGCAAGCCCACCATCCAATCAGGCATCAAGCGAACTCGGCCGACGGCCCGCCGGCGGCCGGTAGCCACAGCCAAGTGGTTGGGAACAGTTGCTCGTACGACGTGCTGTAGTTCGTGGTGATGAGCTTCAAGGTGCGGCAGCCACTGCCCAAAATCTCCGTGCCTGGCCGGACACAGCCAGCCCTAGCGGTGTGGTTGACGCCGTGGCCCCGCCCGCCAGCGAAAGCAGCGACGGCCAGGACCCTGGATCATCCGGCGCCGTGGGAGGGAGCGTAAGACCAGAGCCAACGGCTCGGGCGGCACCCGATGGGGCCAAGACCCGTAAGGGAACCCCGAGAAGGGGTGCCGCAGGAGTGCGCTACAGTTCACTCGGCGGCAACGGCCGGTCGATTGCATGCGGGTCGGGGCGGCGGCCGGTCCTGGCGCTGCGTCCCGGACTGGGGCCACCAGCTCACGTCGAATCTCAGCCGAGGCTGCTGAGGAGCCGGGCCGCGACCCCGTCGAATCCCCGGACCGAGCTGCACACAACCAGCGCGGGCGGGCGCACCCGCTCGCGCACCACCTGGATGGCCTGGTCGGCCGAATCGACCAGGACGAGCTCGGTGCCGTGCACCCGGGCAGCCACGTCCCGGGAGCTCACCGACCCCTCCAGATTGCGCTCCCGAGCCGCTTCGATCGGCCCCAGGACCACCAGGTCCGCACCGCGGAACGCGTCCCGGTACTCCGCCAGCAGGGCCAGGGTCCGCGAGTAGGTGTGGGGCACATGCACCAGCACCAGCTGCTGGTCTTTGCCGATCCACTGGCGCGCGGCCGCGATCGTCGCCCGCAGCTTGGTCGGATGGTGGGCGTAATCATCGACGACGGTCACCTGGGCGGCCGTCCCCAGCACCTCGAAGCGGCGCGCGGCACCCTGGTAGCCGCTCGCCGCTGCCGCCGCCGCCTCCGGGTCCGCGCCGAGCGCCACCGCGGCCGCCAGGGCGGCCAGGGCGTTGCTGACGCTGTGGCGCCCCAGCATCGGCAGCTGCATCGCCACCCGCACCCGGTCCGGACCGGCCACCTCCAGCAGCTGGGTCCGTCCCTCCAGGCGAGCCGGCCGGACAAGCCTCCAGTCCCCCGAGCCCAACCCCCAGCGCTGCACGCGGCCGGAGAATCCCTGCGCCAAGCGCTCAGCCCCTGGGTCTTCACCGTTGACCAGCAGCAGGCCCCCTTCCGGAAGTCCATCCAGCAGGGTTCGGTAGGGGGCGGTGTAAGCCTCGAGATCGGGATAGATGTCCGGGTGGTCGAGCTCCAGGTTGAGCAGCGCCACCACCTCGGGCCGCCAGTGCAGGAACTTGGCGCGGGGGTCCAGGGCCGAGGTCGTGTACTCGTCACCCTCGAACACGAACGGGGAGCGCAGGTCACCCAACCGGACGGTCGCGCCGAAATCCCGCGATGTCGAGCCCAGCCGGAAGCCCGGGTTGAGCCCCGCCCCCTCCAGCATCCAGGCGCACAAGGAGGCGGTGGTGGTCTTGCCGTGGGTGCCGCAGATCACCGCGCGGGGCCGGTCCGCGGCCAGCAGGCCCTGGGCTTCCGCCTCGCTGACCACCGGCAGGCCGCGGGCGAGAGCGGCGGCCAGCTCCAGGTTGCCGGCCTGTACCTGGTTGCCCAGCACCACGAGGTCGGGGACGCCCCAGCGGTCGAGGTTCAGCGCTTCGTGCTGGGCCGCGAACTCCACCCCCGCCGAGCTCAGGATGTCGGTCGTGGGCGGATACGCGTCCTCGTCGGAACCGGTCACCCGATAACCGAGCTGGGCGACCGCCAGAGCGAGCCCGGAGACCGCGTACCCGCAGATGCCGAGCAGGTGCAGGTGGGCGGGAGGATCCGGCCAGCGTCCCGGTGCCATTGGGCTCAGGGGGACTCCTCCGCCAGGCCGGCGAGCAGGGCGGCCACCGCGCCGGCCGCGCCCGGCCGGGACATCTCCCGGCTGGCCTGGGACATGCGCTCCCAGCTTCCGCCATCGAAGAGGATCCGGGCGACCTCCGCCAGCAGCCGTTCCGCCGTGAACTCGGAGTCCTCCACCACCACCGCCGCCCCCGCCGCCGCGAACGGGTTGGCATTGGCCATCTGGTGGTTGCTGGCGTGGGGGTACGGCACCAAGACCATCGGCTTGCCCAGGCAGGCGACCTCGGCCAGCGAGCTGGCCCCCGCGCGCATCACCACCATTCCCGCCGTCTTCAGCTCGACCGCCATCTGATCTGAGAAGGCCAGACAGCGGTAGCGGCTGGGGTCGCCGAGCTGCAGGCTGCGGGCGAGCCTGGTGACCCGGGCGTGATCGCGAGGCCCGGTGAGGTGGACCACCGACAGCTGGGGCCCCAACCCGAGCAACTTCGGCAGCGCCTCCAGAACCACATCGTTGAGGTGCACGGCGCCCTGCGATCCCCCCATGATCAGGATCGCTGGCGGAATCTCGGGGGGGCCATCGGTGGCCGCCAGCTCCCAGAACTGACGGCGGACCGGATTGCCGGCGCAGACGACCGTCGCCCCCGGGAGCAGCTGGCCGGTGTGCGGGAAGGAGGTGGCAACCAGGCTCGCTCGCCGGGCCAGCCAGCTCACCGCTCGGCCGGGCAGCGCGTTCTGCTCCAGCAGCAGCAGGGGGATGCGGCGGCGCCTGGCCACCAAGGCGACCGGCACCGACACGTAGCCCCCCGTGGCCAGGACCACGTCGGGGTGGAAGTCAGAGATCACCTGACGTGCCTGCTGGTAGGCGAGCGGCAGCCGCGTGAGGAGCCGGGGGGTGGCGGTCAGCCGACTCGAGCCCATGCGACCCAGGCTGAGCCCCACGAACTCTATCCCGGCAGCTGCGACTATGCGTGCCTCGGGCCCACCGGTCCGGCCCACGTAGGTGATCGCGCTTGGGGGCTCAGTCGAGCTCAGGACCTCGGCCACGGCGACCGCCGGGGTACAGTGCCCGCCCGTCCCGCCTCCCGTGATCAGCACGCGCATTGGCACTCCCCGATCGGCGGCGTCGAGCCGAGATGTTGAGCAGAATCCCGGTGGCCGCCAGCGAGAGCGCCATCGAGGATCCTCCGTAGCTTATGAAGGTGAGCGGCACCCCGGTCGAGGGGATCGAGTCCGTGACCCCACCGATGTTGATCAGGGCCTGGCCCACGATCCAGATTGTGGCGCCACCCGCGAGCAGCACGCCGAGCTGGTCGGGGGCGTTCCGGGCGATCTTGTAGCCCCTCCAGGTGAAGAGCGCGAACAGGGCCAGCACCGCCAGAGTCCCGACCAGGCCCATGTCCTGGCCGATGACGGCGAAGATGAAGTCGTTCGGGGCCTCCGGAAGGGCCTGGGCGGTGGGAACCGGACTGCCAAAGCCGGTCCCGAACAGCCCTCCGGCGCCAAAGGCGTACAGAGCCTGCACCGCCTGGTAGCCACTGCCCAGCGGGTGGGCGAACGGATTGAGGTAGGCCAGCAGGCGGGCGACCCGGTAGGGCTCGGCCTTGATCATGAGCGCGCCCAGCACCAGCCCGACACCGCCCAGGGCACCCAGGTAACGGAGCCGAGCGCCGGCAATGACCAGCAGCCCGAGCCCCAGGATCGACACCACCATGGTCGAGCCGAGGTCCTTCTCCAGGATCACCAGCCCAGCCACGACCCCGATCCGCCAGGCGTACGGCCACACCCCTTCTCTGAAATCGGCCATGAGGCGCCGATGCTGGTCGAGCCAGACGGCGCCCTCGATCACGATCATGAACTGGGCGATGACACTGGGCTGGATCTGGATGGGGCCCGCTCCGATCCACCGCCGCGCGCCCTGGATCTGCACTCCAATGTGGGGCACCAGGACCGCCACCAGCAGGAAGACGCTGCCGGCCGCCAACCAGGGCCCCAGGGTCCTCCAGCTGTGGTAGTCCAGCTTCAAGCAGAACAGCAGAGCGATCACCCCCAAGAAGATCCACACCAGCTGGCGCTCGAAGAAGTAGGCCGGGTTGCCGTTGTCCCAGGTGTACGCCAGACCCTCACTGGAGACGAAGACCATGATCAGGCCCAGCCCGCAGAGCGCGGTCGTGGCCAACAGCAGCCAGATGTCGCAGTCCGGCAGAGAGGCCCTCCGCAGGCTGCTGGTCGCGCTGCGCCGGGCCTGGGCCACAGGGATCCAGCGATCCACCCGGGAGCTCATGGGTGGCCCCCCGGCAGGCCCGACCAGACTGCCCAGCCGACCACCGCCGCCGCGGTCGCCAGGGCGACCGACCAGAACCGCAGGTCGACCCCCCACTCGCTGATCCCGCCCAGCTCCAGGTGGTGGTGCAAAGGACTCATCCGCAGCAGCCTCCGGCCGCCGCTGAGTTTGAAGTAGGCGACCTGGGCCATCACCGACGCGGCCTCCGCCAGGTACACCAGCGCCAGCAACGGCAGCAGCAGCAGCAGCCCGGTCTCGGCCGCGGCCGCAGCCAGCATGAGCCCAATCGCCAGCGACCCGGCATCGCCCATGAAGACTCGAGCGGCGGGCAGATTGAAGCAGAGGAAGGCGAGGACCAAGGCCGCCGCCGACCAGCATGTCAGCGCCAGCAGCGGCCGGTGCTCCAGGGCCGCCGCCGCGCCGCAGGCGGCGAGGGCCGGCACGGCACAGCCGGCGGCCAGGCCGTCCACCCCGTCTGTCAGATTGGCGGCGTTGGCGGTCGCCAGCAGCGCCAGCGCCGCCAGGGCGATGCCGCCGATTCCAAGATCTCGCAGGCCAAGACCGGGAACCACCTCCACCGAAGCGTGGGTGGCCTGGAGACCCAGGGCCAGGCCGGCCGCGCAGAGGGCGAGGAGGAGGAACTTGGGCACTACCCTCAACCCGGCGCCGCGCCGGAGCTTGGTCAGGTCGTCGAGCAGGCCCACCGCCGACCCCAGCAGGGCCGCACCCACGACCACCGCCCCCGCCGGCCCTCGCAGCGCCACCAGCCAGATCACGGCCAGCAGCAGAGCGAACAGCAGACCACCGGCGGTGGGGGTTCCTGCCTTGGGGAGATGCGACGCAGGCCCGTCGCTGCGCTCTTGCTGGCGGATCCCCAAGCGCCCCAGGACCGCGATCGTGGGCGGATACAGCACCACCCCGCCCACGAAGGCGCCCGCCACGGCCAGTCCATTCACTCGAGGCATCTTATGGGCGTAGCTTGAAACGGGAGATCAGCGCCTGAGCAACCAGCTTGGAGGTGGGGGCGGCGTCGTACGCCCCCTCCCGCTGGGGGGGAGGAACCTGGGGGTAACGAATGATGCAGATCATCGAGAACTGGGGGTTGCTGGCGGGCAGGAACTCCACGAAGGAGTCGATGGTGTTGTTGCCGTAGACGCCCTTCCCGTTGGAGACCGAAGAGGTGCCCGTCTTGCCGGCGATCTGCCCGTACCATGGTCCACTCATCTTGGCCTCGAAGCCCGAGGCGCCGGGCACGTCCACCACCCCGACCATCATCTTGGCCAGGGTCTGGGCCGCGGCGGCGCTTATCGCGCGGTGGGTCTTGGGCTTGATGTAGGTGGTCGGTTGGCCACCTCCGGTGATCGCGGTGACCACGTGGGGCTGGACCCAGACCCCGCCGTTGGCGACCGTGTTGACCGCCGCCAGCATCTGGATGGGGGTGGTCACGTACCCCTGGCCGAAGCTGGCCGTGGCCAGCTGGACCGGCTGCAGTTGCGACAGCGGCGGTAGCGGCTGGTTGGAGGCCCCCGCGAGGTCGATTCCGGTCGGTACCCCTATCCCGAAGGCCTTCATGTTCTGGTAGAAGGGCTTGGCGCCCTCCCACTGCTGGATGTGGACCGCGCCCACATTGAGGGAGTCCTCCAGCACCCAGTTCATGGTGATGACACCGTGGGCCTGGAGATCCCAGTCCCGGATGTGCCAACCCTGCACCGTCACCTCCCCGGTCTCGTTGAAGGTCTGGTTGGGGGTGATGACGTGGCGGTTCAGCGCTCCCGCGAAGGTGATGACCTTGCCCACCGAGCCCGGTTCGTAGAGGTCGGCCACCCCGGCGTCCTTGAAGAGCTTCTGCTGAGTGGTGCCGTAGTTGTTGGCGTTGTAGGACGGATAGTCGGCCCAGGCCACGATCCCCCCGGTGTGCACATTCATCACGATCATGGTCCCGGAGGCGCCGTGGACCTTCTTCACCTCGGCGGTGAGGTCCTGCTGGACCGCCGCCTGGATGTTGGCGTCCAGGCTGGTCTGAAGATTGCGTCCGTTCACCGCCGGACGCTGGGGGGCCGAGCTGAGGGCGACCGGGTTGCCCTGCAGGTCGGACACCACCGACTGCTGTCCGGGCCGGCCGGCCAACACGCTGTTGTAGTAGCCCTCCAGCCCGTACTGGCCCTGCCCGTTGGCGTTGACGAAGCCCAGCACGTTGGCGGCCAGGCTGGTACCCGGCACGGCTCCTGGTCCGTACGATCTGGTCTCGCCCTGGATGGCGCCCACCTGCGCCAGGTCGAGCCGCGCCACCTCCTGCTCCACCGCCGCGGTCTGCGCCTTGGCCAGGTAGACGAAGTCGAGGGGACGGCTCAGCTGGGTGAGCACCTGGTTCGCGGTGGCCCCCAGCACGGGAGCCAGGCGGGTGGCGTAGAGGAGTCGCTGCTGCCTGGGGATCAGGTTGGGGTCGGCCCAGATGTCGTAGACCGGGACGTTGCCCGCCAGCACCTGACCCTGGTCGTCGAGGATCAGCCCACGGGTGGCCGGGACCGTCACCTCTGACACCTGCTGAGAGACGGCGGCCGCGGCCAGCTGCGCCCCCTGGCGGATTTGGAGCTCGATCAGCCGGGCGCTCAGGCCGAAGACCACCAGCAGCACGATCCCAGCGATCACCGCCAGGCGCCGCTTGGGATCGCCGAGAGCTGGGGCGGCGTTGCGGCCGGCGAGATCGGCGGGGCGGATCCGGGGCGGGCCGGACGGACCGCGGCGGGAGTGGGGCCCGGTCGCCACCGCCTCAGGCGCCCTTCAGGGCGGCCAGCGCCGGCAGCAGAGGGTTGCTGCCGTTGGGCGGAGGGGGGCTGATGACTTGCCAGGTGGGCGCGGGCCTCAGTCCGAGATGGGTTGCGGCCACATTCAGGGCCCCGGCGCTGTCGGCTGCCTGCAGCTCCTGGGCGAGAACCTGGGCGCTGTTCGCAAGCTGCGCCTTCTGAGCCTGGAGCGCCGCCACCTGATAGGTGAGGGCGGTGCCCTGCGCGGTCTCGAAGATGTAGCCGGTGGCGGCCAGAACCAGGGCAGCGACCAGTGGGAGTGCTGCCCAGGCCACCCCAGTCCTGAGCCGGGTGCGCTCTCGGGCCCGATTGGGCTGCACCTCCTCCTCATCAAACGGCAGGTACCCGGCGCGAGTGGGGCGAGGCGCGGCAATTGTGGTCATGGCTAGCTCTGCACTTGTTGCTGGATTGTGGACTGGAACTACTGGAGGGGCGGTCGGGACGAAACTGGCCCTCAGGGATCGGCGGGAGCCAGCCGGACAGCGGTGCGCAGGAGTGCCGACCGCGCCCTGGGGTTGCGCGCGATCTCGGCAGGGGTTGGGCGCAGTGCCCGTCGCGATGGCAGGCGGAGGGAGGCCCGGTGGGCACAGGTGCAGATGGGGCTGGGGGGAGGACAGACACAGTTCATTGCAAAGGTGTGGAGAAGACGTTTTGCAGTGGTGTCCTCTAGGGAGTGGAAGGAGACGACCCCCAAGCGCCCACCGGGCCGAAGAATCTGAATAGCAGCCGAGATCCCCGCCTCGAGCTCGCCAAGCTCGTCGTTGACGGCGATGCGCAGGGCCAGGAAGGTCCTGGTGGCGGGGTGAATGTGAGGCGGCCACAGCCGCCTCGGAATGGCCGCCGCGCAGGCGGCGGCCAGCTGGGTGGTGGTGGTGACGGGCACCTGCCGGCGCTGCGCGGCCAGCGCCCTGGCGATGGCGCGGGAGTGTCGTTCCTGGCCGAAGCGCAGGAGCAGCCCTGCCAGCTCGTCCTCACTCGATTGATTGACGATGTCGGCGGCGGTCAGGCCGCCAGCGTGGGGATTCATGCGCATGTCCAGCGGGCCCTCAGCCTGAAAGCTGAAGCCCCGCCCCGGGTCGTCCAACTGGATCGAGGAGATCCCGAGGTCCATCACCACCACATCGGCCCTGAAGGCCTCCTCGCTCGCGATCAGCTCCAGCTGGGAGAAGCTCGCGACTCGGGCCTGAAAGGCAGCCCCGTACTGGGCGAACCTGCCAGCTGCTCGGGAAACAGCGGCCGGGTCCCGATCCAATGCCAGAACCCGACCGCCTGGGAGGATGCGCTGCAGCAGGGCGGCGGCGGTCCCGCCTCCGCCGAGAGTGGCGTCGACGACGGTCTCACCGGGCTGGGGATCGAGGAGCCGGAGCAGCTCCGACACCATCACGGGCTCGTGGGCGCTGACCGAATCGGCGGGGCGGGCGGCGACAGCTCGGGGGCTGCGGACCCGGCGCGAGGTACTCATGACTCCCAGCATGACGCTCACTGGTCAGCCCCCAGGTTGGCGGCCGGACCCCGTCCCTGCCCTATCACCTCGGCGGCCCGCTCGCGAATCCGCTCCCACGCCTCGGGCTCGAGCCGCTTGGAGCGCTCCGCGAATCGTTCCTCTGAGTAGACCTCCACCGCCTGGTTCATGCCCACGAAGACGGTGTTGCGAGAGAGCTCCGCATGGTCGCGGAGCTGAGGAGCGAGCAGGAGCCGCCCCTGGGCGTCCCAGTTGATCTGCTGCGTCGAGGAGAAGAAGTGAAAGAGGTAATCGCGGTAGTCGGGGTCCGCGACATCGGAGTAGGTCCGCTCCCCCACCAGCTGGTCCCAGTAACTGCGCGGGTACATCACCAGCGCGTACCCCGGACCCTTGGTGACGACGCCCCCGAGGAGGGCTTCCCGGAATCTGGCCGGGACAGCGACTCGGCCCTTCTCGTCGAGCGAGTGCAGGTAGGAACCATAGAAGGCCACGGCTGCCCCTCAGCTCCCATACCCATCGCCCGATCGCACCACGAGGCTGCTCACCACTTCTCCCCACCACCGGCCGGAATGGAGGGACTGTATCAGTTCCAGAGCTCGCGGTCAACTCTTTACCAGAGATTGTTCGTCGGAACCTCAAGTTCAATAGCGGTGGTGATCCATACCCACTCCATCCCTCAAACCTCCCCACCTCTCCCCCCGCTGGTGCAGCCGCCTGCGGGAGAAGTCGGTCGGACTGGTGTCCCGGGACCCAAGCCCTTGTCGCTGGCCCACCTGAGCTGCGGGATCGATGGCAGCGGAGCCGAGCGCCCGGCTGGGTCCGAACGGGGACGGCGCAGGGGGGCTCGGCCCCCCTGCGGGGAGGGGTACGGCGGGCGGTAAGCCGAGTTCTGTACCCCTGGAGCCCCCCGCTGCGCGGGTCTCCCCCCAGGGGCGATGGCCATCCATCTACGGTGACGGTCACCCGTCACCTCCAGCGACCCACCCGAGTGTCAGCGGGCGAGCAACCCGCGGATGCCAACATCCACACTCTGCCGGGTCTTGCTCCGGGCGGGGTTTACCTGGCCGGCCGGTCACCCGGCCGCCGGTGGGCTCTTACCCCACCATTTCACCATCGCCGGCCGATGCGCCGGCTGTGTCTTTCTGTGGCACTCTCCCTGAGGTTTCCCTCGCCGGGTGTTGCCCGGCGCCCTGCTCTTAGGAGCTCGGACTTTCCTCGACCGGCCGAGCCGGCCGCGGCCATCTGCCCGCCACCCAGGTCCATCGTAGACCAGATTCGATGCGACGGGAACCCTGAGTCAGGCCGTCGGCCCGCGACGGGCGCGGTTGAGTGCCATCACCTGAAAGGTCAGGATCAGGACCAGGATCAGCCCCATGGGCAAGGCGACAACTCCTGCACCTGTCCGCGACGGAGCGGCGACCATCAGCTCGAACAGAGATATGAGCACCCCGACACCCGGATAGAGCAGCAGCCCCGCGGTCCTACCCCACCAGGCATTGGCGCCACCGATCCCGAAGTGGACGGGCACCCGAGCCTGCGGCGGCAGGGTCAGAAAGCCCCAAGCCGCCACCAGGAACATCAGCAACAGAGGGGCCAGAGCAAGCGGGGCCAGCATCCGCACCTCCTCAGGAATCCGCGCGCCAACGGTGTCTGGACATGAGTCTACGGGCTGTGGTTTCACCGCCCGGGCTCTGGTGAGGGCGGTCAATCGCCGTGGCTGGGGACTCGGATTCCAATGGGAACGGTGGGAGCGCCACGCTGTCTTCACAGTGTGACGCCTCGGCCATGGCGGTTGGGTACACCCATCGCCAGCGGGCCGGCACCGCCCCTTTCCCTGCCCCGAGCCGCGGCCGGACTACCTCAGCCAGGATGGTCCCGAGAGAGCAGAGGCGTGCCGACCCAGCCCCAATAGGTGCGGTGGCGGTCGATCTCGCGGCCGGTGAGCTCCATCACCTCGACCAGGTCCAACTGATCGCCATCGGGAGTCAGACGCGGGTACTCCCAGATGAGAGTGCGTCCGTCGAAGTGGTAGTGCCCGCTGCGGTGCCAGCGCACCAGCTCTTCGGGACGGGCGCGAGTTCCCGCTTCGAAGAACGGGCGGATCTGATCGCGCCCCCGCAGAACGCCGCTGGCCCGGTCGAGAATCCTGGGGATGAGCGGACTCTCCAAGACCGCATCGGCGGTGTAAAGGGAGAGCAGGCCCTCCACGTCTCCTGCCCTGGCCCTCCTATCCCACTCGCTGAACACGAATGCAGCGTCCTCGGAGCTGACCGCTGCGTGGTGGGTCAGGTCGCCAACCTGACGGGCGTAGTACACGATGTCGACCAGGTGCCACGCGATCTGACGGATAGTCCAAGCGTCGCCTCTTTTCGCATCCAGGGCGGCCCCGTCCAGAGTGATCAAGCGTGCCTGCCACAGCTGGCCCAGCCGGCGTAGCCGGCTCTTCGCTTCGTCGAGATCCACCTCGGTGAACCGGGCCCAGTCCGCCTCCAGGGTCACGGTCCGGCCATGCCAGGTGTCTGGTATGGCAGGCAACCCCTCCAGCATGGCTTCGACCTCGGCGAGATGGTCGAGAAGGTGGTCCGCCACCCGCCGCAGTGCCTTGGCGGGAGTCCAGACGTTGCCGTCGCCATAGACCGCGCGCCCGTCCCAGGCCAGCCACGTGGCCGCCAGGCGCAGGACCTCGTCGATCGCGGTGGTGATCAGCTCGGCCGGGTCACGGCCGTCGCTGATGGTCGGTGTCGGCATCGGGATCTTGTCAGCAATCATGCAATCGACACTAACGCCGCAATTGTTCGCTGGCGACCAAACCATCGTTGCGGGAGAATTACGAGGTGCCGCAGGCGAATGTCTACGATGTCGACGTCGCCTCGATCGCGGCCCTGATCGGGGATCCGGCTCGGTGCGCCATGTTGAATGCCCTGTTGGGGGGCGGCGCTCTGCCGGCAGGCGAGCTGGCCCGACTTGCCGGCATCTCTCCCGCCACCGCGACCGGGCACCTGCACAAGCTGGTGGATGGGGGCCTTGTCCAAGTCGTCGCGCAGGGGCGTCACCGCTATCACCGACTGTCCGGGCCTCACGTTGCCTCAGCGCTGGAGGCGCTCGCAATTCTGGCCCCTGCGGTGCCGGTGCGGTCTCTGCGCCAGAGCCGCACCGCCAGCGCGTTGGCCGAGGCCAGGACCTGCTACGACCATCTGGCCGGGCGCCTCGGAGTCGCCGTGGCCACGACATTGCTCGAGAGGAAGGCCCTGGAACCCACAGATGAGCGCGACCACCGGCTCACCGCCGCCGGCCGGGAGCTGCTGGCTCAACTCGGCATCGAGGCCGAGGGGCTGGGGCACGGCCGCCGGGCCTTCGCCAGGTTCTGTCTTGACTGGACCGAGCGAAGGCCCCACCTGGCCGGGGAGTTGCCCGCACAGTTGCTCAGCATGATGCTCCGGGACGGGTGGTTCCGCCGTGACGCGGCTGGCCGGGCATTGCAGGTCACGGAGAAGGGCACGAAGGCGCTCTCTGCCACCCTGGGGCTGGATGTCGCCGACGAAGGGAACCATGGCCGACCGGAACCTCTTGAGAGATGACGCTGGCGATCCCGGAGGGATCCGCTCAGGGCTGGCGAAGACGGTGGCCTCGGCGACCGGCAGCGCTGGAACAGCCCCCCTACCCCAAGGCGGTCGGTGCAAAGCCGTGATCAGGGTCGTGGAGGTCGGCGGCAGCGTACCGCGAGCCGGAGCCAGCCATCGAGGTCAGTGACGCCATTCAGTGGCGCTGGAATCTGCGACCGGCCTCCACCGCCAGCCGGTCGACCCGGTTGTTGCCGGCGGAGTCCTGGTGGCCGCGCACATGGGCGAAGCGCACCGCTCCTTTGAGTTCGCCCAACAGGAGGTCGATGGCGGGAAAGAGATCCCGGTTGGCGTTGCGCTTCCACCCCTTGCTCAGCCAGCCGATCACGTTGAGGGAGTCCACGTGCAAGAGCAAGCCCTGGTCGAGTCGCCGCTTCCGGGCGAAGGCTGCCAGCGCCTCTCTGGCCCCGACCAGCTCCATGCGGTTGTTGGTGGTCGAGGGCTCGCCCCCGGAACCCTCCTCCACCCCATCCTCCCACTGGATGAGGTAACCCCATCCCCCCGGACCGGGGTTGCCGCTGCAGGCTCCGTCGCTGTAGGCGTGCACCCATTCCAGGCGCCGCGCCGAGACCGTGGTCACAGCAGCAGGATCCGCTCACAGTTCTCACAGGTGACCAGCTGGTCACCCCGGAGCTCCTCCAGGATCCGGTGGGGAAGAGGCAGTCGGCAGCCGCTGCACGTCCCTCCGCTCACCCGGGCAATGGCCGGCTGGCGGCGGAGCGCCACTCGGCGGTAGACCCTGAGCACGGGGTCCGGAATCTGTGAGGTGAGATCTTCGATCTCGACCCGCGCCGAGTCGACCTCCGCAGCCTGGTCGGGGGACCGCTCTTGGTCACTGAGCCGGATGGCGGCCAGCTCCTGCCGGCGTTGCTCCACGGCGGACCGAAGGCGGACCAACTCCCCCTGATCCGCCTCCACGATCTCCATCTGCTCCAGCTGCCGGTCCTCCAGGCTCGAGATCTGAGCCCGCAGGCTGTCCAGCTCATGTTGGCGGCGCTGGAGATCGGTGGGGTTGCGGACGCTGCCGTCGTACAGCGCGCGCTCGTGGCTCGACGCCCGTTCGCGGATCCCGCTCACCTCCAGCTCCAACTGGCGCAGGCTCGAGCTGTCCCGTCGCAACGTCTGTTCAGCTTCCTCGAGCTCACCGGCCAGGCCATCGAGGGCACTGTCAGAGGTGGCCCGCCGGGCCCTGGCCCGGGACTCCTCCACCAGGATGCCCAGCCGACTCTCGGCCTCAGCCAGCTGAGCCAGGAGCTCGACTGACCTCACCGGCGATCCAGGCGGAAGGAGTGGTAAACATGACCGCGCTCCATGGTCACGGTGCGGCGGACGGACCACCCACTCTGTCGCCCGATCCAGGCGGCGAGCCATTCGACGCGCTGCATCGGCTGCAGGCAAATCCAGGCCAGGTCCTCTGCCACATCCCTGTCCATCTCCAGGATCGCGGCCACGGTGCGACCCCCCATCCCGGCGATGACGGCGCCGCGAAAGTCCCCGCCGGCCAGCGGGCGCAGGCCCCAGCCTTCCAGGATCGTGACGGGACCAGCTTCGCCCAGCAGCCGGCGGAGCTCGCGCACCGGTCCCGGCCGCACCTCGGTGGCGAACGCCTCCCCCGCCGGCAGCCTCCGGGCCAGCTCGTAGGCGAGCCTCCCATGGCCGCTGCCAATGTCGGCGACCGGTCCCTCGGCTGGGCACAGATCGAGCAGGGACCGCAGCCGTGGGCCGAGCCGCGACCGAGGAGGTGCGCTGATCACGAAGACACCTTACGCGAGGTCGCCACCAGCCGATCGAGAACCCGTCGCGCCGCCCCCTGGTCCAGGCTCTCCCGAGCCTGGACCAGGCCCTCCTGCAGATCTCGCGCTCGCTCCCCGGCCACCAAGGCGGCCGCCGCGTTGAGTAGGACCACATCCCGCCTGGGTCCTCGCTCCCCGTCCAGAATGCGCAACACGGTGGCGGCATTCTCGGTCGCGTCACCACCGCCCAGGGCCGAGCTCGGAGCCGGTTCGAGGCCCAGTTCAGAGGGATTCAGCTCCTCGGCGACCACCTCAGTTCCCACCACATGCCACATCTGTGACGGACCATCCAGACCCAGCTCATCCAGTCCCCCTGGTCCTGAGAAGACCAGCGCTCGCCGCCGGCCCAACCCGACCAGGACATGGGCCATCCGCTCGGCCAGCACGGGGCTGGAAACGCCCAGCGTCTGGTAGGGCACCCGCGCCGGGTTTGCGAGCGGCCCCAAGATGTTGAACACGGTCCGGATCCCCAGCTCGCTTCGGGGCGCCGCGACATGCCGCATCGAGGGATGGTAGGCGGGCGCGAACATGAACCCCATCCCTGCCTCCTCCACGCAGGCGGTGACCCCCGCCGGCCCCAGCCCGATCGCCACGCCCAGCGCCTCCAGAACGTCGGCGCTCCCGCAGCGGCTGCTGGCAGCCCGGTTGCCGTGCTTGGCGACCGGGAGGCCGGCCCCGGCCACCACCATGGCGGCCACCGTCGAGATGTTGAAGGTGCCCATGCGGTCGCCGCCGGTCCCGCAGGTGTCGATCGCGTCGCGGGCCAGGTCGACGGGGACTCGGTGGCTCATCATCGAGCTGACCAGGCCCACCAGCTCCGCCACGCTCTCCCCTTTGGCGCGCCAGAGCGCCAGCACCGCGCCCACCTGGCTGGCGGTGAGCGCACCCTCCATGAGCGCGTCTCCTAGCTGGCGTGCCCGCTCGGTCCCGAGGTCGGCTCCCGTGAGCATCTCCTCGAGGACATCCCGCAACGGCAGTGCCGCATTCCGGTCGATGGCCATGGGCCGAGTCTAAGGCCCGACCCATGGCCGCTTGGGGTCGTCTAACCTTGCGGGCATGGGACGTCGTGACGGTTAGACGCGCGGGCGCCATGTCGGCGGAGGCAGCCGCTCCGTATTGGCTCGGAGATGGCCCGCGCGGGGTTCTATTGCTGCATGGGTTCGCAGGCACGCCCCCGGAACTGCGAATCCTGGCGGAGTGGTTGGCCAACCACGGGTTCCTGGTGCACGCCCCCCTCTTGGCCGGCCACGGGACCACCCCGGAGGAGATGGCGAGGACCGGGCGTTGGGATTGGATCCGATCGGCCGACCAGGCCCTCGACCAGCTGCTGGCGCGCTGCTCCCATGTGGGGGTGGCGGGCCAGTCGATGGGCGCCACCCTGGCCCTGCACCTGGCGGCCAACCGACCGGAGGTGGAGGCCGTGGTGTCCCAGGCCGGCCTCCTTCACCTCAGCGATTGGCGCCTGAGGATCCTGCCGGCGGTGAAGGGCCTGGTCCGCTGGGAGGTTCCCTCCGGCGCTGTGGACCTCTACCGCGCGGAGGGGCTCCAGGAGCTGTTCAGTTACCCCCGCCGACCGACCTCGGCCATCCTGGAGCTGGTCCGCCTGGGCAAGCTGGTGCGCACGGAGATGGGGGCGGTGGTTCAGCCCCTGCTGGTCCTCCACGGCGGCCGGGACAGCGTGGTCGACCCCGCCAACGCTGCCCAGATCCTGGCCCTGGCCAGCTCATCGGTCCGGGCCCTGCGACGCTTCGAGCGCAGCGGGCACGGGATGAGTGTCGATGTCGACCGGGCGGCGGTCGCGGAGGTTGCCGGCCGCTGGCTCGAGGACTTTGTGGGCACGGCCTCGGACGGGCGGCTCAATCTTTGCCCAGAAGCTCTCTGAGGGTCTTGGCCAGGGCCGGATCCAATACCGGGTTGTCGGGATGTCCGCCGTCGGGCAGCGGCTTCCTGGATTGCGGCGGCGGCTTGCCGGGTCCGGACCCGGGAGCCCCACGGTAGGCCAGTCCACATCCAGGGCATGTGTATATGGGAACCGATTGGCCCCGGCGCACGTACTCCAAGTGACTCCAGCGGACTCCCTGGCCGCACCCGCATCTCCGGTGCTGCGGCACCTCGGCCAGCGACTGCAACTGAGCCGGACCCACGGTCAGGTTCTCCGCCTCTTGGTCAAGTGAGCCCGATGACTGACATGTTGACTTCCTCCCCACGGATAAATCCGGGGGATTCCAGTCTCGCCCCGACTGTCTCGTGGACGGCTTTCACCGTCCCCGCCGTAGGCCGGGGTTGCACTGGCTTTAGCCGACCCACTCTGTCCGGAAGCCCCGCCTCCGGTACCGCCGCATAGCAGCTGACTCGTGGGTTCTCTGGCAGCCTCGACACCGGCAGCCCCCGAAGCCCTGGAGGTGGAGCCGCGCTCCGTGTCGAGGCTTTCATTGTACCACTTCGTGGCTCGCTCGACCCCATGTCTGAAGCCAGGGGCTTGCGCTCGCATTTGGTCAGCCACGCGTAGGGCGGCAGGGCCTGCCGCCGCTGCCCTCGGCGGCTTTCGCCGGGGCAGCCGTCTGCCCGGCCGATACCCACGGTCTTGGCCCGGCGACCGACCAGCGTCCCTGTGTCCCCAGCTACCTACGACTGACAACGCCGGGGCCCCGCTCATGGCCGAGCAACGTGGATCAGGGAATCGTCGAACACCCGCGAGCAACCGCCGCCAGCCGCCTTGGCCCGATACATGGCGGTGTCGGCCTCCCCCAACAGGGCCTCCAGGCCGCTGGTCTCCATGTCGGGGATCGCGATGCCGATGCTGGCGCTGACGGTGACTTCTTGATCACCGACAGAGTGGCCCCGCCGCAGGGCGTCATGGATCCTGGCGGCAGTCACCTCAGCCTCGGCGGCGCCACTCAATCCGTCCAGCAGGACCACGAACTCGTCGCCGCCAAAGCGCGCCACCGTGTCCGCGTCCCGGACGCAGCCCTGGAGCCTGGTTGCGACCGAGCGCAGCAACTGGTCACCCGCTTGGTGACCCAGGCGGTCGTTGACCTCCTTGAAGTCGTCCAGATCACAGAACATGATCGCCAGCATGCTCTGCTGACGGCGGGTCCGGGCCAGTGCCTGATCGACCCGGTCCTCGAACAGCACCCGGTTGGGCAGGCCGGTGAGGGAATCGTGGAAGGCCTGCTTGGTGAGCCGCTGCCGGGAGTGCTGCTCCTGGGTGATGTCCTTGAACTGGGCGACGAAGTAGAGCGGCCGCCCGGCGGGATCCTGGACCAGGCTGGTGCTGATCTCGAGGGAGATGAGATGCCCGTCGCCGTGCAGGCAGCGCAGGACCAGTCGCTTCCGCCCCGAGGGGTACCGGAACACCTTCCGCAGCGTTTCGTGATCGGCGGGGTCAGTGAGGCCCCACATGCCGACCTCGAACACCTCCCGGGCGCTCCTTCCCAGCCCCTGGCACAGCGCGTCGTTGACCTGGAGGAAGCCTCCCTCCGGAGTTATCAGGGCCATCCCCAGCGGCGCCTGCTCGAACGTCAGCCGGAACCGCTCCTCAGCCTCCTGGAGCGCGGCCACCGCGGTCTTCTCGACGGTCACGTCCCGCACCGTGCTGAGGGTGCCGACGGCATCACCCCGCTCGTCCACCAGGGCGACGACGGTGATGTCCGCCCAGTACTCGGGCATCCCGGGCCGGCGATGATGGACGACCCGACGCACCGGAGGGCCGCCGAGCGCCAGCCTGTAGGGAAGCGGGTCCGCATCGACGTCCTCACCGCCGTGGAAGCTCGCCAGGGTATGACCGACCGCGGCGGCCCCGGAGGCGAGGCCCTGCATCGAGGCCCAGGCTGGGTTGGCGTAGGTGATCACCCCGCCCAGATCGACCACGCAGATACCCTCCGGAAGCTGGTCGGCCACCCGGGCGATCCCGGCCAGACGTTTGGCCGCAACCCTGGAGGCGAAGGAAGCCCGCTGGGTGCCAACCGCCCGTCCGGCTGCCAGCGCCACGATCACGACCAACGCCAGCATGCTGCCATCCGTCCAGCGTTCCAGACCGGTGTCGAGGAAGAGGATGTCGGGGAGCATCAGGGCGACCGTCCAGGCGGCGGTGGGCAGCGAGCCCCCGAGTCCGAACCTGAGCGCCGCGTAGCCGACAGGGACCGCGAGCAGAACCAGCGTGGCCACGGCGGGCAGGTGGAAGACGTCGCCGCCGTAGATGTCGTCCACAAAGTGCACGCCGACCGCGCCCGCGACCAGCAGCTGAGTCACCCAGAAGGCACGGTCTCGCCATGGCACGACCGCGCCGCCAGCCCTCACTCGACGCAGAAGCGCCGACGGAGACGGGAAACTCATCGCTGGGCGCGGTTCCGCCTGGGTCACGCCGGACCGTCCTCCCGCCGGGGCTGCCCTGCAGCCGGTGACGGCCGCCAGTCCCCACTACCCCAGGGAGCTGTCGGGGCTTGGCGGCTGGCACACCCGTCCGGGGCGCCAGCGCCTCGACTGAATAGGTTCGACACGAATACCCTCAGTGCAGCCTGGACCCGCTTGCCCAAGCCTGCCGGCGGCTGTGGAGCCGCTCCTCGCTGGTCTGGAGGAGCGCGTCCACTTCGGTGCCGTCGTCGGGCCAGACCGAGACGGCCGCAGACCACAATGGGATACCCACCTTGTGGCCGTCCACGATCATGGTCTGCCCTGCGGCTCGCGGCCTCAGCCGCTGCACCAGCCGGGTGGCTTCCTCTTGGTCGGTGTCGGGCAGGATCACCATGAACTCGTCGCCTCCGCAGCGCGCCATCATGTCACCCGGCCGGAGCCGCCCCCGCACCATCTCGGCCACCTGTTTCAGGACTTCATCTCCCGCACGCTGGCCGAACCTCTCGTTCACGTCCTTGAAGTTGTCGAGATTGAGCATCAGGACCGCGAATGACCCTCCGCCAGCACCCGCCCGCGCGCAAGCCGCAGCCAGCTCATCCAGTCCGTACCTACGGTTTCCGAGGCCCGTGAGGGGGTCGGTCACTGCCGCCTGGTCCAACTGCCCACGGAGCCGTGACACCGCCAGCGCCTCCGCCACCACACGGGCCACCGCCTCCAGATGCCGAACCGTCTGCTCCCCAAAGGTCTGGGGCCAGTCCCGATACACGGAGAGCACACCCTGCGGCCCGGCACTGGCCAGCAGCGGGACGAACACCCCGGAGCGGCGGCCCTCTCCGCGTCGGCCCACGTACCGCGGATCCGACTCCAGGTCGGCCAGCACCAGCGGTGCGCCATCGGCCAGGGCGGCCCACAGCAAGCCCTCCCCCCGGCGCAGAACCGTCCCGACTGGCAGGAGGCACGGACTGCCCTGCCATCCCACCATCCGCAGCGCTCCGCCGTCTTCGTCCAGCACACTGAGCGAGGCCATTTCAATGTCGAGCTCGGCCCTGACCGGCGCGAGCACCCGCTCCGCCAGCACCGGCGGCTCAAGCACCTCCCCCAGCCCCCGGGACACTAGCGTCAGCAGCTTCCAACCCGCGACCTGCCCGGTGCTGGCCAGCTCCGCCAGGGTGGCTGGTTCCCCGCCATCTGGCCATGCTGCCGTCGCCACGGAGGTGACCCGGCCGGCGACATCGGCCACCAGTGCAGCCACTCTGGGATCGAACTGGGTGCCGGAGCACCGCTCGATCTCCAGCAGCGCCTGGTCCAGGCTCTTGGCGGACCGATATGGCCGATTGGTGGTCATCGAGTCCAGGGTGTCGGCCAGAGTCACGATCCGCGCCCCAAGCGGGATCGCCTCGGCCCGCAGCCCCTCCGGGTAGCCGCGCCCGTTCCACCACTCGTGGTGGTGGCGGACGATGGGCGCAATCGCGGCCAGCGGTCCAGCGTGCTCCACAATCCCGGCTCCGAGTGCGGCGTGGGCCATCATCACGACGCGCTCATCGTCAGTCAGCGGTCCGGGCTTGCCCAGGATGCTGTCCGGGATCCCGATCTTGCCGATGTCGTGGAGCAGCCCAGCGGCCGCGATCCGGTTGACCTCGTCAGCCGGCAACTCCAGGCGCTCTGCCAGCCCGCGGGCCCACTTGCTCACCCGCATCGAGTGCCCCTTGATCGCGTGCTCCCTGGCATCACTGACCTCGACCAGCATCTCGAGGAGGCCGTCGTACATCTCCTTCTGACTGGCCACCAGCCGGCGCATCATGACACCGCCACCCACCTCGGCCGCCAGCATCTCGCCGATGTGCTCGTCATCGGACGTGAAGCCTCCACCCGCCTCCCGGCCCAGCATGTAATAGGCGCCCTTCCAATCCCCCAGGGCTGGAATGGGAACCCCCAAGAAGTGCCCCATCTCGGGGTGCCCGGGCGGCAGCGACGATGCCGACGCCGGGTGTCGCCGGGCGTCGGCCAGGCGGATGGGCCCCGGGGCGTCCCGAACCACTCCGAGCAGGCCCCTGCCCTCGGGGGGATGCCCCATCGACGCCATCGCGGCAGGCTCCAGCCCAGAGGTGATGAAGTGGGCCATCTTGCCCTTCTCGTCCCATACCGCCACGGCCGCGTGGCGCGCCCCTGTCAGCTCCCGGCCCGCTTCGACGCTCCCCTGGAGCAGGTCCGCGACGTCACCCGCCTGGGACAGACCGGCCAGCCGTTCGTGGAGTGAGGTGAGACGATGTGCCAGCCCGGTTCGGACCCGCTCTCCCCGCACCTTGATCTGGCCGGCGACCAGCGCCGTCAGGTACAGGACGAGAGCGAGCATGGCGGAGTCGTGGGGGGACTGCACCCAGAGAGGACCCGGCCCGAGGGTGGCGACATGCAACAGCAGTGCGGCGGTGCTGACCGCCAATGCCCGCCGCCCGCCCCAAACCATGGCCACCTCCACCACCGGGATGAGGTAGAGGAGTGCCACTGCGCTCTGAGCCCCGCCGGTGAACTCCACCGCCGCAGTGATGGCGGCCAGATCGAGGGCGATGAGCAGGACGCAGAAATAGGGGCAGCGCAGTTGGCTCAGCCTCAGTGCCACGTAGGCGAGCGCGTACAGGCCCGCGACCCCCACCAGCGGCTGGATGTCCACCACGGAGTGTGGCAGCAGCAGGGTCAGGACGACTCCGGCCCCGGCCACCAGCCACCAGGGCCAGATCCGGGACTCCACGTCCCGCAGGCTGAGAGCCAGCCAACCGTCGGGACTGCGCGGTCCACTCCGAAGCGAGGGCGTGTGGAACCGTCTGGGCATTTGGCCACCTCCGATGACATGTCCCATCATGTAGGCTGGTGGCGGGTCGGCCGCACCCCGGTGGTGAAACTCCCGTCACGGCCTCGTTACAACCACGGCGAGAGGAGCTGCTGCTGCTGCCGCTTCCAGACCACCGACCCTGGGGCGCAGTTCCGGGACCAAGCGCGCAGCCATCTCCTCCCCATCGGCCCTCAGCTCGGCCCGACCCCCGGTTTGGCCGCAACTTTGAGAAGGGAGGCGCCGGTCATGGACCACGGGCAGCCCGCTCCCAGCGGGCCCCGGCCGGGGCCAGGTGTTGATGTTGGCGAACCGGCGGCGGGATAAATCCTGCCGATCCGTGCCGAGTAGTCGACTCTCCACCAGAACCCGGGCGGCTCCTCCAGGGGGGCGACCCCGGCTGGTTTCCAACCGCAACGCCAGCATGGCAACCGCGCGTCCGCCATAGGGCGGAAGGCGCCGGCTGAGCCCAGATGAGAGGTGTGGCTCGGGCGATCGTGGCTGAGCTGCGCGTGGGCTCCCGCCTCGGCCGGCCTCAAGGCCGCTCAGCGAAGGGGCGCATGAAGCCGGCTGCAACGAGGGAAGGTACGGCTTCGCATGCCGCGCAGCTCCATAGTTGGCCGCTCTGGCGAGCTCCACCTCGCCGCAAGAGCTTCCGGGCAACCGAGAAAGCCCCTTCACCTTCCAGCTCCCGGTGCGCCATCGTGAGGTTGCCGCATGCCCGCATACCGGCGGTGGTCTGGGGGTGGGGTCGTGCGGGCAGCGCGACCTCACCCCCGGTCGCTGCGGCCGGTCAGCTGTCCTTGAGCAACTCGTCGAGCTTGCTGCCGTGGTCGATCCTGGTGAGGAGCCAGCCCACCAGGATGAGCCAGACCCATCCACCCAGTGAGAAACCTCTACCAAAGGAGAATTGCCCGAACTGGACGTGGCCCACGAGCGCGGCATGGGTCACGAGCGGAATGGTGGCGAACGCGGAGACGAAGAAGAGCACAACGTTGATCAAGGAGTACGCAATCGTGGGCATGTACCAGGTGCGCAGACCCAGCAAGAAGATGACTGCGATCAGCACGTAGAAGGCGACTTCTGTCTCCAGCCAAAACGTTTGTGGAGCTGTCGAGCCCGGCGACGCGAAGATGTGGGCAGCAGCGTCCAGCAATGCCACTATCACCATCGAAAAGCGCAACCACTTGACTAACTCCATCGACACCGACGCCGTGGCAACTCGGGTTCGGACCTGTTCAGCCATCCTTGCTACTCCTCATCATCGTCTGTCGGGGATGCAAATCAATGCCACTTCAGTATGGCGCTGGCACGGCGCCGGCTCACCGGTAGGATCCCCTGGACGACCGGTGGAATCCACGTGGTCCGGTGCCATCGATTCCCCCATATCCGGGAATGTCGCAGTGCATCACCACCTGGTCACGGCCATCCTGAAGACTGATGCTTCGGATCAATGGACGCATCCGGCCCAATGCGTCCGGCCGTATTGGGCATCGCGCGCACGTGGGTGTCCCCTCCGTCGTTCCACCGCGCAGAGCGCTTTCTCACGGTCCGGGTTCGGAATCCCTTGCGCGGGTGCCTGCACGCTGCGGTGTTTCCCACGATGCGGCGTACGGGATGGGGTCGTGGCCGCCGGCTTCCCGATTTCGGGTCCGCCACCGCTCAGGTCGCAGCGTCCGTTGACAGAGTGGGTGAGCGCGCGTGGTATCCGCGGCTGTGGACCCACTACTGACTCATCTGGACCCGGGACTGCGTGCCGTGGCCGGGAATCGGAACCCGGGGTCGATGGGACGAGGGCGGGGCCGCCTTCCGCACATCTGGAACCCGGAGAACTGCAGTAGGAATGCTCGCTGGCTGAGATCCCGGCTTGACCTGGGGCCGCCTGCTGTTACACCCTGCAGTTGGCGATAGGGTCGGGCCAGGTCCCTCCCGGTCGACTGGTAGCTGGGCAGTGCCGCGAGCGGACGGGTCGGCCGCGACTTCTCGACCAGGCCGGCTCAGGTGGGCCAGTGGTCAGCAGCTGGAGGTGCCTGTGATGTTGGGCTGTGCGCGAGGGAGATGGTCGAGCCGGCCTCCCGCACCACCTCCGCCAAACGGCGGTCGGGCCGGGCGAGGGTGGCTGGTGGGCGAGATGAGTAGCGCGAGGGGCGAGGCACCACGGCCCGGTCCGGAGACGGGCCCTGGCAACGGCGCCGGCTGGCGCCAGGGAGCGCCGTAATCCTGGGGCACTCCAGCAGCATGCCAGCACGTCACGGGCTCGCCTGGAAACGGACCCGCTGGGCGGCTGCCCTGCTGGCACTTGCGGTGACCTGCCTGTGGGCCGGTACCTGGATCGCCACCCCGTCCACCCACCGGCTGCGAGCGGCGGTGGCGTCGTTGGACAAGGCCCACCACACCCGACCCCTCACCCCGGGCCAGGTGCCCCGGTACCTAGCGGAGGCCATCGTCGCCGTGGAGGATCAGAACTTCTACCAGGATCACGGGATCAACCTCCAAGGGCTGCTGCGGGCCGCCGCCTATGACCTGGTCCACCGCTGCGAGTGCCAGGGCGGCTCCACCATCACCGAGCAGCTGGCCGAGGACCTCTACCTCAACGGTTCGGACCACTCCATCTGGGGACGCTGGGTGGACATCGTGCTCGCGCTCAAGATCACCGACCACTTGACCAAGACCCAGATCCTGGACGCGTACCTGTCACAGGTGTACCTCGGCAATGAGGCGGTCGGCGCCCAACAGGCGAGCTCCGCCTACTTCCACCAGCCCTTGGCCCAGGACTCCCTGCCGCAACTCGCGCTCCTGGCCGGCCTGCCCCAAGCCCCCAGCCTGCTGGACCCGCTCACCAATCCGAGGGGCGCGAGGGAGCGGCGAGCGGCCGTGCTGGCGGCCATGGTCAGCCTGCGGTTCATCACCCCGGGCCAGGCTCGCCAGGCCAACGCTGCGCCCCTCACCTGAGAGGCCCAGCGACCAGGGAGCGCCCGACCAACACCGTGGTCCACCTCGCCCAGGAGTCGTAGAGGGGCCCCCACGGCCCTCTCCCAGCCCACGCCGAGTCCAGGCAGGCCCAGCCGGCGGGCCCCCTGCGGAGAGAGCGCCTCAGACGGGCCGGCCCACTCCGGCTCTCTCAGTCCTGACTCAGGGAGAGCGGCGGCGAGTCAGCGATCCTGGCTGTCATGAGCGGATGCCAGCGAGCCGTGACCCGCCACCGCGAGAGCGCCTCATCCCGTGCCGGTGACGAGGTGGGCCGGTAGCCGTGGCCACATCGAACCCCGAGAGCCAGGCTCGATCCGATCGGCTGGGGATGCTGGTGCCGTGGCGGCACAAGCGGGGGTGGGCCGTGGCGGGGCTGGCCGTGCTGGCTGCCGCGGGGGGCCTCGTCTACACGCGGACCCGGCCCGACCCTTCGCCCTTCGTGACCGCCGCGGCTCGGTACGGCACGGTCACGGATACGGTGGTGGTGGCGGGCACGCTCCAGCCGGTTCACTCCTGGAACCTCAGCTTCTCAACTCCAGGCGTGGTCGCCTCCGTCAACGTTACGCCCGGTCAGACGGTCAGCCCCGGGCAGCTGCTGGCGACCCTCGACCCCGCCACCCTGGACGCCGAGTTGACCCAGGCGGAGGCCAATCTCACGATCGCCCAGGCCAAACTGTCGCTCGCCGAGGCAAGCTCGTCAGCCGCTTCCGCAGCCCAGGTCGCCATCGACCAGGCTGAGATCAGCATCGCCCAGACCGCAGTGACCACCGCCCAGGCTGCGGTCAACTCCATCCGCCTCACCGCTCCGGCAGCCGGAGTCGTGGCCCAGGTCAACGTCACAGCCGGGCAACCGGATGGTGCCAGCGCCGCGCGCGCAGCCACCAACCCCACAGACATCGTGGTGGAGAGCCTGAGCGCATTTGAGGTGACGGCGAGCGTCAGCGACGCCCAGATCGGCGCCGTGCATGTGGGGCAGGCGGCGCTGGTGACCCCGGCCGGCCAGGCCCGGCCGCTCCCCGGGAAGGTCAGCGAGATCACCCCCCTGGCCACCATCGTCCAGGGGGTGGCTGCGTTCCCGGTGGTCGTAACCGTGAGCGGCAATCCCCCGGGTCTGTTCGCGGGAGCAGGAGCCGAGGTGGCGATCGTCGTGCAGCGGGTCTCCCACGTCCTGACGGTGCCCGCCAGCAGCATCCACGGCAGCGGATCGCGCGGGACCTTCGTGCTCGTGGTCAAGAACGGGAAAGCGGTCAAGCAGCCGGTCAAGCTGGGCGCGACCGATGCCGTGCTGGCCCAGGTGACAGCGGGACTGGCGCCAGGCGACCGGGTGGTGCTGGCCCAGAGCAACAAGCCGTTGCCCTCCGGTGCCACCGGCCTGCTCGGGCGCCGTGCCGCCGGAGGGGGAGCCAAGGCTCATCGCGGAGCCAAGGGAGCTGCGGGGATACCGTGACCGAGGGAGGCCCCCAAGGGCCGGTTGGGGCTCAGGACTCGGGCCGGCCCTCTGGGGAAGCGACTCGCACCGAGGCTCCGCTCCTGGCACTCGCGTCGGTTTCCAAGGTCTACGGATCAGGGGAAGCCAGGGTTGACGCCCTGCGGGAGGTCGATCTGGCCGTCTGGGGCGGAGACTACGTCGCCATCATGGGCCAGTCCGGCTCCGGCAAGTCGACCCTCATGCACATTCTCGGGTGCCTTGATGTTCCGACCTCAGGCACCTACCGCCTCGCGGGTACCGATGTGTCCCGGCTGTCCGAGGCCGAGCTGGCGGAGGTCCGCAACCGGCAGGTCGGGTTCGTCTTCCAGCAGTTCCACCTCCTGCCCAGGATCTCCGCCTCACGCAACGTGGAACTGCCGCTGGTCTATGGGGGGCTGCACCCGCGAGCGGTGCGGCGCGAGCGCGCCCGGCAGGCCCTGGAGAGCGTCGGTCTGGAGGACCGCATGGGCCACAAGCCAACCGAGCTGTCCGGGGGCCAGCAGCAGCGGGTGGCAATCGCTCGGGCCCTGGTCACCGACCCCGACATCCTGCTGGCAGACGAACCCACGGGTAATCTGGCTTCCGATCAGGCAGACGACCTGCTGTCGATCTTCGACGCGGTTCACGATGCGGGACGGACAGTGGTGCTCATCACCCATGACCCGGACGTGGCGCAAAGGGCGAGGCGCCAGGTTCGGATCCGCGATGGGCAGATCGTCTCTGACATCACCTCACGCCCGTGAGCTGGATGGAGCTTGCCAGAGGCGCCCTGGAGAGCCTCCTCGAGAGGCGCAGCCGTTCCATCCTCACGGTGTTGGGGCTGCTGATCGGCATCGCCGCCGTGATCCTGACCGTGGGCCTGGGGGAGGGGGCTCAAGCCCAGGTCGGCAGCGCGATCTCGGCGCTCGGCACCAATATGTTGATCGTGACCCCCGGATCGGTCGCCACCGCGGGGGTGAGCGGCGGCCTGGGATCGGCGAGCACGCTGACCCTGGCCGACGCCAATGCCCTCGCCACGACCACCGACTGCCCCCAGATCAGCCGGGTAGCGCCGGTCTCGCAACACTCGGGGTCCCTGACCGCCGGGACCAACACCTGGACGGCTCCTGTCTTGGGCACCACGCCCGCCTACCTCGCCATCCGCGACCGTCAGGTGGTCTTGGGACAGCCCTTCAACGCCGCTGAGGTGCAGCGCCAGGCCCACGTAGCCCTGATCGGCACCGAGGTGGCACAGAACCTCTTTCCCGGTTCCCGAGCCATGGACCGCACGCTCGCCATCGATGGCGTGCCCTTCACGGTGGTGGGCGAGCTCAACCCGGCCGGATCTTCGGCCAATGCCAACCAGGACAATCTGGTCTTGATCCCTATCTCGGTGGCCGAAGGCCTATTCGGATCCAGGGGGCCCTACGCGCAGAGCCTCTCCCAGATCCTCCTGTCGGCGACCGGCCCGAGCACCATGAGCGCCGCTTACCAGGAGGCCGACAGCCTGCTGCTGGAACTCCACCAACTTCCCAATCCGAGCGCCGCCGACTTCACCATCACCCCCCAAACCAGCCTGCTCGCGACCGCCAGTTCGGTTTCCAAGACCATGACGGTCCTGCTCGGCGGCATCGCTGCCATAGCGCTGCTGGTGGGCGGGATCGGGGTGATGAACATCATGCTGGTCTCGGTCTCCGAGCGGGTCCAGGAGATCGGCCTGCGAAAGGCTTTGGGGGCCACGCCGGGCCTGATCCTGCGCCAGTTCCTGATCGAGGCTTCCCTCCTGGGCCTGGCCGGCGGCCTGCTGGGAGTGGGCCTCGGCCTGGGCGGATCTTGGCTGGTGCCTTCCTTGCTGCACGCACCCGTCGTCATCTCGTTGCCGGCCGTGGTGGGAGCGGTGCTGGCGGCGGTTGGGATCGGCCTCTGCTTTGGGGTCTACCCGGCGGCGAGAGCGGCCCGGCTCTCCCCGATTGAGGCGCTGCGCAGCGCGTGATGCCCCCGTTCAGCCCGCCGGCACTGGTCCGGGGCCGGACTGGCCTCAGCCCGCTCTTGATGCACGGTCACGCCGCCTCGCCGAGGCCCGGCGGCCGGCGCCGGCGGCCCGGGCCTGCCTGGCCGCCCACGGCTTGGTCAAACCCGCTGGCACCAGTTCGCCGTCGGCCAGTAGCCCACCGAACCCAACCCTGGGCAAGTCCGCCCGCTCCGCCTGCCGCTCGCTCAGACCCAGGCCTCACGGTGCGCCGTCCCAGTCACCAACCGCGAGCATCCGGCCAAAGGTGTAGTATAAGCTACAGTTAGATGTAGTTGCCGCTGCGTCTCGCACCTCTGCTGATGAGCCGCCCACGGCTGGCTCCCCAGCCCTAGCGATTGGGAGCATCGAATGCAACGCCTCGAGACTGCGCGCCGTCCGGCTGAACTGAAGGCGAAAGTGGAGCCAGTGCCGACTCGGCTGGGGGCGCAGTCTCACGACCAGCTCCTGCTCTGGGTCGCTTCCGTCGCCCAGCTGATGGTGGTCCTGGACATCTTCGTGGTCAACGTGGCCCTCCCCTCCATCCGAGATCAGCTCGGCTTCAGCCCGTCAGGTCTCCAGTGGGTGCTCAACGCCTACACCATCACCTTCGCCGGGTTCCTCCTCTTCGGTGGTCGCCTGAGCGACCTGCTGGGCCGGCGTCGGGTCTTCCTGGCCGCCCTGGGCCTCTTCGCAGTCTCCAGCTTGGCGGGTGGCCTGGCCCCTGACCAGGCCACCCTGATCGCCGCCAGAGCCCTCCAGGGGGTCGCCGCGGCGGTGCTGTCACCGGCCAGCCTGACCCTGTTGACGACGACCTTCCTAGACTCTCGGGCACGTACTCGCGCCATTGGCATCTGGACTGCCATGGGAGGTGTTGGTGGGGCCGGGGGGGTCCTCGTGGGCGGGGTGATCACGGACTTGGTCTCCTGGCGCTGGGTGCTTCTGATCAACATCCCGATCGGGGTGCTGCTGCTCGGACTGGCCTGGTTTCTGGTGTCGGAGCGGAAGACCCAGGGCGCCACCGTCGGTGACCTGGACCTGACCGGGGCGCTGTTGGTCACGGTGGGTCTCGGGGCGCTGGTGTACGGAGTGATAGAGGGGGCTGCCGCCGGCTGGACTTCGATCGAGGCCATGGGAGGACTGGGCGGAGCCGTCGTCCTCATGGTCGGGTTCGGGCTTCAGGAGCGTTGGGTGGCTCGCCGCCCGCTGCTCCCCTTCGGACTGATCCGGAAGCGCTCGGTCTCGGTCGCCAACCTGGTCATGATCCTGGTGGGAGCCGGCGTCTTTCCCACCTTCTACTTCCTGTCCCTGTACTTCCAGCAGGTGCTGGGCTACTCTCCGCTTCAGGCGGGGCTGGCCTTCATCCCCCAAACTCTGGGGATCGTGCTCGGGGCCCAGCTGGCCGGTCGGCTGGTGCACAGGGTTGGCCCCAGGGTCCTGGCCGTGGTGGGCCCCGCCCTCTCCGCCGTGGGCCTGGCCTGGCTGGCCTTCCTGGGGCCGCACAGCGACTACCTGACCAGCATCATGGTCCCCAGCGTGCTGGCCACCATCGGCGGGGGCATGGCGTTCACCGCCCTGGCCGTGGTCGCCATCTCAGAGGCCGGCGCTCAGGACGCCGGTTTGGCCTCGGGCCTGATCAACGACGCTCGCCAGATCGGCGCCGCCGTCGGGCTGGCGGTGCTGGCGACCGTGGCGGCGGACAAGACCGCAGGGGTTCTCCATGGCGGAGCGGCGGCGTTGCTGCCCGCAGCCACGACCTCCGGCTACACCACCGCATTCACTGTGGCTGCGGCGACCGCTCTGGTGGCCATGCTGGTCGGACTGGGGATCCCAGGCCGAGGGACGGTCCCAAGTCGGCAGGCGGCAGCGGGCAGCCAGTCCGGTCCGAGTCCGCAGCTGGCGGGCTTTGGGTGGCGACGTCGATCAAGCGCCCGGTTCGGCTGGTTCCGGTCGGCCTGAGGCCAATGGCCGACGCCCCCGGGATGGCCCGGCCCCCAGGACTGCCGTCAGCTGGGGACTCGCGCCGCCGGCTTGATCTGCGGCCCGGCGGTCGCCCACACCAGAAGCGAGATGTCGTGGCGCTGGTCAAGGTCGCTGCCGCCCATCCGCTCCCGGCGTTCCAAGCGCTCCGCCTCGAGCCTTGCCGGCAGCACGGCCGAGATCCGTTCCGCGGTGTAGAGGCGGTCGGCCACCGGCGGCCCGTGGTGACCCAGGTTGTCCAGGTGGTGGCCGACCACGAAGAGGTGACCGCCTGGAGGCAGGGCGTCGGTGGCCAGTTCCAGCACCCGAGCCAGTACCGCGGTCTCGAAGTGCAGGTTGGCCATGACCACCAGGTCGTAGCTGCCGTCTGGGAGCCGGTACTCCAGCATGTCGGCCTGCACCCATTCCAGCTCGAGCGCTTCGGTCCGAGCCTGCTCGCGAGCCCTGGCGAGCCCGACCTCAGAGCCGTCGATCCCGGTCACCTCCCAGCCCTGGCGAGCGAGCCAGAGCGCGTTGCGGCCGCCACCACAACCCAGGTCCAGGGCCCTGCCCGGCTCCAGCGCGCCAGCCAGCTCCACCAGCAGGGGATCCGGATCGGTTGACCACTGGTGCTCGGCGTGAAGGCGGTCCCACGCTGAGGGCTGGCCGCCGCTGGTGGCATCCGGTCCCGACCCGGTGTCAGCCTCCACCTCCACCTCCCCGGGTGTCGGTGAGGCCCAGCACCTTCTCCAGACCCTCCAGAGCCCGCTCCAAGCGACCGTACTGGTCCCGGCCGAGCACTCCCATCAGCCACTCCTCGTGCAGCTGCGCTCGGCCCTCAACCTCCGCGGCGAGATCGCTGCCGACCTGGGTGAGCCGCAGGCACCGGGTGCGCCGGTCGGAGGGATCGAGGCTGCTGGTGACCAGGCCGCGCGCCTCCAGCGCGTCCGCAACATGCTTCACGTTCATGGGGTCGGTCCCGATGTCCCGCGCCGCGGCTCGGACTCCGAGCCCTGGCCGCTCCGCCAGCGCTCGCAGCACCGCCGCTTGGGGTGGGGCCAGTTCCAGGTCTGCGATCCGGGCCGCCCAGGTGGCGCGGAGCCTCCTCTGGCTTCGGCCGAAACGGAAACCCAGGCCGGCGTGAAGAGCCGTCGCCGTCGGCGCGGCTGCGCCGACCGCGACCCCTGCTTCAGCCGTCGGGCCGGTGGGCTGGGTCAAGGCCATCCTCCGCTGGCTCCTGGTTCGTCAAAGCTGACAGTCTTTGTCAACCGCGTCCCTCCCATGACCAGGTTCTCGCCTTGCGGCGACAGGAGGGGCGACTAGACCCGGGAGTCCCACCCGGAGCGACGCGGAAGCTCCCGCCAGTGAGCCAGACCTCGGCAAACGCTTGCGGTCTGCGTCTCATCTGGCGACCTCATCGGTGCGCCGCCGATCTGTTAGATCGCCTACAGGCATTGTCGTAGCGCCTGCTGCTACCGCTCTCGACCACCGGTACCGCTGGCACTCGACGAGAGCCCCCCACGGCGAGCCCTTGCGCCATCGTTGACGCCACGGGGGATACCCGTCGGCGGCGATGAGCCGCTCCTCCGCGAGGGTCTTCGTCAAGCGTTTCGCGATCCCGGACGACTTCGAGCGCGCTCCTTCTGTAGGCGTACTCTTCTCGTCCGCGGCTGCTGCCGCTTCCGTTAGACCTTCTCTGAGTCTGCTGATCCTCTTGCGGGTGGTGGGATCGAATCGCTCGCAATGCCCGAGCGCCCGCCTGCCGATCACCTTGGCCGCCGCCTGGTGCACCGACAGCCCCTCATCGGCCTGGAAGCGCCAGCGCCCCATGGCCGAGGTGAACGCCGGGTTCGCCACGCTCCAGGCCACCCCGACCTTGACGGCCCTGCGCACCACCGCCTCCAGCACCTTCTCGTAGGCGAACCCGGCACTCATCCGGTTGAAGGACCGGTTGGTGTCGTGGTCCTTGGCGAAGCCGAGGCCCTCGAAGGCCAGCGGTTTCCCGATCTGGACAGCGGCGTCACAGGCGAGTTTGGCGACCACACCGGCGAGATAGTCCCGTCGGCCGGTCGAGCCCTGGGTCCAGTCGGGGACCTTGATCCATAGCACCCCGTTGCCGACCCCGATGTGACACTCGCCGGGGTACTTGGCCAGGTTCGTCGGCTGGGGCAGGCAGAAGCCCTTCGGGAATCGCTCGCGGTTACCGCGGGAATCGAGGTTGTAGAACGCCAGACCGTCGGGGTTGGTGTCGAAGGCGAGGACCCCCCGTGCCAGGTCGGGCTTCACCGGCTGCCTACCACTCGGGCCGGTGACATGCGCTCGCAGGAGTTCCCCGTCGCGCATCAACTCCACCGAGTAGGCGTCACCACTGGCCACCCATGCGCCGAGCAGTGCGCGGTACTTCTCCGGCACCCACAGATCCCCCTCGACGCGCGGGGCGC